>DATEDC010000023.1:0-9277 GCA_035286585.1 Anaerolineales bacterium
CTGAACGGGGTCGTGCGCTCCTCCAGCGATTGCGCCCCGATCCCCGGCGCCCAAATCGAAATCTGGATGGCCGGCCCGGATGGAGAGTATGCAGACGAGTACCGGGCGACGCTGTTTTCCGATGAACAGGGCGCCTATCGATTCGAGAGCCACTTCCCGCCCTCTTATTCAGGACGGCCTCCCCATCACCATTTGCGCATCAGCGCACAGGGTTATCAAACCCTGGTCACCCAGCATTATCCGGTAGAAGGCGTGAATGAGGCTGTTTTCGACCTGGTCTTGGTGCCTGCACCGTGATTCTCGCGCTGGCAGTTAGATGGCCTGCCGCCCGGCAAAGCCCGTATCCAGGTCGTGCCAGTGACTCACCTGCTCCTCGTCGTAGCGCCAGCACAGGTACACGTCGCGACCCTCGCGGCGGGCGAGAAAATCCACCAGCCCGGAGTTGATATCTTTCAACAGGGCGCCGGTGGCGTTGATTTTGCCGATCAACACCTCCAACCGGCCAAACTCCAGGGCTGCCTGGCTGCCCGCCCGATTGCCCCCATTCCCGAGCAGGTTTTGTAAAACCGGGGCCAGCTCGGGCTGCAGCTCCAGCAGCTTACCCCGGATTTCCAGCGCCTCCCGCACCAGCGGGCGGATGGTCCCTAAGGCGCGGTTGGCCTCCTCGAGGGTAAAGTAGCGCGGCATGGCTAATTCCCGTCAGGCGCTGAGCCTGCTGGCGTACGCCCGATCCAGCAGTTCCACCGTATGCCAGACCGGCAGTCCCTCCCCGTCTGCGCCCAGATGGAGGCGCAGTTGCACCAGGCAGCCGATGTTGCCGGTGGCGACCGCCTGGGCGCCGGTGCTCAGGATATTGCGCGCCTTGCGCTCCCCCAACTGGCGAGCCGTCTCCGGCTGCTCCAGGTTGTAGGTGCCGGCCGAGCCGCAGCACAGCTCCGCCTCGGGGATCTCCAGCATGGTCAGGTTTGGGATGCGACCCAGCAGGCTTCGCGGCGCGGCGGTCACGCCCTGGGCGTGGGCCAGGTGGCAGGCATCGTGGTAAGCCAGCTTCAGCGGCTCTGGCAGGGGCGGGGGATCCAGCACACCCAGCGCATCCAGGAAGATGCTGATATCCTGGGCACGGGCGGCGAATTCCTGCGCCTGGCTCTCCAGCGGCGTGCCCTTGAACAGCAAGGGGTACTCGTGCATGCCAGAGCCGCACCCGGCTGCGTTGGTGATCACCGCGTCGACATCGATTGAAAAAACGCGCAGGTTGTTTTCCGCCAGCCGGCGCGCCTCCTTCATTTCGCCGGTGTGGATCGCCAGCGCCCCGCAGCAGCCCTGCGCGGGCGGGACGACCACCTCCACACCGTTGCGGCTCAGCACCCGCAGGGTGGCCCAGTTGATCTCCGGTCTCAGCACCTGCTGGACGCAGCCGCTCAGCAGAGCCACTCGCCCCCGGCGCTGCCCTTGGGCCGGGTAGACAGCCGGCAAAGGCCGGGCGGGAGGCAGATCCGGCGGCAGCAGTTCCACCATGTCCCCCAGCGCCCCCGGCAAAAGCCCCTTCAGCGGTCGGGCAAACCGCCCTGCTTGAGCTGCCAGGCGGAACAGGCTTGGGTTGGGCAGGGTCTCCAGCGCCAGCCGCCGCACCGCTCGCTGCACAAATGGACGCCGGCGGCGCTCCTGAGCGTAGGCCCGGAAGGGCGTGACCAGCTCGCTATACGGGACGCCCGAGGGACAGGCGGTGACGCACCCCAGGCAGCCCAGGCAGCGGTCGATGTAAGGCAGGGCGTCATCCAGCCTGATCTCGCCTTCCAGGACGGATTTCATCAGGATGATCCGCCCGCGGGGAGAGTCCATCTCTTCCGCCATCACCGTGTAGGTGGGGCAGGCAGGCAAACAGAAACCGCAGTGCACGCACTGCTCCACCGCGCCTGCCATGGCGCTGCCCAACGGCCCGAGCGTTTCAACCGGTATGCTGTGCTGCATTGGCTCTCCCAATCAAGCCTATCTTAATCTATTCGCTCACAAGACCAGCCACTTTCCCGCCGGGTCCAGGGCCTGCCTGACCCGGGCCTCGAAGGCCACGCCCACCTGCCGCCCGAGGCGGGCATGCCCGGCTGGCCCGAGCACCACCAGGGCGGGCAGGCCCAGCTCCTTGAGTAACTGATCGAGCGTACCCAGCGCACCCGGCCAGGCAACCCAGGCCAGGTTGGCGCCCGCGCTGTAGCGCCGGACTGCGCCGTGGACTGCCAGCCTTTCATCCAGGGCCGGCACATTCCGGGGGGTGATGGCGACCTTCACCAGGGCGCAGGCGGCGTCCAGCCAGGCGAACTCCCGCTGGGCGTTCCAGAATTCAAGCTCAGCCTGGCCCTCCAGGGGGGTCTTACCGCCGCCTCCCAGCATACGGCGCAGCCTGTCCAGGCGGGGGGCGAAACCCTCTGGAATCCCGCCCAGCCGGACGTACAGGGCAGCTCCGCCGGGATGGCGTTCCAGCTCCAGAGCCATGATTTCCAGCGGCAGGCGGCCCAGGCGGGTCACCGCATGCAGCGCTTCCTCGAGCGACGCATAATCGAAACGCAGCGTGGCGAAGGCCGGCAGCAGGGGGAACACCTTGAAGGTCAGCTCCACCAGCAACCCGAAGCCCCCCAGGCTGCCGACCATCAGCTTGGGGAGATCGAACCCGGCCGCGTTTTTGACTACTTTGCCACCTGCGCGCACCAGTTCGCCGCCTCCATCGACAAACTTCACGCCCAGGATGAAATCGCGCACCCCCCCGTAGCGGTAGCGCCCCGGACCGCTCAGCCCGGCGGCGACCGTCCCGCCCAGGGTGGCGCCCCTCGCTACCAGCGGCGGATCGAATGGCAGGTACTGCCCGTTCTCCCTCAGCCGGCGCTCGATGTCCGCCAGCGGCGTGCCCGCCAGGGCGGTGAAGGTGAACTCCTGGGGCTGATATTCCAGCATGCCGCTCAGCGCGGCCGCCTCCAGCAGGGTGACGTCCGCCTGGGCTGCCTGCATGGCGGTCTTGCTCCCCGCGCCGCGCGGCAGCAGCCGGGAGCTGAGGCGGACGATCTCCTGGATTTCGCTAAGGCGGCTGGCTGTGGCGCTCTCTGTAAGCATGGGTGTCATCCCTTGTTGGGTCTACCCGTTTCTATGTCAGGCCGGGAACATCTTGCCCCGGTTGGCGATCTGTCGGGGGTCGATGGCGCGGTGCAGGGCGCGCATTACGTCCAGGTCGGCTTCGACGAACATCAGCGGCAGGAAATTGCGCTTTTCCATTCCGATCCCGTGCTCGCCGGTGATCGAGCCGCCGAAGCGCACGCACAGGCGTAAAATTTCCCCGGCGAGCTGCTCGGCCCGCTCGAGCGCCCCGGCCTGCCGGCCATCGAACAGGATCAGCGGGTGCAGGTTGCCATCCCCGGCGTGGAAGACGTTGGCCACCCGCAAATCGTAGACCGCGCTCAGGCGCTGGATTTCCAGCAGCGCCTCGCCCAGCCGGCTGCGCGGCACCACCCCGTCCTGGACGATATAATCCGGGCTGAGCCGCCCGACGGCGGAGAAGGCGCTCTTGCGCCCTTTCCAGATGCGCTGCCGATCGGCCTCGTCACGCGCCACGCGCACCTCGTAAGCCCCTGAGACCTGGATGACCTCCAGCAGCTTCTCGAACTCCGCCTCCACGGTCGCAACTTCGCCATCCAGCTCGACCACCAGCAGCCCCTGGGCGTCCAGCGGGTAACCAGCCTGGACCGCCGCCTCAGCCGCCCGTATCGCCAGGTTGTCCATGATCTCGATCGCCCCTGGCAGCAGCCCAGAAGCCACAATCTGCGAGACGGTTTTGCCCGCCTCACCCAGCGAACGATAAGCGGCCAGCACGGTCTTATAGACCTCCGGTTTGGGCAACAGCCGCAAGGTGACTTCCAGGGCGATGCCGAACAAACCCTCCGAGCCGACGAACAGGCCCACCAGGTCTGGTCCGGCGCTTTCCAGGCTCTCGCCGCCCAGCTCCACCACCTCGCCATCCGGCAGCACCGCTTTGAGCCCCAGCACGTGGTTGCTGGTCATGCCGTATTTCAGGCAGTGCGCTCCGCCGGAGTTGAAAGCCAGGTTGCCGCCGATGGTGCAGACAGGCTGGCTGGAGGGGTCGGGGGCGAAGTACAGCCCGTACGGCGCGGCCGCTCGGCTGACCTCCAGGTTGACCACCCCCGGCTCGACTACCGCCAAGCGTTCGTCCGGGTCCAGCCGCAGGATGCGGTTCAGGCGGTTCAAGGCGATGACGATGCCCTCCGGGCAGGGCAGCGACCCGCCCGACAGGCTGGTGCCGCTGCCGCGCGCCACGAATGGGACTTCAAACTGGTGGCACAGGCGCACAGTCTGGACGACCTCCGCCTGGCTGGCGGCGATCACCACGGCTTTGGGCCGGGCGCGGAAGCTGGTCAGCGCGTCGGATTCATAAGGAGCCAATTGGGCCGGGTTGGTGAGCAGGCGATCGGCTGGGTAAATCTGTGCGAGAGCGGTGAGCAGGCTGCTGTCGTCCATCCAGACCTCCGGGAAGACCGGGTCACAGTACCGCGCGGCTGTAGATCGCGACGCTTCCATTATACAATGAAGCCTTATGGATGAGGAATTGAGCTTCCCTGGAGTTTGGACACAAGAGATGTCAGGCTTCTCTTCGACTGCGCTGCGGGAGCTTTCTGAGCGGAGAGAAACGCAGTCGAAGAATGCTCCCGCAACTCCGCTCAGAGAGATCGATTGCCTGGAAGCCGGAAGGTAAAGCGCGTCCAGCCTGGCTGGCTCTCTACCCCGATCTCGCCCCCGTGCGCCTCGATAATACCCCTGGCGATTGCCAGGCCCAGCCCGGCCCCGCCGGTGGTGCGGCTGCGCGATTTTTCCCCCCGATAGAAGCGCTCGAAAACGTAGGGTAAATCGGCTGCCGGGATTCCCTCGCCAGTGTCAGTGACTTCGACGCGCACGCCCGCGGGCGTGGGGCTGGCGTGGATCGCCACGCTGCCGCCGGAATGCGTATGGCGCAAGGCGTTGCTCACCAGGTTGTTCAGCACCCGCCCCACCCGCTGGGCGTCCATCAAGACCGGGTCCACCCCAGGGGACACGCTGCCGGTCAGCGCCACTCCCTGGCGAGCGGCCACCTCCCTGAAACTCTCCAGGGTATCCGAGATCAGGTCAGAGAGCGAGTTGTTCTCCAGGTTGAGCGGCAGGCCGCCGGCATCCAGTTGCGCCATCTGGAACAGGTCATCGATCAAAATGGAAAGCGAGCGGATATCCCGCTGGGCGGTTTGCAGGTAGCGCCAGGCCGTCTCTTGCCCCTCCACGACCCCATCGCTCAGGGCTTCCAGGATAGCCTGGATGGAAGCCAGAGGAGTTTGCAGGTCGTGACCCACCCAGGCGATCAGATCGCGGCGCAGGGCTTCCAGCTCTTCTTTTTTGCGGGCGGCACCCTGCAACTGGGAGGCCATCTGGTTGAAGGTCGCCGCCAGCAGGGCCAGCTCGTCTCTGCCGCTGACCGGCAGGCGCGTATCCAGGTCCCCGCTGGCAATCGAACGCGCCGCCCGGTCCAGCAGGCGGATGCGGTCGGTCAGCGTGCTGGACAGGAAATAGCCGAGCGCCATCGCCATGCCGCTGGCGAACAGCAGCAGCACGGTCGCCAGCAATAGATCGTGCTGGTCGAAGAACATCAATCGCGCCGTTACCCAGACGTTGATAAAAGTCAGCACGCTGGAGAGCAGGTAGCCTCCCAGCAGCGCCCAGCGTATAGTCGGGGAGCGCTCCATCCACCCCAGCCGGTAAGAGCCGTAGGCAGCCAGCCCCGAGATCAGGGCGGTGATGGATAAAAACAGCGCCATCAGACCAAAATCCGTAAACGCCGGGCGCATCAGCATATTGAAGATGAGCAGCGAGAGGGACACAATGCCCAGCACGCCGATGGCGTAGCGCGCCATCACCGACTGCCGCCAATTGTTGCGGCTATCTACCGACTGGATTACCTCATCCATTCTCTACGACCTCCATAGGGCTTACGGCTCGAATTTATAGCCCACCCCCCAAAGGGTTTGGATGTGGGCCGGGTTCGAGGGGTCGGCTTCCACCTTCTCGCGCAGGCGGCGGACGTGCACCGTGACCGTGCTCGGGTCGATGTAATCCGAAAGCCCCCACACTTGTTCGAGCAGTTGCTGGCGGGTGAAGACCTGGCGCGGGTGGCGCGCCAGCAGCCAGAGCAGGTCGAATTCCTTGGCGGTTAGCAGGATTTCCTCGCCGCGGATGCGCACCAGGCGAGTCAGGGGATCGATGCGGAAATCGCCGTACTCCACAGGTCGCTCCCCCGCCTCGGAGGCGCCCCCGCGCGACCGGCGCAGCACCGCCCGCACCCTGCTTACCAGCTCTTGCGGGCTGAACGGCTTGACCACGTAGTCGTCGGCGCCCATCTCCAGACCTGCGATGCGATCGGCCTCTGAGCGGCGGGAGGTGAGCATGATGATGGGCACATCGCCCTGGTCGCGGGCAAGGCGGGTGATCTCGAACCCGTCTAGCTTGGGCAGCATCAGGTCCAGGATGATCAGGTCGGGCATCCGCCGCCCGATCACCTCCAGCGCGGCTCGCCCGTCGTGCACCACCCGGACGTGATATCGCGCCCGTTTCAGGTACAGGCTGACCACTTCGGCAATGCTGGGTTCGTCTTCTACCACCAAAATAAAGGCTTCACTCATCAGATGTGTTCCTGGGCGATTCCTCCAGGGTCTGCTGGATAAAGCGCAGCATGCGCTGGTAATGCGACCCTTTCCAATATACCTGGCTGCATTCCGGGCAGCGCCGAAATTCGTCGAAATACTTTTTCGTCAGCGGCTCCAGCCGCTCCAGCACTTCCTGCTTGCTCACCCTCTGCAAGACCCCGTTGCAGCGCATGCAGCGCTGAAAAGGGGCGATTTCTTGCTTCAGGTCAAAGCGCCTCACCACTTCGATTAACTGCTGGCGGGGGACCTTGCTGCGCACCCAGTAGCCGTGTTGGATGACGCTGCGCATCAGCAGGCGCACATCGCGAGTCAGCAAGACCCGCTCCTGCTGGGTGGACAGTTGGGCCAGCTCCGCGTCCTGATAGTCGTTGCGATACAGGCAGTCAAAGCCCAACATGCGCAGGTACACTGCCAGCCTGCCCATGTGGTTGTCCAGCAGGAAGCCCCGCTCGGCGGCTTGCAGCGCTTTGAGCGCCCTTTTGCCGGGCGGGTAGGCCGCTATCGCATCGCCATCCTGAACCAGGTAGCCTAAATCGACCCTGGACCGGTTGACCAGGATACGCTCCAGCTCTGTGTGCGGCACGCCCAGCGATTCGATCAGGTGCTTGACCGACTGGTTGCCGTTGAAGGCGAGCGAGATTGCCAGGTTCTTGCGCCGCTCGGGCAGGAAATCGTTCAGCTCGGCGTGGAAGGTGAACTTCGCCTGTTTGAGCGTGCGGGTTGGCTCGCGTTCCTGCTGGATCGCCGGGGAGCCGTGCTCGGGCTGTGCCATAGCCTAAACATACTCACTTGATCCTAAATAGTCAAGGTGCAGTTTAAAAAAATCCCCGATTACCCCAGGATTTTCACCCAATCGATAGCGTGCACGGTCTGATAAAGCCCGTGATCGTCCTCCACCACCCGGAAATCCAGGTTGGAAAATGCGCCCTCCGCCAGCGCGCGCACCGTCCCCAGCGGGAGGAGCTCGTCTCGCGCCCCGTGGTATATGATCGTCGGCACGTCGATCGGCTCCGCTGGGCGGCTGGCAAAATCGGGCCAGATCAGCGCTGGGGCGAGCAGCACCAGCTTATCCACCTGCTGCGGCCGCTCGCAGGTGAAGAGCGCCGCCATCAGGCCGCCAAAGCTGGAGCCGATCATCTTCCAGCCGCCTCTCTTGCCCAGGATGCCCCGCAGCAGCCCCATGCGCTCTTCCAGGGAGCCGCGGAAATCCGGCGTCAGGATGCCCGGGAACAGGCCGCGCAGCATTGCCGCTTTGACGCCCTGGGATGAGCTTTCCAGACCGTGGATGAATATCAGGCGTGTTGGATCCATTTCATCTCTGATGGATAAGAGTTTACCAGTTATTGGATGTCACCAGGGGTTTAGCCTCAACCCCAGGAGCAGATCGGCTGCCACCAGGCGATAGGCGGGCCGGTAAGCCTGCCGGTAAGCCTGAGAATGGCCCAGCGGCGGGTAGCCCTTCGTCTGCACCAGTTGGGTAATTTCCATTAGCTCCACTAAATTCCAACCAGCCCAAAGCGCACGGCGGTTGGCTGCCACCACCAGGTCCCAGGTCGCGGCCAGCTCTTCCACCTGCCCCCATTTTCTCCCCGCCGTTTCCAGGCAGGCTTCTACCAGCAAAGTCGGGTCGCCAGCCTGCGCCTTGAAAGGCCGCAAGTTCAGCCTTCCCAGCGCGCCATCCGGGCGAATTGCCTCCCAAAGCGGGTCGTTGCCCTCCCCTTCCATCGCATCCAACTCTTCCACCAGCCATTGAGCAAATGATTCGAATGAGGTGATCCAGTGCTCCGGCCCAAGGATCCCCTGGTAGAGCAGTTTGTAGGAATCGCGCGGTTCCATCTCAGGGCGCTGCTTCAACTGCTCCTGAAGCCACAGTAATACCTTATCTTTATTTGAAAAGATCACAGGTATTACTCCAGAACTCCAGCCATATTGGCTGATTATATCAACGCCATTTAATGGCTCAGAAAACCTGGTAAATCGCCTGCCTGGCATCGCCCCAGACGATCAGGTCTTTTCCCTCATTGAACCACTCTACATATTCGGGGTCTGCCAGCACTTTGGCGTAGACCTCCTCCAACTGGGCCATGCTTTCATAACGAGAAACAATGTGATTCTGGTAAATTGCCCCGCCCATATTGCCCAGTATCTCGGTGGGAATGTTGTACTTCTCTTTGGCCCAACTCGAAAATTTCTTTAAATGCTCGATGCCCTGAAAGCGCATCCCGGGTTTTGTATTTACGGTAATTGCAGCATAATACATGAGTTTCTCCTTTTTATCTCATCCAGATCAGGCAAAAGTTATATCCAGGCATGGTGGTTAATAAGATGCAGGTGCGTGATGGAAAGCGGGCGGAAGCAGTGACTTTGATCCAGTCTGTTCAAAGAATATTATACATTTGAATCACACTAGGGCAATTGCGACATCCGGCCGATTATAGTCTCCGGGGAGCGCGCCAGCCAGCGGGGGAAATTACGCAGGCTAGTAGCCGGGGATGCACGGCGCAGCCAGCCCGTCCGGCGGGGGAGCCGGTTTGTGCTCGGGTATGCGCACCAGG
>DATEDC010000024.1:0-9232 GCA_035286585.1 Anaerolineales bacterium
GCGAGTCTACCTCCTACTGAGGCGGTGCAACTAGGTCAGTAGCAGCGCAAAGGAGGCATAATCCCACCCGTCCAGGCTGTCCAGCGTGCCTATGCCGTTCGTTGTCTTTACATTGGCATACAGGTTGAGCGTGAACGAGCACCTGGTCTCGAGTCCGAGCATGTCGCTAAAGGTGTCGGTTGGGCTGACAGTCAGTGCAGGACCGGCGTTATCCGGGCTGGTGTTCACCAGGTACCCCGTCGGTCCACCTAATCCACGCCGCCACCACAGCGAGTGGTTGAGCAGGAACATCGGCTCGGGGTGATAAGCCTTGTAGCCCACACTGAAAGTCGTAGAGCCTGGGCCTTCCATGAACTGGCACTGTGCAGCAGAGGGGGCTCCATTCATACGCAGGTCCAGGATTTGAGTGATGGCCTGGCGATTGTCCCACCAAAACATGTGCGTCAGAGCTGCGTAGGGCACTTCCGCGGTCGGACCAACGGGCTGATACCAGCGGCGGAAAGTGAAGGCCGCATCAACGCCTGCACCACCAGCGCCGGTCGGGCGGATGCGTTGACCGCTGGCGTTGAACACTTCGAGGGTTATTAAATAACGCCCATTTGTGTACTTGGTCCCATCGGCGGTGTTAACATTACCGTGATACTGCCCACTCTGCCAGTCGGCGTCAGCGTCGTAAGCAATCTCGTACAGGTTATCTTCGCCACCGACGCTGAAGGGGCCCATCACCTGTGTCTCCACCAGGATATCCGTCCCCGAAGGTACGTATTTCTTCCAGGATAGTCCATCTGAATAATAATAACGCGTGCCGGTTGGATTGCCGCTGGCATTTGCCGCAGAGACGCTGATGCGGTAATACCTGGCGCCGAGGGATTTCATGGCCTCACTGAAGTGGTAGCGCAAATACAGCGTGCCGCCCCAGTTGCGGTTCTTGTACAAGCCTCTGGCATCCATGGCAGTCGGCACCGGGTCGACCAGACCGTCGTTGTAACCTGGGGCTGCGACGCGATCCCAGCCGGTTGCGTCTGGGGTCTGCAAGCGGTGGCTTTCGGTGAGACCAATATCTTGCAGCAAGACGAAGGCACCTTCGCCGGGAAATTCGTTATGTCGGCAGCCCTGCGCCAATAGGTGGTGAGAGACTAGGCTGGCATCATCGTCATAATCGAACCACTTGTTTGCAGCAACGCCATCATAGATCGTCACCGTTGCGCCGCCGATGTTTTGCTTGACCTTGTAGGCGTATTCATCGTAGCAGTTGAAGAGCATTAACCGCAGCGGTTCCCGCCAACAAATACTGAAGCGACCATCCGAGCGAATGTTGCCCTGGGCAACTTTGACTGGCAGGCTGCACGAGCACACCCAGTGAATCAGGTAGGGGCGAGCTTGCACATAGGCGATCCTCTCTGTGGGCGGCATGCTGCGCAGGGCTGCCAGGTCGCGCGGGGCGTTCAGGGCCATTTCATCCATCGCCCCGCTCTTGAAAAAGTAGTTTTCCAGCCAGGGCGGCGGATCTGGCTCGGGGATCGGAGGCCATTTGATCGGGATTCTCTCAACCAGATGTTCCAGGATATCAATGATCTCGGGGAGGCGCGGCTCCAGATCGATATCGAGGTCGCAACAGCACGTGCGCCGGTAAACTTCCACCACGCCATCGCAAACCGTTTCGCAGCGTTGGAGCCGTGATAGTATGGAGGCGCTCTTCGCCATAGCGATATCACTGAGAGCCGATTTCACGGTGGGCTCCAGCTGAATAAATTGGACTGAACTCGCTTTGTACAGAACGACCTGGGAGACCATGTCATTGAGCAGCCAGGGCCACGGGTAACAGTGTGAGACCGATCCACTCACGCATAGCGTGACGAACAACCAGCGGGACCAGTCTGGGCGCGGGATCTCCAGGACGGGTGAAATTTCCATCTGTTGCACGAACCGCCGGGTGCGGTACATCATCAAAGTGTTTTTGTCGAGCTCATCGAATTTATCCGTATCTGGGCCGATAGCAACGTAAGCAGCCTTCTTCAATACCTCATCGGGGAGGTCGAATTTCCCCTCTATATCAACGTTTGCCCGGTAGATCATCACCCGCCCGCGATCCAGCGCGTAAACTGCCATTTCCGGGGCTTGCTGGCCCTCCACTCCGATGAGCTGGAGAGTGCCAGTCAACCCGCGTTTGCGGGGTTCTTTGCCTCTAGATGCTTTTTGTTCCATAGATTCATTTCCTCCAGGATGGGCTAGGGCGGCAATCATTTGCCGCCGGTGTGAATTAACAATCAGACAGGCTACCGGCAGCATGTCCAGGAAAATTGTATACTAAAAATGTCTTAATTGCTATCGCGTTTTGGTTAAGCGCCAACTTACCGCGATTTGAAACCAGAATGATCAGGTGCGATTCTGATCCTTTTCAGCGATATTTCGCTATAATTAATCGCAAATTCGGTTTAATGCCTTTCGCTGTTCAATATTGCTTTGCCTGATCAAAAGATCCGTTCAATCCGTGAGATAATCCGTTGTCAGCGTTTTTTCGATACTGAGGCTCTAGTTTCCAAACGCTTTCGACTTACTAGATGAGGTAAAGATGCAAACAATGGTAACGGTGCGCGGACAGACCGTGATCCCGAGTCGCATTCGGGATGAATTGGGGAATACATGCCCGATGTGCTGGTAATTTACAACCCGACCGCCGGGCGCGGCCGGGTGCGAGCTCGTTGGCCAGAGGTGGAAAGAGCGCTGCATGAAGCGGGGATTGATTTCGTCGCCGTGCCCACTCGCGCTCCGCTGGATGCGACTAAAATGGCGCGTCGTGCGCCGGGGATGTATTCCGCGGTGATCGGGGTTGGAGGCGACGGCACCATGCACGAGATTATCAATGGGCTGGCGGAAGTCTCCGGCAACGGTGAGACGCTCCCTATCGGCGTCATCCCGCTGGGCAACGGCGACGACTTTGCCAAGGTGATCCCGCCCGAGGCGCCGATTGGCGGCAAGCCCTTCGACTGGCGCGCGGCGGTGGAAAAGGTCGCCCGCATGCAGAGCCATCATTTCGATCTGGGCCGAGTCATTGCAAGAGGCGAGTTCTTAACACCTGAAGGTGACGCACAATACTTCATGAACGGCATGGATATCGGCTTCGGCGCGCATAGCGTGCTCAATTTCATCACTATCCCCAAATTTTTGCGCGGATTCCCTGCTTACCTGGCAACCGTTCTTAAAACGATGATCCGCTATCCGCTTTTGCCGGTGCGTGTTCAACTGGATGAGCAATCGCCTTTCGAGCAGGTGACTGCCATGACTGCCGTGATGAACGGGCGCTCCCTGGGCAATGGATTCTGGGTCGCGCCGGATGCCAGCCCGGTCGACGGGTTGTTCGATGTAATGGTTGCTCAGGGTGTCAGCCGCCTGACCATCCTGCGCCTGGTGCCCAAATTCATGCGCGGCACACATACTGGCGAGCAGGTCTTGCGCTTTTACCGGGCGCGCAAGGTGGTGCTCGAGTCGCGAGTCCCGCTAGTGGTAGAAGCGGACGGCGAGATTCTATTCCGCGAGGCACACCGCCTGGAGATTGAGATCCTGCCTGGTAAGCTGCGGGTTATGGTGTAAAAAGTATATGTCAGGCAAATATATAAAATTATTGTCCCTGGCCCTCCTGTTGTACACTCTGGCAGGTTGCCAGGCGCTGCGCCCCTCCGTGGCAGGCGAAGCAGGCATCGGCGACAGCTATTATCACGATTTGGGCAATGGCGGCTATGATGTGGAGCATTACAATATCACGCTGGCGGTCGAACCTGAGAAGAATGAGATTGCTGGCACAACCACGCTCGAAGCCCGGGCTCTCCAACGCCTGAGGTCTATTAACTTTGAATTACAGGGTCTGACCATCGAGTCTATCCGGGTCAACGAGGAGACGGCAACTTACTCCCGCCAGGGAAATGAGGTGACCATCATACCCGCCAGCCCGCTGCCAGCCGGGCGTCCGTTTACAATTGAGATTTCCTATTATGGCAGTCCCGAGCCAGGGTTATCCAGGTCGGGCATCGGCAGGATGGGCTGGCTGCATCACGAAAACGGGACGATCAACGTACTCAGCGAGCCCGACGGCGCCTCGAGCTGGTTCCCGGTCAACGATCACCCCAGGGATAAGGCCAGCTATCGCTTCGAGATCAGCGTGCCGGAACCCTGGAATGTGGCCGCAACCGGCGTCTTGCGGGAGGTCATCGAGACCGGCTCCAGCATCCGCTACATCTGGGAGATGGAGGCTCCCATGGCGAGCTACCTGGCTTCGATTAACATCGATCGTTATATCCTGGAGGAAGGTCAGGGACCCCACGGTATAAAGATGCGCAATTATTTCCCACCCGGCTATCCAGAAGATCTTAAAAGTAATTTCGATGCCATGCCCGAGATGCTGGAATACTTCAGCGGGCTATTTGGGCCTTACCCCTTCGATGTCTATGGAGTTGTCATCACAGCACAGCAACCATTTTGTCCTGGCGCCCTGGAAGGCCAGACGCTATCCATCCACTGCCCGGACAGTGTTATGGCGGATGAGTACGTGATCGCCCACGAGATCGCCCACCAGTGGTTTGGGGATAGCGTAAGCCTGGAGAACTGGCAGGACCTGTGGCTGAAGGAAGGCCTGGCATCCTACGCTGGATGGATGTGGGAGCATCGGCATGAGGACCTGGATACCTTTACTGCTTTTGTGGGCGAGCGCAAACAAAGCTTCACCCTGACAACGCCCATCGCTCAACCAGCCGCGGATTCCCTGTATGGCGCGGAGGCTTATATCGGCGGGGCGATCTTCTTCCACGCCCTGCGGCTGCAAGTGGGCGATCCAGCATTCTTTGAAGCGCTGCGCAAGTACGCAGAGGGCTATCGTCATGGCAATGCCAGCGTAGACGAATTTATAGAGGTTGTAGCGGCAGCCAGCGGGCAAGAGATGGATGCATTTTTCACTGACTGGCTGACGGTGACGACGCTCCCGCCATTGCCGGGATATTAAATAAGCCGCTTAATCAAGATAGAAAAAGAGACCCGATATGAACAAAGCCAGCTTCATCTTGAAAACAAAGGCGCCTAATATGTGGAGTTGCTTGCTAATTGTATTATTCATTCCAGTCCTGTACTATGGCTTGTATTTCACCCTGCGCGGGCAACGAACTGCCAATCCCCAGGTCATCGCCCATCGCGGCGGCCGGGCGAACAAACCGGAAAACACCCTGGCGGCTTTCCGAAATTCAACAGAACTGGGTGTAGACTGGCTGGAATTTGACGTGCAGCGCACGAAAGACGGCGTGCTGGTCGTGATTCATGACGTGACCGTCGAGCGCACTACGAGCGGCGCAGGGAGGGTGGCTGACCTGACTTTTGACGAGCTGCGCCGGCTGGACGCCGGCGAAGGGGAACAGGTGCCAACCTTCAGGGAAGTCATCGACCTGGCGAAACAGGCAGAGGTGGGCATCCTGCCAGAAGTTAAATCACCGCACCTGTACCCCGGCATCGAGGCGGAGCTGCTGGCTGAGATCGAGCAGGCTGATTACCTGGCGCGTACCGGCATCCAATCATTCGATCATGCCATTCTCGAGTCCGTTCTGGCTATCAAACCACAGGCGCAGGTCTGCCCGTTATATGGCTTGTGGAAGCTCAGCCTGAGAAACCCGCAGGTGGCCTCCGCCAAAACGCTGTGCCCCATGGGAGAGATGGTGATGTTGAATCCCTGGATGATCCGCCAGGCGCACAGCCAGGGCCGCCAGGTATACGTATGGTTTGGGGTTATCGAGCATCCCTTGGTGATGCGCATCCTGCTGGCGATGGGGGTTGATGGGTTGATGGTGGATAACCCCGCAGCCCTGGTAAAAATTCTCGGCCGGCCCTGATGTAGAAATTAACCCAACAGCGCCAGAGCCTGGCGAATATCCTCGGCGATCATTTTGCGCTTGCTCTTCTCGATGCCGAAGCTGGGTCTAACCTGCAGGTAGGAGGGGAATACCCGCGCGCCGCGGAAATAATACGCCTCATCGCGTAGCTTATAGGTTGAACCAGCCGGTACAACGCGCGGTTCGCCTGCCCGCCGGGCAATGGTATTGACAGCCTGGATGGCAACATCTCCCATCAACAGGTATGCCTGCACATTTGGGAATAACCTCAGCTCTTCTTCCAGGAGTAGAGAACATTCTTTTATTGTCGCGGTTTGAATGCCGTAGCCAGTCTTGGCGCACTTCACCGCGGTGGTGAGATAAACGCCCAGGTCAAGGATATCCTGGAAGGAGGCAACCCCAGCGCCGGCTTCCTGGAAAGCCTGCAGAGTGGTAGCTTGAAATGAGGGCTCACCTTGCGTATAGTAATAATCCTCCGGTTTCTCCGGAGCGGCCTCGGAGATCAGGACGAGCCTGACACGCTCGGGCAGAAGGTCGATGTCCGGCACCAGATAGCCAGCATGGCGAACGTCTTGACAGGGAAAGGTACGGCAGATCACGAAATCGGACGGATTTATGGCATTCATGGAATATCCTTCAGCAGGTGGTTTGGGCGCAGCACACCCGGTAACCGTAAAAATATTGTAGATCAGAATCGAGACGAATGCAAGCGATGCGATGCCGGATTAGAAAGATCATCTGGTTAGCGAGTCATTCTGGGTGTTAAAAAGAGTTGCTGAACGCAAATGAACAAAAAAAGGGCGCAAATTCTCTGAATGAATTCATCCTCTTCTTACCTTATAATTGGTTTGTAACGTAAGAGTTGATTCGTGATGCAACTGGATAAACCTCTCGCTTACGGGTGCACGGGCCTGCTCTACCAACGGGTGGAGGGCATTACGATGTGGTCTTCGCTCCAGGCCAGTCCCTGGAGGACCCTTGAATACGCCCGTACCCTGGCGGAGCTGCACGCCCAGATGCATGGGGTGACCGTTCCTGCGGATAGCCAGCCGCAACCTCCAGGGCAGCGCGACAGGTTGGTGGAGAAGCTCCATGACGCCGAGGGGTTGAGCGAGGGGTTGCTTCAGGCAGCCTTGAACAGGTTAGAGAACCTGCCGGCAGGGGACCGGTTGTGTCACGGAGATTTTCATCCTGGCAATGTGCTGCTCACCTCCGCAGAGCCAATAATTATTGAGCCGTTATTTTCAGCTCAGGCCGGGCGGCGAAGCAGAGTACCGCCGCTGGATGCCGGTAGTGGCCGCGGCGCGAATGTCGGAGAGAATTATAGAGCTGCGTGAATGGCTTCACGATGAGGCGCGGCGAGGGCTGCAAACGAAAGACTGATCCGAGCTGGGACCAGTAGTATGAACTTACCAGTTGAGCCTGGAATTCACACCCTGGTTTACCAGGAGCGAAAGCAGCGTTACACGCTGAGCGTTCCTCCAGAGTATAACGGAGGTGAAGCTGTGCCGCTGGTTGTCGCCCTGCATTGGGGTGGGGTAACGACCCCATTCTTCAGCCAGCCATTCCTGGAAGGATTGATAGGGCCCGCCTTTAGGGAGCTGGGAGCGCTGATCGCGGCGCCGGATTGCCAGCACGGCGAGTGGACCAATCCACAGAGCGAGAGCGAAGTACTGGCATTGGTTGAGCATCTAAAAATTCAATTCAACATTGACACCAACCGCATTGCCCTGACCGGCTTCAGCAAAGGCGGGGCTGGAACCTGGTACCTGGCGGCGCGCCACCAGGAGCTGTTCGCCGCGGCGATCCCGGTGGCAGGCATGCCGCAGGCGGATACCCCCAGTTTCGCCTGGCGCATACCCCTGTACGTCATCCATAGCTATATGGATAACGTCATGCCCATCCTGCCCACTGTCGTGGTGGTCAGAGAGCTGCAAGAGCGCGGCGCGAAGGTGGAATTTCAGGCAATCGAAGGGCTGCCGCATTATGAGACGGGCGGTTATATCCCCTATATCCGCAAGGCCGTGCCCTGGCTGGGCAACATCTGGGCTGACTGAATGTAAATGCGCAAATACCTGACCTTTCTCATCGCGCTGATCATTATCTCCGCGTGCACGGTGCTACCTGGACTGAAGCCAACACCTGCCCGAGAAGCTGGCGAGGTCGAGATCCCCACACCGGTAGCTGGTAATACCCCCACGAGCAAACAGCCCTCGCCCGAGCCGCAAGCCAGCCCTGTGGGAAAAGCCGCGCCGCCGTTTGCAAGCCTGCGCATGTTTACTGCTGACACCGGTTGGGCGGTGGGCGCCTCTCCTGAAGCCGCCGACCAAATATTTCGCACCATTGATGGTGGATATTCCTGGGCTTACGCAGGCCCTGCCCAGGAGGAGGCAATCCCGGAAGGTTATCGTGCCCACGCATTTTTCCTGGACTCTGAGCGTGCCTGGGTTACCTACTACCCGTCGAATGCCTCAGCCCTGGGACCTTCATCCGTCTGGCACACAGCCGATGGGGGTGTGAGCTGGACGCCCGGTTTCACGCCGCACAAGGATCAGAATGTTCCTGATTACGCCTTCGAGGCGCTGTTTTTCACGGATGCGCTAAACGGATGGCTGATGCTGGCGCACAGCCCAGGCGCGGGCAACGCCCCTGTCTCATTGTTCCACAGCGAAGACGCCGGCGTGCACTGGGTAACCCTGCTAAATCCGTTCCAGGGGCAGGCCGACCGCCTGCACACCTGCTGCCGGGCGGGGATGCTCTTCCTGGACGCGCTAAACGGGCTGGTGGCCTACGGTGGAGGGCCATATACTTCCCCGATGGTGCACGTTTCTCGGGATGGCGGGTATAGCTGGAATTCGCAGGAACTCCCGCCTGCCGACGAGGAAGTGTTCTCGCGGGCCGCCTGCGGCTCTGGTCCAATCTCCTCTCTGGGGGAAAATAGACTTGCGCTGGCGGTGGCCTGTTTTGACTCCGAGCGCCCCGCGCCGATTGCAATCCCTTACCTGTACCTCAGCGAAGATGCAGGGATGAGCTGGCGCGGCGCTCCTCTGCCGGATGAACTGGTACAATCCGCCCCACTGTCGCGTCTCCGACGTGAATACCGCCTGCAGTTCATCGACACTCAGTACGGCTGGTTCTTCGTCCAGGATGAGGATTGGGATCAGGGTGATCCACCTGCCGTTCGAACCCACATATATCAGTCTCAAGATGGGGGCTTGACCTGGGTGGAAAAGGCTGAGGTGGACTGGATAGGCGAATTCAGCTTTATTGATCCCATGAACGGCTGGGCGATCACTCGCCTTGGAAATAACCTCGGTTTGCTGCGCACCCACGACGGTGGGGGGACATGGCAGCCGCTCAACCCG
>DATEDC010000025.1:0-21953 GCA_035286585.1 Anaerolineales bacterium
CGCCCCATCCAGGGCGGCGATCAGGGCTTTGAGGGCTGTGGTCTTGCCCGTACCGGGCCCGCCGGTCAGCACGCTGAGCGGGTGGCTCAAGGCAGCCCGGATCGCGGCTTGCTGCTCGACTGAGAGAGCCGGGTCCAGGCGGACGAACCTGGGGGGCAGGTCGCTCAAGCGGGTCGGCAGCGCCCGCGCGAGCCGGCGCAGGCGCTCGGCGACGCCGACCTCGCTGTGATAGAGCGGCGTGAGATACACCGCAGGTTGCCCGTAACCGGGCGCCTCCTCGGCGATCATGCCTCCCGCGAGGCGGGGTTTCGCCGGGCCGCCGTGCGCGACGTTGAAGGGCACCTGGTCGGTGCGGATGCGCTCCTGCCCAGCCAGCCGTTCCAGCGCCGGAGGGATCAAAGCGGAGGGCACGTCCAGCAGCTCCGCCGCTCGTTCACCCAGCCGCTCCTGCGGCGCGTAGACGTGCCCCTCCTCGGTCAGCTCGTTCAGCGCGTAGATCACGCCGGCCTCGATCCGGGAGGGATGGTCGGGGGGCAGGCCGAGGTCGCGGGCGAGCCGGTCGGCGGTCTTGAAGCCCACGCCAAAGATATCCCGCGCCAGGCGGTAGGGGTCGGTCTGCACGACCGCGAGGGCCTGCTCCCCGTACTGCTTGTAGATTTTGATCGCCAGGCTGGTGCTCACGCCGTGGGCGTGCAGGTAGAGCATGATCTCTTTGACCTGCTTCTGTTCCTCCCAGGCGCGGGCGATCAGCCTGAGGCGCTTGGGGCCGATATCGGGCACCTCGTCCAGGCGCTCAGGGCGGCGCTCGATCACTTCCAGCGTTTGGGCGCCGAAATGGGCGACGATCCGCTCGGCCAGGCGCGGCCCGATCCCCTTGATCAGCCCCGAGCCCAAATAACGGCGAATGCCCGCCGCGGTGGCGGGCAGGGTTTGTTCGCAAATTTCGACCTGAAATTGCTGCCCGTGCCTGGGATGGGCGCTCCAGCGGCCCTTCAGGTGCAGGTACTCGCCCGGAGACAGCTCCGGCAGGTTGCCCACCACGGTCACCAGGCCTTCTCGATTCGCCCCAGGCAGAGCTTTCATGCCCTCCGGGCGCAAACGCAAAACGCTGTACCCGTTCTCCGGGTTGTAGTAGGTGATGCGCTCAACCGAACCGGTCAGCACGTCCATGGATGCGGCCTTGCCGGTTTCACCTCCCCCGCAGCGGCTTAGGGCATGGGGTTGCTGCCCGCCCAGTCTGCGCCCAGGATGACCACCACGTCCACCGGGCTGGCCGGGTCATAACGGCTGAAAAAGCGATTGGAGGGGACGTTCATCAGCTCCATCAGGTATTTGACGGTGTAGATCTTGCCGGTGTAATCGAATATCGTGGTGTAGTTGTAAAGCTGGTCGGCATTGCCTGTTTCGGTAATGCTGATCCCCTGGGATTGCAAATAATCGGTGGTCAGGGCAGCCAGCCCAGCGGTGGCAGTCCCGTTCAATATGGAAACCTTGGGCGCTTCGGCGGCCACCAGGTCCACCGCGCTCATGCCAGCCGCTGCCGGGCTTATGTGCCCGCTGCCGAAGAAGACCTCGTCCCGCAAGGCGCGAATTCGATCCGCAATCGGCTTGAGGACTTCATCGCCTTCTGGCGACTTGACCAGCAAGACCTGATCGGGCGGGCCAATCACGCCGCGGCGGATGTTCTCTTCGGGGATCTGCACCGCCAGCCAGGCGAGCTGGATGGCCTGGTCCAGGTTCAGATTGGTGTGCACGCCGGCGGATATTTCTTGATAGAGCAGCGGCGCTTTGGCGATCAGCGTGGGCAGCATCCTGGGGCGCAGCATCTGCTGGCGGATCGCCATGATGACCTGCTGCTGGCGCTGGGCGCGATCGAAATCGCCGCCTTCCGTCTTGCGCGCCCGGGCGTACGCCAGGGCAAGCTCGCCAGGCAGCACCTGCACGCCCGGCTTGAGCGTCTTGGTGTTGTCGTCGCCCAGGGGATCGATGGTGATCCTTTCCTGCACGTCGATTTTTACGCCGCCAATCTCGTCAATCAAGCGCACGAAGGCGCTGAAATCGACCTGGGCGTAGTAGTCGATCGGCACGCCTAGCAGCTCCTCCACGGTCCTCATCGCCAGCCCAGGCCCCCGGCTGGGGTAATCGAAGGCCTCGCCCAGGCTGTAGGCGGTGTTGATCCGCCCGTACGAGAAGCCCGGGATGTTCACCCACAGGTCGCGGGGGATGGACATAATCCCGGCGGTGCGCGCCAGCGGGTCCATGGTCAGCAGCAGCATGGTGTCGGTGCGCGGAGCGCCTTCGCCCGCCGCCCAATCCCGGTAGTCCAGGCCCATGACCAGCACCGAGACCCGGCTGGCGCCATCCCAGGGCATTGGGGTGGGCACGCCAACCGCCTGGAGAGGGGTTTGCGCGTCCGTGATCACGCCCGGGGCGTCCGGGACGGCATCCGATTCTCTGACCGAGATGCCCGGCAGGGAGGTCAGCTCCCAGGAGGTGACGATATCGCGCACGATGATAAAGGTCAGATAAGCCGTAACCGCCGCGGCGACCAGAAAGGCGGCGATCAGCGCCCATTTCAGCCAGCGGATGGCTGCAGCCGGCTTGGGTTTTAAGTTGGGGGTTGGTTCCATTTTTATATCCGTCACGCCGCCGGCAAAATACAGCGGCGGGGCGATTATAACACGGTATAATCAACAGGCATTATTGCCAGCTATGTCCCTGATCAGCGCCCAAAACCTGTCGAAATCTTTCGGCCAAGTGGATATATTCTCTGCGCTCTCGCTAAGCGTCCCCCAGGCGGCGCGCATCGCCATCGTGGGTCCGAACGGGATTGGCAAGACTACCTTGCTGCGCATCCTCATCGGCCTGGATGAGCCCACCAGCGGCAGCGTTCAACGGGCGAAGAGCCTGAAAATCGGCTATCAGCCGCAAGAGGCCAGCCTGAGCGGCGCTCACAGCGTATGGGAAGAGTGCCTGAAGGCAGTGAGCGATCTGGTGCGCATGGAAAAAGAGCTGGCTGCCCTCGAAGCCCAAATGAGCGCTCCCGAGCTGGCTGAGAACGCCCTGACGCTTTACGGCCCACTGCAGGTAGATTTCGAACGCTGTGGCGGCTATAGCTACGAAACCCGCATCCGCCAGACACTCGCCGGCCTGGGGTTCGAGCCAGGCGATTTCCGCCGCCCGGTCAACCAGCTTTCCGGCGGGCAGCGGACTCGCCTGGTCCTGGCCGGCTTGCTGCTCTCCAACCCTGACCTGCTCATCCTGGACGAGCCGACCAACCACCTGGACATCGCCGCGGTGGAATGGCTGGAAAGCTATCTCA
This sequence comes from Anaerolineales bacterium, assembly GCA_035286585.1. Classification (GTDB taxonomy): domain Bacteria; phylum Chloroflexota; class Anaerolineae; order Anaerolineales; family UBA4823; genus DSOS01. The sequence continues at coordinate 3,323 of DATEDC010000025.1, forward strand.
GCCTGTGGCCGGGCGCGATTCTCATCGTCTCCCACGACCGCTACTTTTTGGATAAGGTGATCAGCCACATTTGGGAGATGAGCGCCGCCGGGCTGGAGCTCTACCGGGGGAACTACAGCGCCTACCTCCAGCAGCGCCAGGAGCGCTGGGAGCTGCGCCAGCAGATCTTTGAGACCGAGAAGGAGCGCCTGCTCAAGGAGCTGGATTACGTAAAACGCAACATCGCCGGTCAGCGCACCCAGCAAGCCAAGGGAAAATTGCGCCGCCTCAGCCGCCAGGTGGAGGCCATCGAAAGCCTGGGGACCGAGGCGCTGCTCAACAAGAACTGGGGCGAGATCAGCCTGCTGGCGGATATCTCTGCCCACACCATGGGCGTGGACGACGTCGAGCGGCGGATCAAAGCCCTGCGCAGCCCGGTCCGCCGCCCGCCGCGGCTGCACATCAACCTCCAGGCTGCCAGGCGTTCCGGCGACCTGGTGCTGCGCACCTACGCGGTCGAGATCGGTTATCCGGACGAGGGGCGCCCGCTCTTTCGCATCCCCGACCTGGTCCTCAGGCGGGGGGAGTGCGCCGCCATCATCGGGCCGAACGGGGCAGGCAAGACCACCTTCTTGAAAACCATTCTGGGGGTGATCCCGCCCCTGGCGGGCGAGGTCGTCCTGGGCGCCAGCCTGGAGGTGGCTTATTTCGCCCAGGCCCACGAAGACCTGACCCCCACTCGGACCCTGGTGGAAGAGATCGATTCCGTGGCGCCGCACATGCTGCTGGCGGAAGTTCGCGATTACCTGGCGCGCTTCCTGTTCAGCGGCGATGAAGTCTTCAAGAGAGTCGCCACGCTTTCGGGCGGGGAGCGCGGCCGGCTGGCCCTGGCCAAGCTGTCGCTGACAAGCGCCAACTTGCTGCTGCTCGACGAGCCGACCAACCACCTGGATATCCCCTCCCAGGAAATTCTGCAAGAGGTGCTGGGGGAATACCCGGGCACGATCCTGATTGTCTCCCACGATCGTTATTTGATCGATGCGCTGGCGACCCAGGTCTGGGAAATCGAGCCGGATGAGGCCGCCCTGCGGGCATTCAGCGGGACTTACAGCCAGTACCGCCAGCAGCGAGAAGCCGAAGCCGCCGCCGCGGCTGGGCCTAAAGAGCAGGCTGCCCCGCCAGCAAGCAGACCCATCAGGGCGACCACCGCCGAGAAACGCCGCCAGGCCCGGCTGCTCGAGATCGAAAACCAGATCGCCGCGCTGGAAGGGCAGCTCGCCGACCTGGGCCGGCAACTGGAAAGGCCGCCCGCAGATACGGAGATCGTCCAGCGCCTGGGGGGGGATTATGTGGCGCTGCAAAACCGGATCAACCACCTGCTGAGCGAATGGGAGCTGCTCCACGCTCAGGCATAGGGTGCCGGCTCCATCCCGCCGCAGTAAGCTGCTAATCCGCGAGCGCCACGGCAAGCAGGGGTTCGTCCCCATTGTAGGCGCGCAGCAAAGGCCAGCGGCGGGCAATCCAGGCGACAGCCAGCAGGCAGCCAACGCCACCGCTCACGATGGCGACCGGGGCGCTGAAAAACTGGGCGACGAGGCCAGCTTCCACCTCCCCCAACTGAGGCCCACCCATAAAAAAGATCTGGTTGATGCTCACCATGCGCCCGCGGATATAATCCGGGGTTTGCAACTGGCGAATCGTGTTGCGAATAATGGTGCTGACCGAGTCCGAAGCGCCAATCAACATCAACGCGACCAGCGCCAAGGAATATGTGCGCACCAGGCCAAATACAACCGTCGCCAGCCCAAATGCCACCACCGCTCCCAGGAAGACCGTTCCCTGGCGGCGAATCTGGCCGAACTGGGAAACAATGCCCGCCGCAATCAGGGCGCCAATCGCCTGAGCGGAGGAGAGCCAGCCGTATTCAATCGCCCCCACGCCGAGGATATCCCGGGCGATGATCGGCATCAAGGTGTTCGCCGAGGAGAAAAAGGTGGCGAAGAAATCCAGGATCATCGTCGAGAGGATAATCGGGTGAGAAACGATGAAGCGGATGCCCTCGCGAATGGCGTGCAGGTCCACCGCGTTGCGCCTGCCGGGGTCCGCCTGCTGTTCCACCGGGCCGATCAATAGCAGAGCGCCAAAAACCGCCAGGTAGCTCACGGCGTTAATCATGTAGGCGTAGGGCTGCCCCAGGTAGGCGATGACCAGGCCGCTCAAGGCTGGCCCGACGATTGCGCCGGTCTGATGACCGATCGAGGTCAGGCTGAAAGCGCTCGCCAGATCCCTGGCGGGCACCAGGTTGGGGACCATCGCCTGGCGAGCCGGGGTATCAAAGGAGGCCGCCATCGCCTGTAAAGCGGTCAGCAGATAGATGTGCCACAGGACCAGCTCGCCTCGAAAGGTGAGCCAGGCCAGGACCGACGCCACAAGGACGAGCAGGAACTGGGTGGCAAACAGCAGCTTGCGCCGATTGGCTGCGTCTGCTACCGCGCCACCCAGCAGCGAGAACAGGAAGATCGGCAGGATGCGCGCCAGGCCCACGCCTCCCAGGGCAATCGGCTGGTCTGTCAGGGTGCGGATGTGCCAGAACAGGGCCCAGGTTTGCATCTGGGTGCCGGCGATTGAAATCATCAGGCTGATCCACAGCAGGCGGAAGCGGCGGTGGTGTATCGCGGGTGGAACTCGGATCAGCATGGAACTTATTTCAAGTGCTCCGCGATGTGCCTGATGTCTCGCTCAACCCACCACTGCAGGGTGCGCAGGCCAAACACCGGGTGGCGTCCGCCGCGCCCCCAGTTCTCGGCTGGCTGCTGCTCAAGCAGCCGCACGGCCTTTTCACGCAAAAGTGCATACGCTTCCAGCAGCTCGGACAGGGTTGCCTCCCCCCGGAGTTCTTCCCGGGCGTCCAGCGGGACCTGCGGGTAATGTAATAATGGCTCTTCCTCGTGCAGGATGCGCTGCATCACCGGCAGGAAAACCCGCTCCTCGACCTCCAGCAGATGCGCCACGACCCGGGACAGGCTCGAAGTTGGCTCCTCGGCGGTGATTTGCCCTAGGCGAGCGGCCAGCTCACCTCCAACGGCAACATATCGCTCGAGCAGCTTCCGCCGGTAGGCATATAGTTCTTCCATCCTGCCACCTCTCCAGGCTCAGCTCATCACCTTGCCTCCATCCAGGTTGATCGCCTGGCCGGTCAGGTAGGCAGCGTAATCGCTGCACAGGAATAATACCAGTCCCACCACGTCCTGAACGCTCCCCAGCCGCCCCAGGGGGATATCTTCCAGCCATTTGGCCAGCATGGCTTCATCCTGGCGCAGGGCAGCGGTCATTTCGGTTTCAATCACCCCCGGGCAGATGGCGTTCACCCGGATGTTGTAGGTGGCAAACTCACGCGCCGCTTCTCGGGTCAGGCCGATCAATCCCATTTTGCTGGCGACGTATGCAGCCCGATTTTTCAAGCCGTGGGCGCGCCCGGCAATCGAGGCGATGTTGACGATCGCCCCACCGCCCTGCTCCCGCATCAGCCTGCCCACAGACTGCATGGTAAAGAACGCCCCGCTGAGGTTGACATCGAGCGTGCGCCGCCAGTCCCACTCGTCCATCTCCAGGATCGAGGCGTGCGGCTCCACGCCGGCGTTGTTAATCAGGATGTCGATCTTTCCGAAATCATCGCATATCTGCTCGAGCATCGCCTGCACAGGCATTTTCTTGGCAATGTCGCAGACGTAATCCCGGCAAGCAGCCCCGCTCTGGGTGATTCGTTTCACGGTCTCGTCCAGGTTTACCGGGCTGATATCGTTGGCTGCGACAGCCGCCCCGCGCTGGGCGAAAGCCTCGGCGATTGCCCGCCCAATGCCTCGCCCGGCGCCGGTGACAAGCACCACATGATCCTTGAAGTCAAACATAGGTATCCACATTCGATTGAAAGGTCATCGCCGCAGCGCTCACTCGCCTGCCTGCGCGTCGATCAAGTCCAGCACCCGGGCCTGGGTGATGCGCAGCATCTCTGTTGGAGACAGCCGCAACAGCGCGTTTTCCGCCCCTCCACCGGCATAAACCACGGGCTGCTCCAGCACGCGCCGGTCCAGCAGCGTCGTTAGGGGCTGCCGGTGGGCGAATGGCGGCATGGCGCCCACTTCGTATCCTGTCAGGCGGAGGACTGTCTCCGCGTCGGCCAGCTTTACTCGCTTGCGCCCCACCCCAAAAAGCCCGGCGACCGCCCTGCGGTCGATGCGGTCGAGTCCGCAGGCAATCGCCAAAACCGGCTGCTCAGCCACCATGAACAAGATCGATTTAACGATTTGCGTCGGCTGTGCTCCGACGGCCTCGGCGGCTGCCTGGACCGTGGGGGTGAGCGCTTCCAGGAGCAAGATTTCAGCCTCCATCGCCCGGGCTTCCATAAAGTTGCGGATATCACTCGGGCGCAGCACCGGGCTCGCTCCCTTTTTGGGCTTTGAATTTGCGGATGTTCTCCAGGTCGTCTTCTTTGTGGTCTGCAAACAGCAGCGTCATCCTGCCCCCGGTCAGCGTTTGCAGCAGCCTGCCTGCCGCTTCCCCGTATGAAGAAGCCATTGCCTGGTGGGCGTCCTGGCGCGAGTCGAAGTACAGCTCGTGGATCAAGGCGAATTCACACTCGCCGAAAATCAAACTATCCACCTGGCTGGTCGTTTCCCGGCGCAGGCCGGGCATGCTCTCAGCCTGGTGAAGAAATTGAGGCCAGAGACCTTCGAAGGCTGGCCAGTCTTCGATTTTCTCGATCAAGATCATAAGTTTATACATGCTCCGGGTCTCCGGGGTAGATTATATCGCTATTCATTGATCCCGTTTTTCGTGGTATGATTCGGCGCGCTGGAGATAACAATGGAAGACAAAATTACCATCATCGAGGGGCCTCCGCCTACTTTTGAGCTGGTCAACGAGGGTTGGGTGCTCAGCCTGACCGACAGCCCCAGCCTTGCTAACATGGCCGTCACCCGGCTGCGCACCTTTAACGGGCCGAGCCTGGTTGAACGCTGCCATAAAGCCTGGCGGGACCAGCACCCCATTTACCTGGAATACCGCACCTCCGATGGATTGAACCGCCAGGCGCCGATCGTCGCGGCCCGCTACGTGGATGCCGAAGAAGGTCACCAGCTCGTTTTGTGGCTGCGGCTTACCGACGAAGAGGTTGAGCTGGAGCTGGGCTACGAAGACGACCTGGGGGATGAAAGCGAAGACGATTTCGACCCTCCCGACCCTTATTGAGGATTACAGTCCAATCAGGCCTGACCCGGGTTCACCCCGGGTCTTTTTATAGCCTCAGGGGAACCACAGCAACCCCCAAAGGCGCAAAATTGTGCTAAACTCAAGGTGAATTCGCTATACTGGAGGAATTATGTCTACTTCCGAATCTTCCATCCTGACCGAACAAGACGCCGGCATCCTGACGATTACGCTCAACCGTCCCAAGGTCAACGCCTTCAATTTGGAGATGACCGCGGCCTTGCAGCAGGCGCTCAAAAAAGCCCAGCGTGAGGCCTCCATCCGCGGCGTGGTCCTGACCGCGAGAGGCAGCGTCTTCAGCGCCGGGCAGGATATCAGCGAAGTAAAATCGGTGGAGGACACCTCCTTCCGCTACCATTTGCAGCAGACCTACAACCCGCTTATTTTGCAGCTCCGCCGCCTGGAAAAGCCCGTAGTAGCAGCCATCAATGGAGCTGTCTCCGGCGCAGCCCTGGGGATCGCCCTGGCATGCGATGTGCGCATCGTCGCGGAGCACGCCCGTTTTGTGGTCGGTTTTTCGGGGATCGGACTGGTCCCGGATTCAGCCGTGTCATTGCTGCTGCCAGCGCTGATCGGCCTGGGCCGAGCAGCGGAATACGCTTACACCAACACGCCCATCAGCGCCGAGCAGGCGTTGTCCCTGGGGATGGTCAACCAGGTGGTGCCCGCCTCCGAGGTGGTGAGCCGGGCGACGGAATGGGCGGCAAAACTGGCGAAGGGCTCACTGCTGGCGTTTGGGCTGACCAAGCGCGCCTTCAACAAAGCAGTGCTCGGAAACCTGGAGCAGGTGCTCGATTACGAAGCTCACCTGCAAGATATCGCCGGGCGCAGCGAAGCGCACAAGGAGGGCGTGCGCGCTTTTCTGGAGAAGCGCCCGCCCCGCTTCAGCGATTATTCATAACCGTTCGGATTGGCAGACTGCCAGCGCCAGGCATCCGCACACATTTCTACAATCCCCCGCTCAGACGACCAGCCCAATTGCGCGTGAGCCAGGCTTGGGTCGGCATAAGTGATCGCTACGTCGCCCGGGCGGCGCTCCACAACGCGGTAGGGAATGGGTTTGCCGCAGAGGCGCTCGAACGCGGTCACCATCTCCAGCACGCTGAAGCCGCGCCCGGTGCCAAGGTTATAGGCATTAACACCCGGATACTTCTTCAAAGCCTGGAGCGCCTTGATGTGGCCCGCCGCCAGGTCGACCACGTGGAGGTAGTCGCGCACCCCGGTGCCGTCTGGGGTGGGGTAATCGTCCCCGAACACCTTCAGCTCCGCCAGGCGCCCCACCGCCACCTGGGCAATGTAAGGCAGCAGGTTGTTCGGAATCCCGTCAGGGTCCTCGCCGATCCGCCCGCTTGGATGCGCGCCCACCGGGTTGAAGTAGCGCAGCAGGCATACATTCCAGGCAGGGTCAGCGGCATGCAGATCGCGCAGGATTTCCTCGATCATCAGCTTGGAGCGCCCATACGGGTTGGTGGCAGCGAGCGGAAAGTCCTCGGTGATCGGCACCTTGCGCGGCTCGCCGTAAACCGTGCAGGATGAGCTAAAAACCAGATCCTTCACGCCATATTTTGCCATCAGCGCGCACAAAACCAGCGTGCCGGTGACGTTGTTGTGATAGTAGCGCAAAGGCTGGGCAACCGACTCGCCCACCGCCTTGAGGCCGGCAAAATGGACAACCGCCTCCACGGCAGTGCCGGCAAAAACCGCCTCCAGGCCTTCCCGGTCGAGCAGGTCCACCTGGTAGAATTCCAGATTCTTGCCAGTGATCTCCTGCACTCTAAGAAGCGATTCGAATTTGCTGTTGGAGAGGTTATCCACCACCACAACCTGGTAGCCTGCGTTGAGCAGCTCCACGCAGGTGTGGCTGCCGATGTACCCGGCCCCGCCGGTAACAAGTACACGCATGATTCATTCCGCCTTAGAGAAAGATTTTTAAAGCTGCCAGCGCAGCGAACAGCAAGCCTACCGCCAGCCCGACTCGAATCACATCCCCGCTTTCCCGCCCATCGGTCAGGGTGACAAGCGGATAAACGCCGTCCAGGTGCAACAAAGGGCCGCCGAACCAGGAAAACAGGCTGCCACCGACGAGCCCCCCGATATGCCCCCAGTTATCAATGCCGGGAGAAAGGCCAATAAACAGGTTTACCCCGGCGATGGTGATGATATTGACCAATGCCCGCCGGGCGTTCTGGCCAAACAATTCGCGATTCTGGTACAGAAAAGCCCCTTGAGCGCCCAGCAACCCGAAGATCGCCGTGGATGAGCCCAGGGAAGGCGCGGCGGTGAATAGAAACGAAATCACGTTTCCGCTGAACCCGCTCAGCAGGTACAGCGCCAGGAAGCGGGCGGAACCAAAGTGGCGCTCCAGCCCGGGGCCGAAAATATACAAAGCATACATATTGAAAGCGACGTGCAGGATGGTGCGTGTGGAGTGCAAAAACATCGGGGTGAGCAAACGCCAGAGCTCTCCCTGGACGATCAGCCCATTGTCTTTCACTCCCAGCTCAGCCGGATAATCCACGCCGGTGAGGAAGTTGCTTGCCATCTGCAGGAAAAAAACGAACAGCGTCACCCCCAGCAAGGTATAGGTGACCCTCGGCGCGCCGCCCGCAGACCTGACCACCACCGGCGGCTGGCGTCCTGGCTCCCCTGGCTGGGGCTGCCGCTCTGCGCCGTAAGCGCGGTAATCAGAGGGCTCAGAAGAAGCTGGAGTTTTTTGATTCACAAATCGACCTTTCGCGGGTTGATCCTGTGGTGCTCTGCCTGGATGATCGCCAGGATGGTATCCACGGTCTCGTCCAACTGGTAATCGGGGTTCACCACCACGTAATCGAACTCGTTAATGCGCTTGAGCTCCTGGCGAGCCGTAGCGATGCGCAGCTTTAACCCTTCCGGGGTTTCCGTCTTGCGCTCACGCAGGCGGCTCACCAGCTCGTCTTCGTCCTGGGTGGTCAGGAAAATCAGCAGCGCATCCGGCGAGAGCTCCCGGATCGAAGCGGCCCCCTGCACATCAATACGCATGACCACGTCCTTTCCGCTTCGCAGGGCCTGCCTGACCTGCTCTTTGGGTATGCCCTTGTAATCGTTGTAGACGATGGCATATTCGAGCAGCTCGCCTTGCTCGATCATCTCGGCAAATTCATCCTTGGAGAGGAAAAAGTAATTTACGCCGTGGGTTTCATCCGGGCGCGGCAGGCGCGTCGTGGCGGTGACCACGAAATGAAAGGGCAGCTCGCGTTCTTTCATCCGCTGGATCACGGTATCTTTACCTACCCCGGATGGTCCGGAGATCACGATCAGCAGCGGTGCAGAACAAGGGGGGTGGTGAGAAGTTGGATCGGTCATAAAGTGTTTATCGGACTTAGCGATTTTCACCAGGGTTCAGGTTGCGACAGTCGCACCGATTATACGGCAGTTCTGCACCGACCAGGATGATTTTTGGAAAACCGGTGCATGCGATTATAATTTTAATGATCTTACTTGTGTGGAGGTAAAAACATGCCATCTTACCCATATCGTTGCTTAAACTGCCGAAAACGCTTTGAGGTCTTCATGTCTTACAGCGAGTACGGGACGCAGCCGGTGCACTGTCCGCACTGCAAGAGCGACCAGGTTCAGCGCCGCATCGTGCGCATCCGTGTTGCCCGTTCGGAAGAAAGCCAGCTAGAATCGCTGGCTGATCCCTCCAACCTGGAAGGCCTGGAAGATGACCCCAAAGCGCTCGGGCGCATGATGCGCCGGATGAGTCGCGAAATGGGAGAGGACATGGGACCCGAGTTCGACGAAGTCATCGACCGCCTGGAGAAGGGACAGTCCCCCGAAGAAATTGAAGAAGACCTGCCAGACCTGGGGGGCGATGTCGGAGGCGATGACGACTTCTAGCCTCTAAACCTGGCCGATGCGGCTCTCCCGCTCAAATTGCGCCTTTCAGGCGCCCGGCGATCGCCTGGCAGACAGCCTCCTGCACCTGGTCGGGGGGCTTATCTGCATCGATGATCACCCAACGCTGGGGCTCTTCGCTGGCAAGCTGGTGATATCCCTGACGCACGCGCTGGTAAAAAGCCAGATCGTAGGCATCCAGGCGATTCCATTCGCCTCCGCTCGCCCTGCGCTGCAAGCCCAATTCCACCTCCAGGTCAAATAACAGGGTTAAATCCGGCTTCAAAGAGTTGGTGGCAAAAGAGACCAATGCGCGGATCGGCTCCAGATCGAACTGGTAGCCGAACCCCTGGTAAGCCAGGGTCGAGTCGGCGTAACGATCGCACAAAACCACGCCGCCTTTTCTCAGGTGCGGGGCGATAACGTCTTCCACCAGTTGGGCGCGCGAGGCCTGAAACAGCAGGATCTCCGTCCGCGGGTGCATCTGGGTGTTCTCCAGGCTGAACAGCACCTTGCGGATCTGCTCCCCGATGAACGTCCCCCCGGGCTCCCGAATGGTCAAAACATCGCAGCCCAGCCGGTGGAGGTAATCTGCGGCAGGCTGTATCTGGGAGGTCTTGCCGCTCCCTTCGGTGCCTTCAAAGGTGATGAACATAACAGATCTACAGGCGCCTGGTTCGGGGGAGGCGCTGTTGGCGGGAAATTACTCCCGAAAGATGCGCACCCGCCGCCGCGGCTCTTTGCCGTACGAATGCGAGACCAGGTTTGCCTGGCGGGCCATTTGATGCTGCAATCGCCTTATCGCCGCAGAAGCCGGCGCCAGCTCCACCCAACGCTCCCCGTTCAAAACCGCATCGATCGCCGCGCTGGTCTCCCGGCGGACGCGCTCCTCGTTTTGCTCATCGTAGACATCTGCCGAAAGGTTGAAAAGATCGCCCAGAAACTGCTGCATCTGGTTGACCGTGTTCGCCCTGAGCACGTAGATCGGCACGCCCTTATTTTCCGCATCGACGATGGTGCGCTGGCGCTTGCGGTAGTACGAGCGTAATGTCACCAGCACATCGGCCTGCCCTGGCTCGTTGACCAGCAAGGCGGGCACGCCAAGCCGCTTGGCTGCCTGCAGCAGGCGGTTGCGAGCCACGCCATAGGCGTAAATTCGCACGGCTTGTAGCGAGGCACGCGCCGCTTCTGCCCGTGCCTCTCCTGCGGACCTTGAATCCGCGCCCATCCCTGTGGCCGCAGGAGGCTGTATCCGGCTGCCACCGTTACCCTGGCGGCGAAAACCTTGGGCTGCCGGCTGGTACTGGAAGGGCTTTACCTGGGTTGGTCTCTCGATATGGATGTGGCCGCTTTCATCTCGGGAGCGGATCTCAGGGGGCTGCGGATAGCCTCGCAGCATGGCGTCCACCGCCGCAGCCACGTCCAGGTGCACTGCCAGCCGGTCGCGGGTTTGAATCTCGATCAGCACATCGAATGTCGGCGGGGCGCGGCGTTCGAGGACCGTCTTCTGCGTGCCCCGCCGCCGGGCTTCTTCATCGGACAGGGTGACCGATTCGATGCCGCCCACCAGGTCGGAAAGAGTGGGGTTGAGCAGCAAATTCTCCAGGTTGTTGCCGTGGGCTGTACCGATTAATTGCACGCCGCGCTCGCCGATCGTGCGCGCCGCGGCCGCCTCCAGTTCTCGCCCGATCTCATCGATAATGATCGCCTCCGGGTTATGGTTTTCCACGGCCTCGATCATCACCTCGTGCTGCAAGGAGGGCTTGGTGACCTGCATGCGGCGCGCCGTGCCGACCGCCGGGTGGGGCACGTCTCCATCGCCGCCGATCTCGTTGGAGGTGTCCACAATCACCACGCGCTTGGTCTCGGCCAAGAGCCGGGCCGCCTCGCGCAGCATGGTCGTCTTGCCAACCCCCGGCCGGCCCAGGAGCAGCAGGCTCTTGCCGCTCTCGATCAGGTCCTTAATAATATCCGTCGTTCCATACACCGCGCGACCCACCCGGCAGGTCAGCCCCACGATATGCCCGCGCCGGTTGCGGATGGCCGAGATGCGGTGCAGGGTGCGCTCCAACCCGGCGCGGTTGTCGGCGTCGAACTCGCCGATGCGGTCCACCACGTAGTCTATGTCCGCGTGGACCACTTCTTTTTGACTCAACACCACCTCGCGGTCTACAAAACGCGCCGTGGGAACGCGACCCAAATCCAAAATGACTTCCAGCAGGTTGTCGCTGTCGTTTGCCAGGTCAACCGCCTGCATGATCTCGGACGGCAGGACCCCCAGCAGCGCATGTAAATCATCTGTAATACGTTTTTGCGACATCAAAGGTAATGTTTCTCCGCTTGCGGATTGGCAGTTTTTGCAGCCTCCGACTGGCTGACCCTGCTGATCGGAGCTGTAATTTCCGGCTGCCCACCCTCAATCGCAGGCAGGGCAAAGGTGCGCACCGCTTTTTGGGGTATCGCCAGGTGCCTGACCATTATGGCCTGGCGAGGGCTGGATTCCGCCCCCATGCGCTCAATCGCTGGTTCCAGCCAGGATTGATACGAACGCACACACACGTAGATCGGTTGCGATAAGCGGCGCGGCAGGTTCGGCAGTCGCCTCATCAAATCCTCTACCACGCCCTCCGCATCCGGATGGATGAACGGCTGGGCCCAGATGCCGCGATGCCCGTACTTGAGCTCAAGGTAAGCCAGCAAATCGCCCCCCTGGCGGTAGACCAGGCCGCGCAGCCGCTCTGCCGGGAACGGCTCCACCTGCTGTACCAGGCCGGGGATCAGGTTGTTGTACAGAGAGCGCACCGCGATCAGGTCTCGCTCTGTGGCCGCCTGCCAGGACATCGGCTTTTCCTCGTTGACCGGTCCGTCATTCAGACGCCAGATGCGCTGGCGAGCGTAGATGGCAAAGCCCGCCTGGCGGAGCATTTCAAAAGCCAGCGAACCCTCATCCACATCAGCCAGCAGACGGAACGCGCCTCTTTCAACCGCCTGGCTGGACAAATGCTCCAAAAGGACATGCAGATTCTCGCTCTCCAATGCCTCGCTGGGGGCCAGGAAGGTCAACTGGGCGCATTGTGCGCCGGTAGGCTGGATGATCTGTCCAAAGAGCTGCGCCTGTTTATTGAAACTGATCGACGTAAAGATGCCCACACCTGGCGCGAAGCTAGACAGCAGCGCACCCGGGATCAGCATCGGGCCGCGCGTCAAAACCAGGGCGCTGTGCAGATATACACCCCGATCGCGAACCCGGTGCAGCGCTGGCAGGTCACGCCAGTCGAAAGGTCGTACCTTCATAGGTTAGTGATCTTCCGCCTTAACCCAATAGCCATTCTCGCGCCGCCGCAGCCACTCAAGATTCCACAGCAGCCAGGCGCAGGAAATAGCGATGAAAGCGATCATCTCCGGTCAACTCAGGATGGAAGGCGGTCGCCAGCAAGCGACCTTGTTGAGCGGCCACGATCCGGCCTTCTCCCAACTGGGCCAACACCTGGGCGTCTTCAGCGACCGAGACAATCAGCGGCGCCCGGATGAACACGGCACGGAACATTCCCGATCCGGGCTCAACCTCCTCGAGCGCGGGTACGTCCAGGTCGGCCTCAAAGCTGGCAATTTGCCTTCCGAAGGCATTGCGCTCGACGAGGATATCCATCAACTGCAGCAGCGGCTGTTGCCGGTGAGCGTCCTTCGATAAAAAGATCGCGCCCGCACAGGTGCCCCAAATAGCCCTTTCAGCGCCGAATCTGCGCAGCGGCTCCATCAAGGCGTAATCCGTCGCCAGTTTGCCGATGGTCGTCGATTCGCCGCCCGGGATAATCAACCCGGCTAAACTTTCCAGATGCTCAGGGAGGCGCACCTCCACCGCCTCAACGCCGAGGCGGAGCAACATGGCGATGTGCTCCTGGAAGTCTCCCTGAAGCGCAAGAACGCCGATCTTCATCCACCACCACACAAAGACCGGGGGGCCCGTACCTTCCTGACAGATATCCCCGGAACAGTCTCCTGTCCTCGCCAGCAACTACCAACCGCGATCCGCAATAAGCTCGGTCTCCGGTATGCTGGAAACCTGGCGCCCGACCATGGGCGCGCCCAGGTTCCGGCTGACCTCCGCCAGGATATAGGGGTCCCGGTAGTGGGTCACCGCTTTGACAATTGCGGCGCCGCGCCTGGCCGGGTCGCCGGATTTGAATATCCCTGAGCCCACAAAGACGCCATCCACGCCGAGCTGCATCATCATGGCAGCGTCGGCTGGCGTGGCGACCCCACCGGCGGCGAAGTTCACCACCGGTAAACGCCCCAGGGCGCGCGTTTCTAACACCAAATCGTACGGCGCGCCGATGCTTTTGGCAAAGGACATGACTTCCTCTTCGGGCATATTATGCAGCCGGCGGATATCGCCCAAAACGGAGCGGGCATGGCGGACAGCTTCGACCACATCGCCCGTCCCGGCTTCGCCCTTGGTGCGGATCATGGCCGCGCCTTCCCCAATGCGGCGCATGGCCTCTCCCAGATTGCGGCAGCCACATACAAACGGCACTTTGAAAACATGCTTATTAATGTGATGCTCTTCATCGGCGGGGGTCAGAACTTCCGATTCATCGATGTAGTCGACCCCAATGGCTTCCAGGATTTGCGCTTCAACAAAGTGCCCAATACGGCATTTGGCCATAACCGGGATGGAAACCGCATCCATGATCTGCAAGATCAGCTCGGGATCGCTCATCCGGGCGACGCCTCCATGGGCGCGGATGTCGGCAGGCACTCTCTCGAGCGCCATGACTGCCACGGCCCCTGCGTCCTCGGCGATTTTGGCGTGCTCCGGGGTGACCACATCCATGATCACGCCGCCCTTGAGCATCTGCGCCAGGCCTTTCTTGACCGCAAAAGTAGCAATCTGTTGTTCCATAAAACAAACCTCCTGAGTCAAATTTGACTCGGTTTTTTCATCATTCTACCACGCTGATGGGTGCATGACAATCCGCTCGCTCTATTTAAAACTCGCCTGGGCGTAAACGGAAGGGAGCACTCGAATGGTGTAAGTAAACCTCCCGCAGGTTGTCCGGATTGGCCCGATGTGTGCTCAAACTCAACCTGCGGGAGGTCCTTATCGAACAACTTTTCAGCACCCGCTAACGGAAAAACCCTCTTGACAAGAGGGGAAATTTGTATACAATTATACAAAGATACAATAATACAATGAGACAATTATACAATCCGGAGAGACAAAGCATAAACGCCAGCCAATGAATTTTCAGCTTGATTTTCGCTCGGGAGAGCCCATCTACATCCAGATTATGGAGCAAATCCGCCAGATGGTGGCTTCAGACAAGCTACGCCAGGGAGACCAGCTCCCCACCGTGCGCCAGCTGGCCGCGGAACTGAGAGTGAACTTTAACACTGTGGCGCGCGCCTATCGCCTGCTGGATGAGGCAGGGCTGATCTCGACTCAACAAGGGCGCGGCACTTACATCCTGGAGAAACCCAGCCAGGGGACCATCCAGCGCCTTCGCCAGCAAGGGCTGGAAGGCCTGACCCGCCGCTACCTGGCTGAGGCCGCCCACCTGGGCTATTCGCCGCAAGAAGTCGCCGAGCTGATCGTCCGCTATATTCGCCTCTGGCAAGAGCAAGGCAGCCAATCTTTCCAGGAGGAAAAAGACAATTAGACAGGGAGCAAACCATGTACAAGAGAATCAAACCCGATCCCAAATTAACCCCCTCATCGGCCACCACGTACCGCCTGAACGGCGTGGCAATCACCCTGGCCACATTCATTTACGTGATCGGCGCCCTGGGGGCGATCCGGATGAGCCAGGCAGGGCTTTCTGACTCGCTCATCGGCGGCTTGGTGATCTTTTCCGCCCTGGTCGGCAGCTACGTGCTGCTGGCGCTGAAAATTGCCTCTCAGTGGGAGAAAGCGGTGGTGCTACGCTTCGGCAGGTACCGCCGCCTGTTCGGGCCAGGGCTGTATTGGATTGTCCCCATCGTGGATACGATTGCCAACTGGATCGACCACCGCGTGATGGTGACGCCTTTCAGCGCCGAAAAAACGCTCACCAAGGACACCGTCCCGGTGGACGTGGACGCCGTGATGTTCTGGGTGGTGTGGGACGCCGAAAAAGCCTCCCTGGAGGTGGAGGACTACCGGGTTGCCATCGCCTGGGCCGCCCAGACCGCCCTGCGCGACCTGATCGGCCAGATGGAACTGGCGGATATCCTTGTCGGACGCGCCCGCATGGACGCCGACCTGCAAAAGATCATCGACGAGCGCACTACCCCCTGGGGCGTGACCGTGCAGTCGGTCGAGATCCGCGATATCGTCATCCCCCAGGAGCTGGAGGACGCCATGAGCCGCCAGGCCCAGGCCGAGCGCGAGCGCCAGGCGCGGGTCATCCTGGGCGAATCCGAAAAGCAGATTGCCAACTCGTTCGCGGAGGCTTCCCAGGCTTACATCAACAACCCGACCGCGTTGCACCTGCGCGCGATGAACATGCTCTTCGAAGGCCTCAAAGAGAAGGGCGCCATGGTCATCGTGCCCAGCTCCGCCGTGGACACGATGAACCTGGGCGGTTTGAGCGGCCTGGTAGCCCTGAGCCAAAGCCCGGTGGTTTCCCCACCCAGGAGTGAGCCATGAATCCAACCGTCCAGTGGGAATACCGCGTGGAGAGCCTGGGGACGTTCTGGAGCGGCCCAAAGGACGAACAACTCCAGGCGCTCCTGGATGAGTTAGGAGAAGAGGGCTGGGAGGTGTTTTCCATCGAAAATCCGCCTAACAGCAACAAACTGCGCATCGTCGGCAAGCGCCCACTCGCCCAGCCCGCCCGCCGCCGGCGCACCTGGCCCGGCGATTGAGGGCAGGCGATGATCGTCTCCGCCACAACCCGCGACCTGCAAGACATCCTGCGCCTGCTCGAGACGTGCGGACTTCCCACGGCAGACCTGTCCCCCGCCCTCCTGGAAGGTTTCCTTGTGCAGCGGCAGGCAGGAGGGCTGCAGGGCGTGGTCGGCCTGCAAATTTTCGAGCGGGTCGGGATGCTGCGCTCCTTGGCCGTCCTGGCGGAGCGCCGCGGCCGCGGCTGGGGGGAGCAGCTCACCCGGCAGGCCGAGGAGCTGGCTCGTAAGCGCGGGGTCGGCGAGCTGTATTTGCTGACCACCACGGCGGAAGGTTTTTTCACCCGGCTCGGCTACCAGGCTATCGCTCGGGAGCAGGCGCCCCTGGCGATCCAGAACAGCGCAGAATTCCAGAGCCTGTGCCCTGCCAGCGCCGTATTGATGCGCAAAAACCTGTTTTGAGCCCGGAGGCGGTGCATTTCTCGCCAGGTGTTTCACGTGAAACAATTTGGGTCATCAGGCCGGGCTGCTTTATATGCCCGCGAGGCGGGCCCAGTCCTCCAGTGTTTCCTCCACCAGGTCCAGGTAAGCGTCCAGCGCCTGCACCCGCCCGGTGAATTCCGGTCCGCCCAGGTTAAGCTGTTGTACCGCCTCCCCCCATACCAGGCGTGAGGCGTTTTCCGGCGGCAGCAGGCTGGCGGCTTCCGTCCAGGTGCGCAGCAGCAGCCACAGCGCCGCCATTGGCTCACTCCCCTCCAGCAGCGCCTGGAGGGCTCGCTGGTAATAAGCCAGGCGTGCCGGGTGCAGGCGCGCCAGCGGGTCCGCCTGCGCCGCTATCTCCAGGGAAACCTGCCAATCCTCCAGCCAGCCGCGCAGCGCAACGCCATCCACGTGCGGAGCGCCCAAGAGTCCTAACAGGCCTGGGTACAACCCCGGGCGACCTACCGACTGCGCCCGACGGGGGAACTCCAGCAGCAGGCGCCGGTCCGCAACGGGCGGACCGCTCAGGCTGGCGACGGCGTTGGCGGCATGGTTCACGGCGCGCAGGTAGCCTCCCAGCTCGGACGGGCCGGGCTGGGCTGGTGTCTGTCGGTCAAATGCCATCCAGATCTGGCGGGCGTGCTCGACCTGGGTGCGAGCGCGAGCGAGAACGAATTCTGCCCGCTCGAACTGGCCGCGCACACTGGCTTGAACGAAGTCCATGAAATGCTGCGGGTCGTACAGCACCTGGCAGGTGTAGATGGTCGGTCCCAGCCAGGGATGGGTGCGCAACTTGCGCGGCTGGTGGAAATCTTTTTGAGCGTAATGGGCGATATCCAGGTGCACTTCATCGGTCAGACGCACGATCTCGCGTTCCTGCGGGGGTGTATCGATGTGCACAAAAACCAGGTCGATGTCCGCGGTGCCGCCGAGCAGGTAATCGTCGCCCAGCAGCGAGCCGCAAAGGTATGCAGATAGCAGGCTGCGATCTCTGCGCGCTCGCTGGCTTACGGTATCGCGGGTGATGCGCAACAAGGTTTCGCGATTAATGCGCATAGATTAACACTCCCTCCCCCGCCTCGCTCCGCCAGCCCCGGCTCATTCGCTCCCGCTCACCTGCAGAGGCAGCTCAGCCTGGAACGGGGACAGCTTCAATATCTGGCGGATGCGGTTTTCAATCCATTTCAGATCCTCGGCCTGGCGAACGTAATCCAATTCGTTCGTGTCGATCACCAGCACCAGGCGCCCCTCCGATCGCTCGCCCGTGTCCCTCCCCAGGTAATAGTGGTCGTAAGCCTGGTTGAGGGCGTGGATATAGGCCCGCTCCATGTTGCGCTCGTAGGTCCGGTCGCGCAGGGCGATGCGCTGCATGAGCACATCCGTATCCGCTCGCAGATATAGGACCAGGTCCGGCGCGAGGATCTTCTCCGCCAGTGCTTCGTGCACGCGGTGGTACATCTCCAGCTCGTCGCCCCGCAGGTTGATGCTGGCGAACAGGGCGTCCTTCTCGAAGGTGTAATCCGCCAGCAGGCTCTTGCCCTGGCTCAGGATGGCGGGCACTCCCCGGCGCTGCTGGTGATAACGGCTGAGTAAAAAGAAGATCTGCGTTTGGAATGCGTAGCGCTCCCGGTCGGCGTAGAAATCCGAAAGGAAGGGGTTCTCCTCGAAAACCTCCAGCAGCAGCTCGGCCTGGAACGCTGGCTGCAGCAAGCGGGCTAGGGTGGTTTTGCCTACGCCGATCACGCCTTCTATTGCCATGTACATCGGTGCTCTCTCGCTAGGGTTGGATTGGCTTGCGGATTGCCAGCAGCTCCGCGCACGGCTTAAGCATACCAGCCTTTGACCCAACCGGCAACCGGCTGAGCCGGATTCCGAAACGGTTAACGCAAAGTCGCAATCCCTCAGGTCGCTAACTCGCTTGACAGGAGCCAAACTCGCGCTAAACTGTATATAATCGTATTTATCCAGGGATCATCCCGGGCCAGGCGGCTGCTTCCTGCCTGCCCTGCCCGGGCAGCACAACCAAGGAGAGCAAAACATGCCAGCATTGAACCGCGTCCAATTGATCGGCAATCTAGGAAAAGACCCTGAGACCCGCTACACCCCCAAAGGCAGCAAGGTGTGCGCTTTCAGCGTGGCCGTCACGCGGCGCTACAAGACCGCCGACGGGGAGACCAAGGAAGCCACCGATTGGTTCAACGTGGAG
>DATEDC010000026.1:0-44974 GCA_035286585.1 Anaerolineales bacterium
TAGTGCTTTTATCATGCCAAAGTCCTCCTTTTTCAACATGGTTTGCCTCCCGACGTAGGTCTCGTCAGGGGACATTATATGTTCCTGTTTAGAGGACTTCTTAATATCCTGTTTTAGGTACTTTTACCACGCATGCTGACACCTGGCGCAGGCGGTGGACGGCGGGTATTCTCTACCGAGGGCATGGATGATCAGGTAGCCATTTGCTCAAGCAGTTGCAACAGCTCCTATCGTGGTGGTATAATTGTATTACTTTATCTGATCGATAAGGAGATGTAAGAAAAATGGAAGCGACGACGATTTCATCCAAGTACCAGGTGGTTATCCCGCGCAAAATTCGGGAGCGCTATCACTTGAAACCCGGCTACAAGGTGATATTCATTCCCTTCGAAAACACACTGCGCATCGTTTTTGCGCCGCCGATCGAGCAGGCGCGGGGCATGTTCCCGGACATCGACACCTCGATTGATCGTGAAGACGAGGACCGGGTATGAATGTGGTGGATTCCAGCGGATGGCTGGAATACTTTGCTAATGGGAGCAACGCAGATTATTTCGCCCCGGCGATTACAGACGAACCCAACCTGGTTGTGCCGACGATTTGTATGTTCGAAGTATTCAAGCGGCTCAGCCAGCAGCTCGGAAAAGAGCCAGCGCTACAGGCGATGGGGATGTTATATCGCGGGCAGGTGGTGGCGTTGAACGACGAGATCGCCCTGCATGCGGCGCTGTTATCCCTGGAACACAAGCTGCCCCTGGCAGACAGCGTGATCCTAGCCACCGCCCGACTCCATGACGCGACGCTGTGGACGCAAGATGAACACTTCAGGTATTTGCCTGGTGTAGAGTTCATCGAGAAGAAGTAAGGGCGAGCAGGACCAGCCGCTTGAGCTGCCAGCAGGCGAAAACCCCATAACTTAATTAAAGTTGTCCTTGTGGACGGATATTCGCGAGTGAACGCTCGCGTTCTATCTGTCCGTTTACCTATTACCCGAAAGGAGTCGAACCATGAAACGCATTGTATGGATGTTATCTATTGCTGGCTTTGCCCTGCTGCTGGGGGCGACGATCTTCGCGCTCACCTGGCTGCGGCGCCCGCTGGGGCCGGCGCTGGCGCTGGAGGTGCCGCCGGAAGCGCAAGCCAGGCAGGCGGCGGAAGCGCAAGTTGCCCCGCAGGCGCAGAAGACCTGCGGCAACAGCGGCGTGATGCGCCTGGTGGTGATCGGCCGCGCCTCGCCCAGCGACCACGCCCGCTACGGGGCGGACGCGGTGCGCCTGGCGCTGTTGGACTTCGACGCGCCGGCGGCGGCGATCCTGGCGCTGCCGAACGAGCTGTGGGTGAGCAGTCCCGCCCTGGCCGAGCAGGGCTTCGAGCAGACTTCCCTGAACATGGTTTATCAGACCGCGTGGGAGAACGCCAAAGGCAACCCCGACCACGTGCGGGCGCAGAAGGCGACCCAGGCGCTGGCGCAGACTATCGTGGCCAACTTCGAGTTCGTCCCGGACCACTACGTCACGGTGGAGGAGGCGCCTTTCATCGAATACATCGACGCGCTGGGCGGGGTGGAGGTGAACCTGGCGCAGGCGGTGGACGGCAGCGCGGAGGGCTACGGGAGCTACCCGCAGGGCGTGCAGGTGCTCACCGGGCTGCGGGCGCTGAACCTGACCAGGCTGATGCACCCCTCCGGGCAGCCCGAGGCGGATATCTGGGGCAGCCTGGGGCGCCAGGACGCCGTGCTGCAAGGCTTGCGGGATACCGCCCTCAAGCTGGGGAACGTGGCGAAAATCCCCGAGCTGGTCAAAGCCATGCGCAAGGCGATCACGACCGACCTGAGCGTGGACCAGGCGCTGGACCTGGCCTGCATGGTGCAGGAAGTGGGCAGCGAAGCCGTCCTGCTGGTCGTGGGACCAGAGCTGGTGAGGATCGACGAGCAGGGGCGCATGATCCCGGATGTGGAGGGGATTAAAGCCCTGATCGCCGAGATGGGAGGCGGGAGCTGAAGGCCGAATCGCTGAGCCTGCCGGGCTTGAGCCAGGCTTACCAGGCTTCGCCGGCAATGGCGAGCAGCCTGCAAGAAGCCCTGGCAGCCATCCGAACGGAAAAATACGCCGAAGCGCACCAACGCTTGCTGAGGCTGGCGGAAGCGGAGCCGGGCAACTCACTGGTGTGGTTCCTGCTTGCCTGGACGGCGCCCAACTGCTCTGCCGCCACCCGCTACTTCACTCATTTGTGCGAACTTGACCCGGGCAACCCCCTGGCCAGGGACGGGCTGGCGTGGAGCCAGACGGAATGGGAGGAGGTGCACCAGCGGAGCAGTACAGGCCGCGCCAGGCGGCTGGTCCGCCGGGAGCCGGTGCGTGTGGTGGGGCGAGGAGCGCCGCGAGCCGGGGTTGCCGACATGTATACGCAGCCAACCGGCAGGGAAAGTTGGCGCCTGTGGGGGCTTCCTTTCTTCTGGATTCTGGTCCTGTATTTGCTGGGCGTCGCCGCGGCGGAGTGGGCGACCGCCTTTTTCAACCCGCAGCTTGGGCTGGTTCTACACGGCAGCCTGCTGGCGCTGATCTTCCTGCACGCCGCGCTGGGGGCGAGCGGGGCAGAGCAGAAGATGCTGTTCACCCTGGCGCTGGCGCCGATCATCCGCCTGCAGAGCCTGTCCATGCCGCTGGCAGGGTTCCCATTCAGCTACTGGTACGCCATCGTCGGGCTGCCGCTATTCCTGTCAGCCTACCTGGCGCTGCGCCTGACCGGCTTCAGCCTGGCAGACGTCGGGATCACGGGGAATAAGCTGCCGCTGCAGGCGCTGGTGGGGCTGAGCGGGCTGGGCCTGGGCTGGGTGGAGTACCAGATCTTGAAGCCCGCCCCGCTGGTGGGGAGCTGGCGCCTGGAGGACATCTGGCTGACAGCCCTGATCCTGTTTGCCTTCACCGGCTTTCTGGAGGAGCTCATCTTCCGCGGGCTGATGCAGCGCGCCGCGCAGGCTGTGCTGGGCAGTTACGGGATGATATACGTCGCGCTGATGTTCGCCGTGCTGCACATCGGATATCGCTCGTTCACCGACTTCGCCTTCGTGCTGGGGGTGGGGCTGGCTTTCGGTTGGGTGGCGCGGTGGACGGGCTCCTTGTGGGGCGTCGCCCTGGCGCATGGGCTGACCAATATTACGCTGTACATGGTTTTCCCGTTGTGGTAATCTTACAGGCTAGAATCTCGGATTTTTAACCCATTGCGTTGCACTTCGTCATGATACCGAAGCTGCCGAGGGAACTGGCTTTATGATCCTATAAAATCCGAGTTTCTCCCGCGAGGCGAGGTTAAATAAAAAGCTGGCTCTAAAGGCCAGCTTTTTTGTGTTTTACCCTTGCTCAGCGCAGGATTTCGGCCACGCGGGTGAACACCACCAGGCCGAAGGCGATCAGCAACGGCAGGATGCCGATATTGAGCACTTTAGCCAGAGCCTGGAAGCGGGCGCCGGAGGCGGCGCTGGCCAGCTCTTTCTGCACCAAGAGCGCCAGCAGCACCAGGATGCCGATTAAGGCCACAGAGCCCGCCAGGGCAGCAGTCGTTACAGTCGAAACGGTGGACGTAGTTACGGTTGAAATCATTTTCCCTCCCCAGTTCCCACTTAAGCTGGCGTTATTATAGCCTCGGCTGGTGCAGGTGTCAACCATTTCTGACAAAGTTGTCTAAATTGTTAGGTTGGACCTGGTGGATAATTGTTGGCTGAACTTTTCAATCCTTCTTATAAAAAAAATTGCTCTGTTGAATCCTGATGAAACATATCCTCGTTATTAATGCAGCGTCAAACGAAGACGTTTACCCAGTGAACGCGCTGCCTTGTCCATGGTATAGAGTGTGACCGAACGGTTTTCCGGATCGAGCAGGCGTTCTAATGCAGCGCGGCTGGTCTTCATGCGGCGCGCCATCTCCGTTTTGGTCAGGTATTGTTTTTCCATAAGTTCTTTGATCTGGAAGGCGAGGACACGTTTTACCGCCACAGCTTCCACTTCTTCCAGCAAATCTTCTTCGGCCAGGAAATCGTCAAAGTCACTTCCTAAATAAGATTCGTTTATCTCTCACCTCGCACTTGCGACAACCTCTTGCGCGCTAACGACAAGTCGTCCATCGGCGTTTTGGCAGATTTTTGGCCAACCCGTGCAGCAGACCTATAAACTCCCCTTGGACAGTGAATAAAACCCTGGCAATTCCTGAACTGGTGTTCGATCGTACCTCCCATAATCCCGGTTCAAGCTTACGAACCAGCGGCATCCCCAACGACCAACCGAATTGTACCGTTTTGATGTCTTCGCCGATGGCCTTCTTATCCTGGAAGGGTAAAGCCTTGATCCAATCTCGAACTGGTTCTTTCCCATTTTTGGATTTTTAAAAGGCCACCTTAAGGCGCGGTGTATGGCGCACGCTCTTAGTGTATCATTATTGGTACATACTGTCAAGCTATCTAAAAAATAAAAATGAGAGTAAGAGGCTGGCCCTCACTCCCATTCGAAGTAAAAAATTTTATTTATACGGCTGTGGTTTGCTGCAAAACCGGCCGGAACTTATATCCATACACCAGCAATCCACGCTCGTCGCCATCGGAGCGCAGGCGGCGGGTGACCATCTCGACCGGGGCGCCGATGTGGATCTGCTCGCCATCCACGTCGGTCAATTGGGCGGTCACCAGCGGACCTTCCTCCAGTTTGACCAGCGCCACGGTGTAGGGGGCAAATTCTTCGAAGCCAGCCGGCGCCTCGTAAACCGTGGTGTACGAGTACACCTCGCCGCGCCCGCTGAAATTGTACAGGGTCCTGGCTTCCTGCCCGCATTCGGGGCAGACATCCCGCGGCGGGAACAGTTTTGCATCGCAGTGGGGGCAAACTTCGCCAAGCAGTGTGTAACGTTGTTTGCGCAGTCGCCAATGACGGGATATTTCCATGATGAGGTAAACTCCTGAATTGATATTTTAAAGCAACTACTCTTTAAAGACCTGACGGGTCTGATTGTTTATCCTAGCTGCCGTGTGTAGTCTACTCAATAGGAACTATCAGGAACTATCAAAATCGTCCAAATAGCTATCAATCGAGTTCGCTCTGCATGGGTCAAGCATCCGAAACGAAGCGGGGGATTGCCACACCGCCCTATCAGGTGGTTTGCAATGACAATACAATCAGATAAGGGAGAGAGGTCAATCCAGGCGTTCGAGGATGTGGGTGGCTGCAGTGGAGGCCGGCCCGCCCAGCGCCTGGATCATCGCCCAGCGCGCCGCGGGTACCTGGTTGACACCCGCCTGGCCGCGCAGCTGGAGAACGGCTTCGACCGCCTGGTAAACGCCGGTAGCCCCACCGGGGTTGCCGCGCGCTTTCAGCCCGCCGAATGTAGCCACGGGCAGCGACCCCTGCAGGCTCAGCTCCCCATCCTGGGCCAGCTTCCAGCCCTGGCCTCTCTCCGCCATCCCGGCGGCTTCCAGAGTCAGGGCGGCGTAGATGGAGTAGGCGTCGTACAGCTCGAACAGGTCCGCCTGCTCCGGTTTGATCCCCGCCTGCCAGCAGGCGCGCTCCACCGATAACCTGGCGGCGTGGAAGGCCAGCGGGTCCGGGCGGTCGTGCAGGGCGAGCGTATCAGTCACCAGGCTGGAGCCAGCCAGGCGTACCATGGCGTGGGGGAAGCCCGGCGGCAGCAGCTCGGGACGAGTGAGCAGCAGCGCAGCCGCCCCATCGGCGACCGGGGCGACGTCGAACACGTTCAGCGGGTCGCTGACCAGGCCAGCTTTGGCGTACGCCTCGGCGGAGATGGCTTTTTGGAACATGGCGTGCGGGTTGCCGGCGCCGTTGGCGTGAGCGATCAGGGGAAAGCCGCCAAAAGCCTGGCGCGGAGCCTGGAATTCGTATAGGTAGCGGCGCATCAATAAAGCAGCTTGAGCGGTGGGAGTCAAGCCCTGCACGGCTTCGAAGTCGCTGTCGCCTGTGGCGCTGAGGGCTGCGTCGATAGCGCCGCCCACCTGGTCGGTAAATTTCTCCACCCCCACCACCAGGGCGGCATCCACCTGGCCCGAGGCGACCGCCAGGTAGCCCACCCGCAGGGCTGCGCCGCCGGACGCTCCAGCGGCTTCAATCGTGACCGCCTCGACGCCGTTCAGACCGGCGAAATCGGCCACCAGGGCTCCCAGGTGAGCCTGCTGGGAGAGCGGGGCGGCGAGCATGTTGGCGACGTAGAGCGCCTGGGGCTGCAAGCCGCCAGCGTCCGCCCGGGCGCGATCAATCGCCTGCAATGCCAGCTCGCGGATGGAAATATCCCAGTGTTCACCTACCGGGGTTTGACCGATCCCTGCAATGACGACTTCAGTCATGCGTGCACCGCTCACTTCATCACCAGCTTGCCGCGCATGCGGGCATAGGTGGCGTAATCGATCTCAACCCTGCGGGCGATGTATTCCTGGGTTTTGGGTGCCCGCTCGCGGCGCTCGTCGATCGCCTCGGTCACCTGCAGAGACATGGCGTCGGAGCCAGCTCCCGAGCCGAAGGAAACCAGCAGGATGCGCTCGCCAGGCCGGGCGATATCCAGGATAGCGGTCAAGCCGATCAGAGCTGCGCC
This sequence comes from Anaerolineales bacterium, assembly GCA_035286585.1. Lineage (GTDB taxonomy): Bacteria > Chloroflexota > Anaerolineae > Anaerolineales > UBA4823 > DSOS01. The sequence goes on from DATEDC010000026.1 coordinate 6,586, forward strand.
GGCGTAGGTGTTGCCGATCAGCGGCACGAGCAAACCCGGGGCGATTTGATCCTTGCTGAAGCCGAGCTGGGCGGCCACGCGCTGCGGGAACTTGGTGTTGGGCTGGTGAAAGACGGCGTAAGCGAAATCCGCAGGGGTGGTCCCAGTAGCCTCCATCAGGGCCTGGGCGGCTTCGGTGATGTGCTTGAAATAAGCCGGTTCGCCGGTAAAGCGCTGCCCGTGCTCGGGATATTTCTGGTAAGCCCGCCGGAAGAAGTCGGGCGTGTCGGTGACGAACGAATAAGTGTGTTCGATGACTGCCAGCGAGTTTTCCGCCGGTCCGAGCAAGAAGGCAGCCCCGCCGGCGCCGGCGGTGTATTCCAGGGCGTCGCCGGGGCGCCCCTGGGCGGTGTCCGCGCCGATGGCCATGGCATAGCTGGCCATGCCCGAGCCGATAAACCCAATAGCGGCCACCATCGCCTCGGTGCCGGCTTTGCAGGCGAACTGCCAGTCGCCGGCCTGCACGTTGGGCACGGCGCCAATCGCCTCGGCGACGATGGTGGAGGTGGGCTTTACCGCATAAGGATGGGACTCGGAGCCGACCCAGACGGCTCGAATTTCAGCCGGGGAGATGAGGGCTCGCTTCATGGCGTTCCTGGCGGCCTCGATCGACATGGTGGCGACGTCTTCGTCCAGCCCGGGGACAGCTTTTTCTTTGATCGGCAGTCCGGCCTGCCCGTCGGTCCACACACGGGCGACTTCGCTGGCTGGCAGGCGGTAGCGAGGCACGTAGGCGCCATAGCCCACGATTCCAACCGGGCGGGCCGGTTTCAAGAGGATACTTTCAGGGGAAGTCTCGTTCATAATTGTCATTCTTTCGGCAATATTGCCGCTAGGATTTGCTGGGCGCGGTCGATGCGCACGGCGTTCTCGGCGACCAGCCGCTGGGCCAGCTTCTCAATCATATCACCCTGGGCGCCGGCGGCAATGGCCACCTGGCGGGCGTGCAGGCTCATGTGGCCGCGCTGGATGCCCTCTGTAGCCAGGGCGCGCAGGGCAGCCAGGTTTTGGGCCAGCCCGACCGAGACGATGATCTCAGCTAACTGGCTGGCGGCGGTGACGCCCATCAGCTCGAGAGCAGCCCGGGCCGTGGGATGCACCCGGGTAGCGCCGCCCACGATGCCAACCGCCAAGGGAAGCTCGAGTGTACCCACCAGGTTGCCCTGCTGATCTGCACCCCAGGCGCTCAAGGAGGTGTAGCGACCGCTGCGGGCAGCGTAGGCGTGGGCGCCGGCCTCGACCGCCCGCCAATCGTTGCCGGTGGCGATGACCACTGCATCTACGGCGTTCATGATGCCCTTATTGTGGGTGGCGGCGCGATAGGGGTCTGCGGCGGCGAACGCCCAGGCGGCGAGGATGCCATCCCGCACCTGCTCGGGTTGGTAGCCTTCAAAGCCAAGCTCCGAGAGCAGGATAGTGCAGCGCGCCCGGGCCAGGCGCTTATCAGCCAGGTTGGAGAGGATGCGCAGGTGCACCCGTCCGCCGGTGAGCGCTTCGACCCGCGGGGCCAGGCGCTCACACGCCGTGTTGACCGCATTGGCCCCCATGGCGTCGCGCACGTCGTAAATCAGGTGCAGCACGAGGAAGGGACCGATGGCAGAACGCTCGATCAGGCGCACTTCCAGGTCGCGCGGCCCGCCGCCCAATTGCTCGAGCACGGGGTCGATCTCTGCCGCCTCCACCAGCAGCTCGACTTTGCGTTCCAGAAGGACCAGGCGGGCGGTGTGCGCGTCGGCGGTATCCAGGAGCTGCATTTGACCGATCATCTCGGGGGCGGTGGTGTGGGCGAAGAATCCCCCACTGGAGCGCGCCAGCCTGGCCATGAAGGAGGCGCCGGCCACGACCGAGGGCTCTTCGATGGCCATCGGCACCAGCACCTCGCGCCCGTTGACGATGAAGTTCAGAGCCAGACCCAGCGGCAGATTAAACGTACCTACCACGTTCTCGATCATGTGGTCGGCCTGGGCCGGATCGAGGCCGGCAATGCCGCTCAGAGCGTCCAGCCCTGCCTGACTCAGGCGGTGTTTAAGCTGCGCCAGGCGCTCTTCCAGGGACAGGTTGAAAAAACCTGGCAAGCGCGAACTGTCTTGTGAAGCGCTCATGGTATGACATGCTCCTACATACAAAGACCTCGGAAAGGGATAGCCGGGCAGAAGTAAACTGCGCTGCGGCTACTCTCCGAAGCCTCCTAAGCGTAGCATTTATACCGGTCGTTTACTAGCAAAAACTATCAGAGTTCGAGTAAAATTAACCCAGCGGCGAGGAGATTCCCAATGGCGTTATTAACGAGAGAACAACTGGAAGAACGGTTGGCGGCTCTGCACCGCGCTAGCCTTGAACTGGTGGGCGATCTTTCCCTGGATACTGTCCTGGAAAGAATCGTGAACCTTGCCCGCGAGCAGGTGGACGCCGCGTACGCCGCGCTGGGGGTAGTGAATACCCAGGGCAACCTCGTCCAGTTCATTCAAGTTGGGATGAGCGAGGAGGAAGTAAAGCGCACGGGACAACCTCCAGTGGGCAAAGGCTTGTTGGGGGCAATGGGGAAGGAGCGCTGCACCGTGCGCGTTGCCAACGTGCAAACTGATGAACGCGCTGCCGGTTACCCGCCCGGTCACCCCAAAATGATCTCTTTCCTGGGGGTTCCGATCATGTCAGGGGAGGAGCTATTAGGGCAAATCTACCTGACGGACAAAAAAGGGCACCCTGAATTTACACAGGCGGATGCCCACGTGATCGAAACACTGGCTGCTTATGCGGCTATCGCCATATCCAACGCTCGCCTTTATCAGGACCTGGTTGGGCGAGATGAGGCGCTGCGCCAGCGCAACCAGGACCTGTCTTTATTGAACGATGTGGCTGCGGCGCTGGCGGGTTCGCTGAATAGCGAGGAGATACTCGATCAGACCCTGACTCGGGTTATAGCTTACCTGGGCGTGGAAGCTGGCGAGATCTTCTTGCGTGAAGATGGCGATCGGGAACTGCGCATAGCGCTGCATCGCGGCGAGTATATGGAGGCGTTTCTGACCAAGGACCGCTTCCGCCTTGGCGAGGGATTTATCGGCATCGTGGCAGAGACAGGAAAACCCTTAGTCAGCATAGATTTAAAAAGCGACATGCGTTACCTAAGGTCGGCGGTGGTGGCAGCCGGGTTCAACTACATGGCCTGCATACCTTTGATGGCGCGCGGCTCTGTAGTGGGGGTGATGAGCGTAGCGTCTCAGCGGGAGCGTCGTTTTGACGAGCGAGAGATCAATCTGCTCACCGCCATTGGCGCCTGGGCAGGCATCACCATCGAGAACGCCCGCCTTCATCGCCAGGCGCAGCGGGTGGCGATTTTGGAAGAACGCGAACGGATCGGCATGGATCTGCACGACGGCATTATTCAATCTATCTACGCCGTCGGCCTGGCATTGGAGTACGCCCGGGCTACGATTGAGGATGATACGAAACAATCTCAGTATAAAATTGAACAAGCCATAAACGGATTGAATAAGACCATCCGCGATATTCGGGCGTACATCCTGGATCTGAGACCGCGCCAGTTCGTGGGCGAAGACCTGGTAGTCGGCTTGCAGCGCCTGATCGATGAGTACCGTAAGAACACGCTTGCCGAAGCTACGCTGTATGCGCCAGCAGATGGACTGGTCGGCTTGCCGGGCTCACACACCACAGCGCTGTTTCACATTTGCCAGGAAGCGCTTGCCAATGTCGCCAAGCATTCCCAGGCAAGGCGGGTGCGCGTCCACCTGTGGACGACAAAGGATCGCGTCTTGCTGGAAGTGGCTGATAACGGGCGGGGATTCGACCTGCGAAAGATGAGCGTCACGCTGGGACACGGCCTCTCGAACATGCACATCCGCGCCCGCAAAGTCGGGGGAGACGTGGAGATCACTGCAGCGCCTGGCGAGGGTACGACCGTGCTGGCCTGGGTGCCGCGCCGGGCATGATGTCGGTTATTACCAGCCGAAGCAATGTCAAGATCAGGCAAGCACGCCTCCTGCGGCAGCGCAAAGCCCGAGAAGAGAGCGGGTTGTTCCTGGTGGAAGGCATCTTCCAGGTAGGAGAAGCGGTCGCCGCCCAGGAAGCTGTTAAAATCAGGCTGGAGTCGATTTTTTACGCCTCGGAGTTGTTAAAAAGCGATTTCGCCAGGGAATTGATCAGACGAGAGTCCAGCCAGGGGATCCCATGTTATGAAACCAGCGAGGAAGTCTTCCAATCGATCGCCGCTAAAGACAACCCCCAGGGGATACTGGCTGTGGCGCATAAGCCAGTTACTCGCCTGGAAGAGATAAACCCGGGCGCACACCCCTGGGTGGCGGCGGTGGTGGCTCCCCAAGACCCTGGCAACGTGGGTGCGATATTGCGAACCATCGACGCGGTGGGCGCCAGCGCCCTTCTGCTACTGGAGAGCAGCGTAGACCCGTTCCATCCCAGCGCGGTGAGAGCCAGTATGGGTGCGATTTTCTGGCACCCGGTGGTACCCGCCTCCTTCGCGGACTTCGCTGAATGGGCACTGAAACATGGCTACCAGGTGATCGGCACTTCCGCGCATGGAGATACAGATAATCGGGAAATACAGCAGTACCAGCCTCCCCTGGTTCTGCTGATGGGCAGCGAGAGAGAAGGCCTGACCAGCGAACAGGCTGCTATCTGCCAGCAGGTGATCCGCCTGCCGATGCGCGGCAGATGCTCATCGCTGAACCTGGCAGTGGCGGCGGGTGTTATGCTGTATGATATCGCGGCAAAAAGCCAGCTCTCTCAATGATAGTTCGATCAATCAAGGAGAAACGATCAATGAACACGTACAGGCTAATCAGAGATCGAGGCGCAATCGCCGTGGTGATCGTGCTGGTAGTTCTGCTGGTTTCCGCCTGTGCGGGCGTCGGTTCGCCCCAACCTGCGCCGGCGACCCAGACGCAGGAGCAGGTTGTCCCTTCGGAAGCGGTCCTCGAGAGCGAGGGAGTCTTGCGGGTCGCAATGCAGCCGATCGTTCAGGCGGACCCTGCCTTTATTTCGTCGGATAGCGAGGTGCTGGTCGCCAACCACGTCTATGATTACCTGGTGGATATCGATCCGTCTTCCAACGTCATCCCACGCCTGGCGGTGGATTGGAAGGTTCAAGATGGCGGCCTGACTTATGTGTTCAAACTGGCCGAGGGGGTGACCTTTCACGACGGCAGCCGGCTGAGCGCTGAAGATGTGGTCTGGACGTTCAACCGCCTGCGCGACCAGGCGCTTGAGCTGCCAACAGCCGACCTGTACAGTAATATTTCGACCATCGAAGCCAGCGGGGAGCTGGAGGTCACTTTTCGCCTGAAACAACCCAACCCGTTCTTCCTGTATGACTTGAGCGATAACCACGCCCTGGTTCTCAAAGCGAACACCCAGGATGCCGCATCGAACTTCAACGGGACTGGCCCATTTAAAGTCGCCCGCTACAGCCCCGAGGACAGGATCCTGCTGGAAGCCAATGGAGATTACTTTATCCCGGACCTGCCCAAGCTGGCTGAGATCGAGATCATCTTCTTTAACGATGAAAACGCGGCGGTAGATGCGCTGCGCGGCGGGCAGGTGGACCTGGTCATGCGCATGTCCACCGCGCTGTACACCAGCCTGCAGGATGAGCCAGGGATCGTCACGACGGATATCCCCACCAACGGGTTCGACCTGGTGCGGCTGCGCTCGGACCGGACACCGGGGGACGACCCGCGGATCATCCAGGCTCTGAAACTGGCGACCGACAGGGAAGCGATCCTCCAATTAGTGCAGCAAGGCTACGGCGCAGTGGGACGGGACAGCCCGATTGGCCCAATGTACACGCAGTATTACAGCGAGGCTTTCCCACTTCCAGCTAGAGACGTGGAGGCAGCCCGCCAGTTGCTACGGGAGGCGGGTTATCCAGACGGCATGGAGCTGACGCTGCACACCCCGGATACAGGCGGCAGGCCCGATCTGGCGGTGGTGCTGAAAGAGCAGTGGGCCGAGGCAGGGATCAATGTCCAGGTGAGCGTGGAGCCCGAGAGCGTGTACTACGGCGATAACGGCTGGCTGGAGGTGGATTTGGGCATCACAGGTTGGGGTTCGCGGCCTTATCCCCAGTTTTACCTGGATGTGATGCTCACCTGCGATGCCGTGTGGAACGAATCGCACTTTTGCGATGCCGAGTTCGACTCGCTGGCAATCACTGCCGGCACCTCCCTGGATGAAGTGCAGCAGGCGGAAGCGTACCATAAAATACAGCAAATCCTGATCGAACGTGGCCCGGTGATCATCCCCTATTTCTTCGCTCAGTTTGCCGCCATCCGCGACCAGTTTCAGGGGTTCGAGCTTAAAGCATTTGCCGGGCGGACGGATTTCAGGGCCGTGAGCCTGCGAAAGTAAATGAGGCGCGAGGCGGATTCGCTCACCCTGTTTGCACAAAACGGCGCCGCCCCCGGCCGGGGGCGGCGACTCCTCTCCTCCCTGCGCAGGCTGTACGCCGTTCCATCAGCAGCCTTTGGCGCGACTATAGTAATCGTATTTTTAGCTCTGGCAATCATCGGCCCTTTAATCGCTCCTTACGAGGCTAACCAGCAAGAATTCCAGGATGCGCGGCAGGCGCCCTCGAAAGCGCACTGGTTTGGCACCGACCACCTGGGAAGGGATGTTTTCAGCCGGGTGCTGCTGGGCGCTAGCGAGGTGTTGTGGCTGTCCGGAGCAGGCACGCTGCTGGCGGTGCTGTGCGGAACAGGGATCGGCCTGACCAGCGGTTACCTGGGCGGCTGGGTCGATGAGCTGGTCATGCGGCTGTTTGACAGCCTGCTGGCGCTGCCGGCGCTCTTGCTGGCGCTGCTAATGCTGGGCGCTATCGGTACTTCGGTTACGAGCGTGCTGTTCGTGATTCTGGTGGTTTACACGCCGATCGTGGCGCGCGTCGTGCGCAGCGCTGTTCTCTCGATCAAAACCAGGGGCTTTGTAGAAGTAGCCCGCTTACAGGGTGAATCATTGGGGTGGATCTTGTTCCGCGAGATCTTGCCCTTAGTGCTGCCGACCCTGGCAGTTGAAACCGCTTTGCGTTTTTCTTACAGCATCTTCCTGGTCGCATCGCTGGGTTTTTTGGGGGTGGGCGTGCAGCCTCCGAGTCCGAACTGGGGATTGATGGTCAAAGAAGCCCGCCAGAGCGTCAGCCTGACCCCGTGGGCGCTGTATTACCCGGTTGCGGCGATCTCTCTACTGGTGATCAGCGTCAACTTGATGGCGGATGGATTAAAACGTGTTTTGCAATCACCCGTTGAATAAGCTACCCGAACATCTCCCTACGCTGAATATCGAAGGTTTGACTGTCGCTTACCGACAAAACGGCAGGTGGCTGGAAGCTGTTCGCGACGTCTCCCTACACATCCAACCCGGTGAGATCTACGGGCTGGTGGGCGAAAGCGGCTCAGGCAAGACGACGCTGGCGCTGGCTGTGCTGCGCTACCTGGGGCAGTACGGTATGATCCTGCAGGGCAAGATCGAGCTGAATGGTAAAAATCTGCTGGATTTACAGCCGGCAGAAATGCGCAAGATTTGGGGGCGTGAGATGGCATATCTGCCGCAAAACTCGCAGTCTGCGCTGAACCCCACACTGCGCGTGGGCGACCAGATCGCCGAAATTTTGCATTACCAACTCGATATGGGGATGAAGAGGGCACAGCGCCGAGCGGTCGATCACCTGCGGGAAGTGAATATCGCCGATCCCGAACGGGTCGCCTCGAGCTATCCGCACCAGCTCAGTGGGGGCATGCAGCAGCGGGCGCTGATCGCCATGGCGCTGTGCAGCAACCCGACCCTGCTCATTTTGGATGAACCTACCACGAACCTGGATGTAACCACGCAGGCTGCCATCCTGGAGCTGTTGGTTGAGCTGATCAGCCAGCGCCAGACTGCCGCACTATACATCACCCACAATCTGGCGGTCGTGGCGCAAATGTGCCAGCGAGTGGGCGTGATGTACGCCGGCGTCATGCTGGAGGAGGCCGCTGCGGCGAGCTTATTCGCCAAGCCCCTACATCCCTATACGCATGGCATGCTCAGCAGCCTGCCGCGCCTGGGGGAGGGCAAGGCGAGCGCCCGCCTGCAATCTATCGGAGGCCAGTCCCCTCCGCCTGGACAGCTCACCTCAGGCTGCGTTTTCCAGCCGCGCTGCCCGCTGGCAATCGAAGTGTGCAGCGAAAATCCTGCTTTGAGCTCGCCCTCCGCCGGACGACACATTCGCTGTCACCGCTGGGAGGCGATCCTGAAAGGCGAAATAAGCCTACCCACGGCGCCTGGGATGGAAAGCCCGGGCAGGATGGAGGCGAGCGACAAGGAAGTCGCGCTCAGCCTGGAAGGGGTTGCCGTGCGCTACCCTCTGCGGCGCACGCCCCTCGATATCCTGCGCAGGGAGCCAGGCCGGTCTGTGAGGGCAGTCGATGAGCTTGACCTGGTGATCGCCTCCGGGCAGACGTTTGGCCTGGTGGGCGAGAGCGGCAGCGGGAAAACCAGCCTGGCGCGAGCTATCCTGGGTGTGGCGGATAGAACGGAGGGAAAGATGGAACTGCTGGGCGCGCCTCTGCCGGCACAACTCTCATCCCGCAAGCGGGAAACGCTGCGCCGGGTGCAGATCGTATTCCAGAACTCGGAGGAAGCCCTCAACCCCTACCTGACTGTGGAGGAGATTTTACTCCGTCCTCTGGTGACGCTGCTGGGATTATCTCGCCAGGAGGCGCGTGACAGAGTTCCGGAACTGCTTAGGGCAGTGCGTCTGCCAGCCGCGTACGCCGTGCGCCTGCCCACCCAGCTCAGCGGCGGGGAAAAGCAAAGGGTGGCGATCGGGCGAGCTTTTGCTGCCAGACCTGACTTGCTGGTTTGCGATGAACCGGTCTCCGCATTGGATGTTTCCGTGCAGGCATCCATATTGAACCTGCTGTGCGATTTACAAGTCGAAAACCGCAGCAGCCTGCTGTTCATCTCCCACGACCTGGCGGTGGTGGGATACCTGGCGGATGTGATCGGGGTGATCTACCTGGGACAGCTTGTGGAGATAGCCAATGCAGATGATCTTTTCAAGCCCCCCTTTCATCCGTACACCGAGGCGCTGCTCACAGCGGTCCCGACGCTGGAAACACAGAGCAGACAAAAAGGCATCATCCTGAGTGGAGAAATACCCAGTCCAACAGAGAAACCGGGTGGGTGCCCATTTCACACTCGCTGCCCGCGCCTGGTGGGGGAGATATGTAAAACACAAGCCCCGCCGTGGCAGAGGCGGGAGGGATCCAGCAAGCGCTACCGCTGCCATATTCCCTGGATGGAGCTGCAGGCTGCACAGGGTAAACTTGCAAACGGCGAGATACAGGCAGGCTGATCCATGTACCGCTATTTGCTGCGCCGAATGGGATTTTTACTGCTGACGATTCTGCTGACTTCGATCATCATCTTTGCGATCACGCAATGGCTGCCGGGCGACGTGTGCCGCATCATCCTGGGGCGAGAAGCTGGCAAAAAAGCGCTGGAGGCCTGCCGCCGGGATTTGGGTCTGGAAGCCTCAGTGCCGGTGCAGTTTCTGCGCTGGCTGGGAGACTTCCTGAGCGGCGATTGGGGGCAGTCATACAGCACCAGAACGGAAATTTTCCCGCTGGTGATGCAGCGCCTGATCAACTCGCTGCGGCTTGCGGCGCTGACACTACTGATCGCTGTGCCGCTGGCGGTTGGGCTGGGCGTGGCGGCTGGATTGAACGCGGGCAGGCTGTTAGACAACCTGATCAGTATATCCACGTTATCCGTAGTCGGCCTACCCGAGTTCGTCACAGGCATCCTGCTGATCCAGATATTCGCGTTCGAGCTACGGCGCAGGGGATTGCCATCTTTGCCGGCGAATTCATCTATCCGGCCCGAGGCCGGTTTCATGGAGGCGCTGCCGATGCTGATTCTGCCCGCCATGACGGCAACCCTGGTCTTGCTGGCGTACATCGCACGGATAACGCGAGCTGGCGTGGTGGAAGAGATGAAACAGGCTTACGTGCGCACAGCCGACTTAAAGGGGCTGCCGCGGCGGGTGGTGGTGCTCAAGCACGTCCTGCGCAACGCGCTGCTGCCCACGATCACGGTAATCGCCATCAGCTTCGGCTGGCTGATCAGCGGATTGGTGGTCATCGAGAACGTGTTCAACTACCCCGGGCTGGGCAGGCTGCTGGTGTTTGCCATCGACCGCCGAGACCTGCCCCTGATGCAAGCTGTGGCGTTGGTCACCGTGCTTGGGTTTTCCCTGGCTAACCTGGCGGCTGACAGCCTCTACGCGCTGCTCAACCCGCGCATTCGCTATACAAGGGGATAACAGAAATGCAATGTGCTTAATTCTCATGTTCTATTACAATAATGGCGTAAATGTCAATCAAAATTTCTGTGTTGAAAATTTATTATCCAACTGAGCAGGTACATTATCGATGGATTTAAGCAGATCGATAGCCGAACAAGACGAACTCGTTGAGAGATTACAGGCTGAGCTGACCCGGTATAAACTCAGGGAGAAAGAGCTCGTAGCCGAGCGCGACTTTTTTTCCAATATATTTGACGCAGTAGGTGCGATGGTGGTCCTCCTGGACAGGTGGGGCAATTTGCTTTTGTTTAACCAGGCCTGCCAGCGCTTGTTTGGATATTCTGCCAATGAGATTCGCGAGAAACTGCAAACCGGAGAGCTGCCATTACCTGATGAGGTGCGCAGCATAAAACAAATCATCCAAGATATACGCTCGGGCGAATCACTGCGCGAGACTGAATGGACCAGCCGCGAGGGTGATATTAAAAAAATCACCTGGTCGATCACTACATTAAAGAGTAAAAGCGGTGAAGTTGATTACATCTTCGCGACAGGGATTGATATCACCAGCCGAAAGATGGCGGAAGAGCTGCTGGAAAGAGAGAGAAATCTCCTAGATGACCTGATCAACTCAATACCAGATCTGATCTTTTTTAAAGATATCTCCGGCGCTTATACGGGGTGTAATCGAGCCTTTGAAGCCCAGAGCGGTCGCTCTTTAGCGGAAATCGCCGGGCGGAGCGACGCTGAACTCTACGCAGTGGAACAGGCCATGCAATTTGAACGCACAGATCGGCAGGTCATGGAGAGCGGAAAGCCGGTTTCTTACCTTAGCTGGACAAAAGACCACTCCGGAAAGCCCTTGCTCATCGAGACGAGGAAGAGCCCTTACTATGGCCCGGATGGAAATATGCTGGGCGTGATCGGCATCGGTCGCGATATCACCAGACACAGAATAATCGAAGATGCATTACGGAACGCCAAATCGGAGATTGAACAGCTCATCGCCTCCCTCTCGTCTGGATTAATCGGCCTCACGGTTGACTTAAAGGTCTCTTATTGGAATCCAAGCGTCCAGCAAATATTCGGCAAGAGTGCGCAAGAGATCATCGGCAAGCCTTTAAAAGCTCTCGGGGTGAGCTGGGCTTGGGATACGATTGCTGAAGCCCTGATTAAATGCCGCGCTCAGGCAACTGCAATCTACCTCGATCCGATGCGGTTTACTCGCATCGATGGCAGTCCGGGGTATTTGGGCATCAACGTCAGCCCGATACTCGATGGACATGGCCTGATTGCAGGATTTATTATCTTGGTCAACGATATCACGGAGCGAAAAATACTCGAAAGCAGACTCGTCCAGTTACAGAAACTGGAATCGATCGGTCAGCTTGCCGCAGGGATCTCGCACGAGATCAATTCACCCATCCAATACGTGGGAGATAACATCACCTTCCTCCAGAGCTGCTTCGAAGATCTGTTGAATCTCATCTCAAAGTACCGGGCGCTTTTCGACGAAGTCAGGGTTTTGGGTGTTTCAGCATATCTGGTTGATGCGGTGAAAACGACCATGGAGGAAATTGATTTGGGATTTTTGATGGGAGAAATTCCATTAGCCATACAGCAAAGCCTGGAAGGCGTGCAGCGCGTATCCGGCATTGTCCGGGCGATGAAGGATTTCTCTCACCCGGGCGTCAAGGAAAAAACGGTGCTCGACATCAACAAAGCGCTCGAAAGCACCCTGGCGGTAACAAGCAACGAATGGAAATATATCGCCGAAATCCAGACCGAGCTTGACCCCGACCTGCCGCACATCATGGGACTGCCCAGCGAGATCAACCAGGTATTTTTGAATATCATCATCAACGCGGTGCACGCTATCGAAGAGGTGATCGGGGATTATAAGAACGGCGAAAAGGGGATTATCAACATCCGGACACGCAGCGAAGGAGAATGGGTAGAAGTTCTCATTCGGGATACGGGTGGGGGGATTCCCAAAGAAATTGAAACGCGCATATTCGAGCCATTTTTCACGACGAAGGAAGTCGGTAAAGGGACCGGACAGGGATTGGCTATCGCATATGACGTGGTGGTCAGAAAACACGGCGGAATGTTAACGTTTAAGTCTGATGTGGGAAAAGGTACCACGTTTATCGTCCGGCTGCCTATTCAAGCCTCTCAACCTCCAGAGCGTAAGAACACCGATCGGTTCGAGGTTAAAAGCAAAGCGACTGCATTGGAGACTAAATGAGCGAGAAAATATTGTTTGTAGACGATGAGGAGAACATACTGGCTGCATTCAGACGCCAACTGCGAGGCAAGTATTCCGTAAGTACGGCTTCAAATGGGGAGGAAGGGCTCGAGACCATCCATACCCAAGGTCCATTTGCCGTTATCGTCGCTGATTTTCGGATGCCCAGGATGAATGGAACCCAATTTCTTAGCCGCGCCAAGGAACTCGCTCCTGATTCCGTGCGCATCATGCTGACCGGGCACGCTGACTTGAACACTGCCATCGAGGCGGTCAACGATGGAAACATTTTTCGTTTTCTTACCAAGCCGTGTTCAACGGAAAATCTGATCAAAACACTTGATTATGCAATTGAACTGCATCGTTTAATCAACGCCGAACGTGACCTGCTTCAAAAAACACTGGGCGGGAGCGTGAAGCTATTTATGGAACTGCTCAGCCTCTCCAATCCGATTGCATTCAGCCGCACGCTACGCCTGCGAAGAGTCGTCCGGCATATCGTCGGAAATCTCAACACAAGAGACACGTGGCAAATCGAACTGGCGGCAATGCTTTCCCAGGTTGGGTGCGTGGCTCTGCCCGGCGGACTTCTCGAAAAATATCATTGCGGAGAGCCAGTGACCAACGAAGAACGAAATATGCTCAGGTCACACCCCCTGATCGCGCATCGACTGCTGGAAAGGATTCCACGATTAGAGAGTGTTGCTCTGATCGTCAAAGACCAGCATAAAGACTACGCAGACTTCGAACAGGCGCCCAGTTGGGGGGAAAAGCGAAAAATCAATCTCGGAGCGCAGATACTGAAAGCTGCTTTGGATTACGATGAGCTCCTGCAGCAAGGCCTCACGCACACTCAGGCACTGGAGAAGCTATCAGAATATCACCAGGCCTATAACCCTGAAGTTTTGGAGGCATTGAGCAAAGGCGAGTTTCTGGTGAAAAACTGGAAGGTGCAAATTGTGCCTGCCAGTGGACTTGAAATCGGCATGATATTAGAAGACGACCTGCTCACAAGGGAGGGGGAAACAGTAGCCGCGCAAGGCCAGGAGATCACTCCCCTGATACTCGAGCGCGTCAGTCTGATTTCCCGAAAAACCAGCCTGGTGGAGCCGATTCGAGTGCTTATCCAGGGAGGGGCCCGCATCCCTGCCGCCGAAATCCAATTGTAGCCCGGTTCAGCCAGGCTTTCAACGGGCCAAGAGCTGAAAAGTCGGCGGTCTGAAGATAGGCTTCTGTAATTCTCCTGCCAGTTGCGATCAGCTCAGCGGCGCGATCGAAGATCCAGTAACCGGGGTCCTCATCTGGCCTGAGCTGGATAAGGTGCAGGCGGGCGCCGCGTGACCACCGAGCCGCATCGAACTCTCTTTCCGCCTGGGACCTGATCATCAGGGACATGGATTGCGAAATGTATGCCAGAATCCCATTACCTGAGGCCAGGTTTTTTTTCATCAGTGGATGGCAGGTGTGCAGGGCGATGATCTCGTTCGCTCCGCGCTCCAGAGCGATGCGCACTGGCAAACTGGAAATCAGGCCCCCATCGACGTAGGCTTCAGCGCCGATCCGCCAGGGAGGGAAGAGGGGCGGAAGGGCTGTGGTAGCCATCAAGCCGTCCAGCAAGCGGTCTGCGGGGTCATCGCCGAACACTTTCAGGGTGCCATCGGAAAGGCGCGCGGCGACCGCGAACAGGCTGGGTTTTGAAAAATCTGTCATCCGTGCGTCTGCGGGCAAAAAACGAGTGATGAAGCGCAAAAGCTCGTCGTTCGCCAGCAGGCTGCTCTGACCGCGAACCAGGCGGAGCAGGGTAGGGAGCTGGCTGAGCGGCTTGAAGAAATGCGGGGCAATATCGCTCCACAGCCTGATCAATTGCTGAACGCCGTTCAAATCCGGCTGACTCGCCAGCCAAGCGGCGTTTAAAGCACCAGCGGAAACGCCCACCAGCATATCCGGTTGGTGCCCATGCTCCAGCAAGGCTTCCAGCGCGCCCGCCTGGATGGCGCTGTAATTACCACCGCCGCTGAGTACAAATGCTTTCATGATTCACCTCGAGATGAATTCCTTTAAACATAATATGAAATTTTGCTGGAAAAAGCAAGAGGGAGCAGCCATGTATTATGGCTTCAGGCGCCGGGTTTTACATGGTTGGTTTCGGCAAGTATGGGCTTGTCTTGGTTTTTTGGCTGTTTGTCGACGAGGTAGTTCTCATCATCAGGTGTGGTATGCAGCAGGGATCATTTAAACTGCTCGATCTTCGCGGACCACGCAAAAGGATGTCAATCCTTCACGTTGTTCAGGACAGGCTCTGAGCGAAGCGAAGGAGCCAGATTCTTCAGTCGCTCCGCTCCATCAGAATGACATACCAGTAATGGATTTAAGGATTCTTCCTGTGGTAGGATTCCGGTAAAATCGTGGCTAACTTTTAGCTCAAGGTTGGAGGCAGATATGGCAGAAGCAAACGAAACCTCGAAACCAGAAGAGGCGCAGTTATATTCTTTTAAAGCTGAAACCAGGCAGCTTTTGAACATCCTGGTCCATTCGTTGTATAAAGATCGGGAAGTGTTTTTACGAGAGCTGATCTCGAACGCCTCCGATGCGCTCAATCGCATCCGCTTCGTGATGCTCACGGAGCGCAACGTTCTGGATGCGGAGGCGGAGTTATGCATCCGCATTCGCGCCGATAAAGAGAGGGGCGTGATCACGATCCAGGATACGGGCATCGGGATGACCCGGGACGAGATCATCGAAAATTTGGGCACGATAGCCCAATCCGGGGCGCGCGAATTTTTGGAAGCGGTCAGAGAGCAAAAAGAGAATCTGGCTCAAATCATCGGCCAGTTCGGTGTCGGTTTCTATTCTGTGTTCATGGTCGCCGAATGGGTCAGGGTGACCTCGCGTTCGTATAAGCCTCGGGCTAAAGCGGTAGCCTGGTATGCAACCGGCGAGGACAATTTCCAGGTGGGGGCAGCCGATAAGCAAGAGCGAGGCACAAGCGTAGAGATCAAGCTGAAGGAAGAGGCGGCGGAATTCGCCGAGGAGAGCCGCCTGAGGGAGATCATCCGCAAGCACTCCAATTACGTCAGCTTCCCGATCTACCTCGGCGACAGCCAGGAGCAGGTCAACCAGCGCACCGCCATCTGGCGTATGTCCCGGCAGGAGGCGTCGGCAGAGCAATACGATGAATTCTACCGCCAGCTAACCCTGGATCCCGAAAAGCCGCTCATGCACGTCCACCTGGTCACCGATGCGCCGCTGCAGGTCTACGCCCTGCTGTACGCGCCCGGCAAAGCCGAGCGCGGCATCCTGTCCTTGCGCGGGGAAGACGGCCTGAAGCTGTACTCTAAAAACATCTTGATTGATGAGTATGCCAAGGATTTGCTGCCGGAGTACCTGAGATTCGTCCAGGGCGTAGTCGATTCGGAGGACTTGCCGCTGAATGTGTCCAGGGAGACTGTCCAGGCGACCGGGATGATGAAGCGCCTGAAACAGATCCTGGGCGGGCAGGTGATCAAAGAATTGGATGAGCTGGCGCGAAAAGACACCGAAAAATACCGGATTTTCTGGCAGGAATTTGGCGGCTATCTCAAGCAGGGCGTGGCGACTAATCCGGCAGAGGCGGAAAAACTCTATCCTTTACTGCGTTTCAAAACCAGCCTCCACCCGGACGACTGGCGCTCGCTGGAGGATTACGCGGGACGCATGCCGGACGATCAGAAAACGATCTACTACCTGATTGGAGACGACCCAAAATCGATCCTGCGCAGCCCGCATTTAGATTACTTTCAAAAGCAGGGAATCGATGTTTTGCTGCTAACCGAGCCGATCGACAGTTTCATGTTGATGAGTCTGCGCAAGTACAAAGACTACGAGCTGAAAAATATAGCTCTGGCAGCGCCGGAGGAGGCAGAGAGCAAAAAAGACCAGCAGGCTGACGAAAGCAGCCCGGCGGAGAATTTCGAACAGATTATTGCCAGATTCAAGCAGCAGCTAGGAGAGCGCGTCCTGGATGTGCGCGGCACGAACAGGCTGGCGCAGTCCGTAGCCCGGCTGGTCGACCCGGAAGGCAGCCTCAACCCCGAGCTGCAGCGGGTGTATAAATATCTAGAAAAGGATTACGAAATCCCCAAGAAGATCCTGGAACTGAACCCTTCCAGCGAGCTGTTAAGACGCTTGCTGGATCTGGACCCCGGCTCAGAACTGCACCAGTTGATCGTCGAGCAGATCTATGAGAGCGCTCTGCTGGTGGAAGGGCTTCACCCGGACCCGGCGAGCATCGCGCCGCGCATCCAGCAAATCATGGAGGCGGCGCTGTCTAAGAACCCTCCCGATGGATAGAATTCCGGATTTTTCCGAGCCGGGGTTAATCGCCGGGGGTGATCGCTTCGACGGGCTTCAATCTGGCCTGCCGGGATAGCCTGAGCACTGATCCGGCAGGGAGGACAACGGCCAGGGAGAGCGCCGCCCCAATCCAATAAGGCAGGGCCGGGTTGAGGGTGAAAATCGCCCCGGCGATAGCTGTGCTGAAGATGATCGCCAGGCTGGCCGAGGATTGGTAGACACCTAAAACCCCACCCCGATTGGTCTCCGCGACGGTGCGGGTAGCCAGGGACTGCAAGGGCGGCATCATCAATCCCCCACCCACCGCGAAGAACATGCAGGAGACGGCGGCTAGCCAGGGGGTAGCGGCTACTGCCAGGATTGCCATACCGACCATGCGTAAAAGCGCGCCCTGGATGACCAGCAAGGCATCGCCAAACCTGCGTTTCAGCGGGCCGATCAACCAGGTCTGGGTGACGAACTGTCCCAGGCCAACCACGGCCAGCAGCAGCCCGACCCCCAGGTTTGTCGCCTGCTCGCTGTAGGCGCGGAACAGCACTGCCGACCCGTAAAGCGCAAAGGTGGACTGGAGCATACCGAACCCAAACTGCCCGATGAAAGCTACCACCAGGATGAGCACCAATGGGTAATTGCGCGCCACCTCGGCGGGAGATAAGCGCACTCGCCTCCGCTCTCGGGAGACCACGGATTGGCGCTGCACGGTTTCATTCAGGAACAACCAGCTCATCAGGGCGGTGATGACCGCAGCCAGACCGGCGATGACGAAAGGCATCCGCGGACCCAGCCAGGCTGAAAGCAGCCCGCCCAGGGCCGGGCCGAAGATAAAGCCGATCCCAAAAACCGCCATGATATAACCCAGGGCTTCGGTGCGCTTCTCATGGGGGGTGATGTCGGTGATATAAGCCTGGGCGACGATGATATTTCCACCGGTGATCCCATCCACCACGCGGGCGGCAAACAGCATAACAGGCCCGCCAGCGGCTGCCATCATGAAGAAGCTGACCGCCGAGCCAAGCTGGCTGATCACTAACAGGGGGATGCGACCGTGCTGGTCGGAGAGCTGTCCCAGGAAGGGGCCGGCAAAAAATTGGGCCAGGAAATACGAGCTAACCAGCAGGGTGACCGAGGCAGGCGACATGTTGAACTGGCGCTCGGCGAACAACGGCAAGATGGGCAAGATCATAGCTGCCCCGGCCATCTGGACGAAGACGATGCTGAGTATGGTGATCAGACGCCGGTCTGCATGGAGAATGGTCGTCATATCTGACTCGAATTCCTTTGTAATGATGAAGACATCGCGTTCGCCCGTTCAGAGACGGTTTTCAAAGGCAACACCGCCGCGCTTAACACGAGCATGATACCATAGAGATGGAGGCGAGAGAGTTTCACCTCCAAAATGGAGGATAGCTTTGGACTGCCGTCGATTAGCTCTTTACAATAATTTTGTACCGCTGTCTAGGTGTCGCATTAGCAATATCCGGTTTTTGCGGGCAAATGTCTCTGCATCCACAATACGCGGGATAATACCTTGGCTGCGAGCTGCCTCAATTAACTTGGGTAAATCCTCAACACTCAGCAGGATAACCGCATCTATATCAGCGGTGAGCCGTGGCTTACCGAGTAAGCTAGCGGCAATTCCCCCGATGATCACGCCTTGATTATCAAAATGCTCCAACAATCTTTGGAGAGCTAACAGCGGCTCTAATAACGTTGTTAAGCCGCTGGACGCTGATCGGCGACTTTTTCTTTGAGTTTTGCCCATCGCTGATAAATCTCGAACTCATCCTCAGGGGGGTTATTTAAACCCAACCCAATCGCTATGCCAAAGACCGCGTTCAATTGCTGCCATCGCAAAGCCACAGTAGCAGTCCTTAGCTCATGGCGCTCGATCTCTTTAACAGCTTGCCAGCGGGTCACGTATGCTTTTAGTGCAGCGTCCATATTCTGATTATATCAGGATTGGCCCGGTGTTTTCAGCCGCCAGAATGGCGGCCGGGCGAGTTGCCCTACAAGATGATGTCAAGTGAAATTTTCAGGGGAAGCGGCGCCAAATGAGGGAAAGCGTGACTGCGAGGGCAGCAAAGAGAGCCCCTAATATCGAGAAGAGGGCGCTGATTTCCAGGCGGTCCTTTTGGAGGATAACTTCGGCGGGCAAATTAATGAAGACCTCATAGAGTTGTTCCGCATCTTCGGCCCGGTAATACGAACCTCCAGTGAGGTCAGCCATTTCCCGCAAGGTTGGCTCATCCAGCATCAGGTAACGGCGAAAGCGACCGCCAACACCGAATGCGCCGCCAAAGCCGCCGAACCTGTCCCTAAAACCGCCTCGCAAAGCGTCACTTCCCAATTGCTCCGGGGTGCAGACCATCTGCACCGGGTTGGTCGTCCCGAAGCCGATGGTATAGATGCGCACCCGGCGGTCAGCAGCCTGCCGGGCTGCGTCGATAGGCAGTGGCCCCTGGCTGTTGGCTCCATCGGTCAACAGCACGATGATGTCCGGTTGGTAGAAATCAACCTGGAGGGGAGTCTCGTCGCTCTCAGAGCTTAAATTGACGCCGCTGGGGGTCACGGCTTCGTTTACCTCGGCAATAGCGTCAATCGATTTAAGGGTCGCGCTGCCGATTGCGGTGCCGATGGAAGTGGTGATATTTTCGATGGCGTCTTTCAGAGCTTTTTTGTCGTTGGTGGGAGGCACAATGATTTCAGCGAACCCGGCAAAGGCGACAATACCGATGCGAGTGTCATCTGCCTGGTTCTCAATAAAGGCCAGGGCAGCTTCCTGCGCCACCGCCAGGCGATTGGGGGAAACGTCTGTGGCGCACATGCTGCGGGAAATATCCAGCGCAAGGATGATGGTGGTGCGGCTTAGAGGGACCACAACTTCGGCTACCGGTCGGGCTGCGGCGGTTGCCAGAGAAGCCAGCCCCAATAGGAAAAGCACGAACGGCAGATGCTGCCGCCAACGGGAGCGCCTGGGAAGCGCTTCGCGGATGAGCGCAAGGCTGGAATAACGCACGGCGAACTTGCGCTTCCGCCGTAAGACCCAGATATAAGCCGCGATCAACAGCGGGATCAGCAATAGCAGCAGTAAGAGCCAGGGCCAGAGAAAATTCATTATGGCAGCCTCCCAAACCAGAACAGTGACAGCGCCCCTCCGATGACAAATAACAGTAAACTTATCCCTGCAAATATTGCGGTCACTTCCATCTTTTCACCGCGGATGGTCAACTGCAAATCCACATCTTCGTAAATCTCGCGCAAGGTTTCGGCATCACCGGCACGGTAGTACGAGCCATTGGTCAAACTGGCGATCTCTTGCAATGCCGTTTCGTTTAGCTGTGTCAAGACGTTGTAGCCTTCGATGGGCAAAATGGCGCCTTCTGGGCTGCCAATACCCACCGTGTAAATGCGTACCCTCGCCTCAGCAGCCAGTTGGGCGATCTCGAGGGGATCGGGCGATTCGGTATTTTCGCCGTCGGAGAGTAAAAGGATCACGGCGGATGGATATGCGCCTATCTCTGGTGGAGGCGCTCCGTCTTCCAGGGCTGCTGGGTCAATGGGTATCGGTTCTCCAGCGATGGCGTTGAGAGAGCTGAAGATGCCCTGAGCCAGCGAAGTTGCCCCTTGCGGGCTGAGACGATCGATGGTGGCTAATACGGCTGACTGATCGTACGTCGGCGGCTGGACGACGATTCCGCCGTTGCTGAAGGCCACTACCCCAATCAGGATGGTGCTGGGCTGGTTTTCTACGAAGGTACTGGCTGCCACTTTGCCTGCTTCGATGCGGGATGGTTCTAAATCATCAGCTCTCATGCTGTTGGAAACATCGAAGGCCAGGATGACGGTCCCTTCCACGCGGGGCAGTGAGACGAGCATTTCCGGGCGGGCCAGGCTAAAGAATAATAGCGTCAGGCCGGACAAAAAGAACAACGGTGGAATGTGGCGTCCTTTTCCCAACCGGGCGCCAGAACTGTTTTGCACCAGGCCCAAGGGTCCCAGATTGGCTGCCGCCTGCTGCCGCTTTCTGAGCAGGCGGAGATACAACCCCACGGAGAGCGGGGCGACCAAGAGGAGGCTGAGCAACCTGGGCCAGATGAAGGACATATCAAGCTTCCGTTTGGATTACTGCTTGCACCCTGACGACTACCTTCTCCGTTTTTTACGCAGCGCTGCCATGCGAACGATAGCGCCGACTAAATCCTCTTGGGTGGACAGGGAATAGAGATCAACGCCAGCCCGATTACAATTCTCTCTGAGTGTCCTTTCACGGCGCTCGGCGGATTCCAGGAAACGGCGACGAAATTCGGGGTCCCCGGTGTCCACGAATAATTGTTCGCCCGTTTCAGAGTCTTCGACCACAATCAAGCCGGCGTCTGGCAGCTCGACTTCGCGAGGATCCCAGAGACGAACGGCGATCAATTCGTGGCGCTGGTTCAAAAGCGACAACGACGGTTGCCACCCCGGCTGGCTGATGAAATCGGAAATCACAAAGACCAGCGAACGCCTTTTCAAAGTGTTCAAGCCGGCAGTGAGCAGCACATTTAAATCGGTGGTGGTCTTGACTGGCGCCTTTCTCTCTCTGAGCAGCTCACGGGTCAGGCGCAGCACCTGATTCCGGCCCCCGCGAGGTGGAATGGTGCCCTCGATCCGGTTGTTGTATAGAACGGCGCTCACCCTGTTGCCATTGCGAGTCAACAGGCGGGCTAACGTGGTTACAAAATCGATCATCACCATGTCTTTGGGTCGCTCAAGCGGTCCGAATCCCATGGAGGGGCTGAGATCCAGCAGAAACCAGGATGTGACTTCCCGGTCCTCGATATACTGGCGCACGTAAAGGCTATTCATGCGGGCGGTCACGTTCCAGTCGATATGGCGTATGTCATCCTCCACCTGGTACTCGCGCAGATCGGAGAAATCGAGACCCTGACCGTAGAAGAGGGTGCGATAATCCCCTTGCAGCAAGCCATCCAGGCGGCGAATGACCTTCCAGTCGAGGCGGAGCAGGATGCGCTCGGGCGTTGGGGCAGTTTTAATTGCTGCGGGAGCGGAGACGCTCATGCAAAGGGACCTCTGGCATGGGAACTGCGTTCAGAATGCGTTTGAGCAGTTCATCGCTGCTCACATTGTCAGCCAGCGCCTCGTAGGACAGGACCAGACGGTGGCGGATGACATCCAGGGCCAGATCGCGCACGTCCTGGGGTAAAGCATAAGTACGACCGCGGACAAATGCGAGAGCGCGGGCGGCAAGGATGAGATTGATCGAAGCGCGGGGACTTGCCCCATAGGAAAGCAAGGGCACCAATTCGCCTTGTCCAACCAGCCTGGGGTTGCGGGTTGCGGCGACGAGCTTGACCGCATACTCTATCAGAGATGGGTCAACGTATACCTGGTCAGCCGCGCGCTGCAAGGCGAGCAACTGCTCGGTGTCGATCACTCGCTGCAGGGTTTGCAGGGCGCTGGTCATGCGCTCGACGATGACGAACTCTTCGGTCGGGGTGGGATAGCCGACCAGCACCTTGAGCATGAAGCGGTCGACCTGCGCCTCTGGCAAGGGATAGGTGCCCTCCGATTCGATCGGATTTTGGGTTGCCATTACCAGGAATGGGTTAGGCACCGGATAAGTCTCCCGACCAATGGTCACCTGTCGTTCCTGCATGACCTCCAGCAAGGCGCTCTGGACTTTAGCCGGAGCCCGATTGATCTCATCGGCCAGCAGCAGATTGGTGAAGACG
The DNA here is from genome assembly GCA_035286585.1 of Anaerolineales bacterium. Lineage (GTDB taxonomy): Bacteria > Chloroflexota > Anaerolineae > Anaerolineales > UBA4823 > DSOS01. Next base: position 29,252 of record DATEDC010000026.1, read on the forward strand.
GGGCCAAATGAGGTGTTGAATTCGCCGGTCTTCTGGTTATAGATGCGGGTGCCGATCAAATCGGCGGGGACGAGGTCAGGTGTGAACTGGATGCGCTGAAACTGTCCACCGATGGAGGCGGATAGGGTTTTGATCGCCATCGTTTTCGCCAGACCGGGCACACCTTCCACCAGGATGTGACCGCGGGCTAACAGGGCGACAATCAGCCGTTCCAACAATATATCTTGGCCGACGATGATCTTTTTTACCTCGAAGAGCACTTTTTCCATCGGTTTTCCGTTTTTTGGGGTTGAAGAGTTATCCATGATTCCTTCCTTGGTGGATTTATTAGGGATAAGATCGAACCAGTAAGCCCGCGTCTGCCGAACTCAATACGGCGGCCCACCGGCTACGGAGACGGCGGTGCCAATCGGCACCGCAAATCCAATACCTACGAAGAAGTTCTGTTCGGAAGGGTTGGCCAGGGCGGTTACGATGCCCACGACCTGCCCGTTTCGGTTGAGCAGGGGGCCGCCGGAGTTGCCTGGATTGACAGCGGTGTCAAATTGAATGAGCCCTTCCAGGCGTCGTTCGCTGTCCTTGATCGGGATCGAGCGGTTGAAGCCGGAGATCACCCCGGCGCTCAGTGAAGCCACCAGCCCGAGCGGGTTGCCCACCGCGAAGGCTTCGTCACCAACCCGCATCGCTCCCGGATTCCCAAGCACAGCCGGGACGATCAATTCCGGCGGACGGGCGGGCTGCAGAACAGCGATGTCATTTTCGGGTTCGGCGGCGATAATTTCGGCGGCAGATTGGGCGCCGTCGGCAAAGTGCACCTCGATATGAGTCGCACCAGCCACGACGTGGAGGGCGGTGAGAATATCGCCGCGCTCGTTGACGATCACGCCGCTGCCAACGCCAAAACTATCCTCTTCTTCTGCATTCGCCTGCTGGGTGCGGATGTACACCAGCGAGGGCAAGATAAGCTGGTACACCTGGGACGAATAAGTCGGCGGGGGCGTGGCGGAAGCCAGCGCTTGTTGGACGCTTTTATCAATATCATTTTGGCTGAGAGGGACAGGCGCAGGGAAGATAAGGTTGTGGAGCAACACCCCCGAAAATGCAGCCATGATGAGGATGGCAAACGGCCATATGCGCCGAAAGAAACCCCGTATCGTTTGGGTCCAGGCTGTCCATCTCCTGGGTTCCGAGGCTGGTTCTGGATTTAACTCCTCATCCATAAGCACAGTCATCTGGCTGAAAACAAGGCGATTTATGATTATATGGAATCAGGATTAAGGGAATATGAGTGGGGGAATAAATGTATATAAGAAAGACCATTATTTTCATTTTATGCAAGGGCTCTCCACTCATCCTTAAAAATGGAGTATATGACCGTATTCCACCAGCGGCCACGAAAAAAACGATTTTGTCTCAATTCGCCTTCCAATTTCATACCTAAACGCTCCGCCAGTTTCCTGGCCTGGGTGTTTTCGCTGATCGTTTCTGCATAAAGGCGGTGAATGGGTAAACTGGAAAAACCGAAGTCCAATATGCGCTGCGAGGCTTCATAGGCGAAGCCCTGACCCCAATAGGATCTCGCCAGCGCACAGCCAAAGGTAGCCTGCCGGTTCTCCCGGTCTTCCATCCGCACCCCGCAAGTCCCAATGACCTCCCCCGTCGGCAGACAGATGGCTAACTGGTAGATCAACCTTTCCTGGTCGGTTGTGGAGGAGAGAATTCTGTCAAAGACCGACTGCCAAAACTCGCGGGTAGTCTCTTTTTCGGAGTAGAAGCGGCTGTATTCCGGGTCTCGCGAGGCGGCATAGAAGGCCTCGAAATCACCTGGCTCGAAGTCACGAAGGATCAGTCTTTCAGTGGTAAGGTGCAGCATGTTTTTTTATACCAACTGGCATCAAGGCTTATCTGTCTGGCGACGGGAAGTCGCAGCTACAGGAACACAATGCCTGCCTGCGTAGGTAAGATCCGCGCCGCAGGCGGTCAGGCGCAGGTAAATGACCTGGGCGACCCGCTTCCGTGGTCGCGCAGCCAGAGCGGAAATGATTGCGAGAACGCGCTCGCCTTGAAAGAGGGGCATGACTCCAGCGAACATATTGACCTGGGTATCCAGAATGAGCAAAGACGTTTCGCCAGTCATCGTGGTAAGGGAAACTCTAGATCAATCAGCGACTGGCACCCGCGGAACGGTCGGGTAAGCCGCGTTGCGGAGCACAACGGAGCGTGCTGGCTTGGATCGCTTATAGCGCGACACGCTGACTACCTCTTATCGACGACGAGCAATTCACGGTGCTCGTTCGTTTCGATCCCCTGCCGGGTGCTGTACTCCTGGAGAATATAGTTTACACCATCCAGATGTTTCTCCACATCAAACGGTTCTGGAAGCGGCGCAGCTTTCAGCCAGAACACGAGGGATTCTATGTCGCAAAACCAGTAACGCACATCATATTCAGCCTTCGCTACTACCCGGCAGCCACTTTGCTCAAACGCAGCGGCGAGTTCTTCCACGGGTTGCCACCAACCATCAGCGAAACTCGCGGGAGTCCAGCCAAACGCCTCGAGAATGTTCACGGTATTGCGGTAGCCCACCTGTTGGGTAACAAAATAACCTTGTGGGCGCAGCACGCGCCCAGTCTCGGAAACGTTTACATCGCAATGGCGGTTGAGCACAATCTCAAACTGTGCATCAGAGAACTCAAGGTGATTGCCATCCATTATCTTGAATTCAACGTTTGTGATTCCCCGTGTTCGTTTGTTTCGCAGGGCCTGTTCTATCATCTCCTCGCTTACATCTATCCCAGTGCCTTTTCTGAAGCAGGATGCCAAGGTAAGAAACAGTTCGCCGCCGCCTGTACCTATATCAAGGACAGAATCGGTCCTGGCGAGAAATTGGCGTGCCACCTCAGAGTAATCCCACAGCACAGGTGCACGTTTCGTGTGCATCAACGAAAAATCCCAGCCAACTCGAACACCGACCGAATCTGAAATCTGCCTTAGCCGTTCAAGAATGAGTTCCATACGAAATGTTTACTCCGTGCTGCTCAACGACTTTGTTCCCCGAACGTAAATGTAGAAGATACCTTTTCCCAACCTTATCGCCGGGTCATCCAGCAAGAGTGAATAGCCGGTATGATGATCGGACTCAGGGTCTTGCATTCGCCGCTGTTCCCAAACTGCCTTAACCATTGGCGTCAAGTCCTCGACCTCGATGTCGGTTAAACCAGCCTCTTGCATCCAACTGCGAAAATCATCCGCGGTGCCCTCGCACAAGTAGTCCAGGCCAATCGTGTTGAGTGCCTGTCGCGCTTCTGGCGAGATGGACCGGGTGACGATTACATCCGTAATCAGCATCCTGCCGCCGGTCTTGAGCACGCGCGCCATTTCCGGCTGCCCGATCTCAGTGGGCATTGAGGTGGGGAAGATAACGAATTCGCTGATCAGCCCGTCAAACATACCCTCCGGCAGGGAAAGCCGAGTTTTTTCAGCCTTGCGAAACTCCAGGAGATGATCCAGGCGTTTCTCGCTTGCCGACCGCCGAGCGGCATCCAGAAGATCATCGTTGAGCTCCACGCCCATGATATTCCCCTGGGTCATTCTCTGCGCGAGCCAAAGTGGAATCTCGCCGGCAGCGCTGCACAAGACCAGGATACTTTTACCATTCAATGGCTCCAGGTCAGCCTGGATCCGTTCCAGGATGGTCGAGAGCTCTTCGATTTCAGATTGGGACCATTGCATTGTAGCCTCTTTATTGAATTATAATTGGGCGGCTTATCAATTTACAGCTTGATGTGTGGAGGGCAAGGGCAATGACGAAGCTCGGATCAACGCGCCGCATCCTGGCCCCAAGCCCGGTGCTATTCAGGACTATGGCTTATATCTCGCTTATCCAAATATCTGGGTAATCACGCACCAACCCGGCGCTATCCACAAGCAACTCCGCGGTGAATTGGCCTCCAGCGCTCTCGTAGCGGTAGCGATCTTGCGTCAGGCGACGATAAGTTTGTTCGAGCTTTTCGAGATCGAGCGAGGGGAACCGCAAAAATGCCGCCTGGACGGCTTGTTGTTCGCCGACTTCGAGCGACAGGCGACGGATGGGCAGCGTGTTGGTGGATGGGCTGAAGTTCAAGTCTAGATCGATACAACCGGCGACTGCGGGACGCTCCACATCATTGAGCCACCAGCGCCCCTCCTCGGAAGCGGTGAGCGCCACCCTAACCCGGCGCTCACCAATCCATCCGAATACCGAGGCGCTGCTTGTGACCCACTTCTCCGTGCACTGCACGTGATAGTCAAGCCGGCATGGGCTGGAATCGTGGGAAAAAACGGCGACACCCTCGAGATGCCACGCTGAGTCGCGGAAATCGAGGCGAGCATATTCATGACCAATCAGGTAAAGCCCGCGCCACAGGATTGCCTTGGTAGTCATATACGAACTCCTTAAAACCTCTTGTCTACATGAGATCGAGGTCCAGCTCGCGAACTGCGCTATCGCCAAGACCGAGCCAAACCAGGTAATCCTGCTGGCTGTCGAAATCATGGGCGCAATTTAAGCATTTGGTCAGGTTCAATAGGCGATGACAGCCCGATCCTCAGGCAGGCGCACATATTGTTCGCGTTCGTACATCATGCAACCCCTACGGTTCGTCGGCTGCAACCCCCTCTCGCCAGCCTTCCCAATAACCTGACCCTTTTGAAAAAAAGTCATAATTTGGCTGGATATCTTCGGTCAGAATGACCACCTCGCCAGCTTTCAATTCGCGCGTGGCTGGTATGGTTACCTGGTTACCAGCCGCGTTGGTGGCAACAAACGGCTCATCAAAGTCCGGCATTCCAACCGGTTTGCTTTGCCGCTCTCCTCCCCTGGCGGTATAAGCTGAGGGCACTTCATAATCCGGGAAAATCGCCTCATACGGGCATTGAGGAACGCAGGCGTTGCAATCGATACAGGTATCCGGATCGATATAAAACCAGGGGTACTCATCTTTCGGCTTGCCCGGAACGATGCATTCCACCGGGCAGACTTCCACGCAGCTTCCATCGCGCAGACACAAACTAGTAATGATGTACGTCATTCGTCACCTCCAAAACACCTACAAACAACCAATAAAACGAGCAGTAAACTGCATGGTGCATAGACAACTTAAGCGACTGCAAATCAAGCGGTCGCAGTAATGCATTAGGTCTTTTAATATTATAACAAAGCTGACGAGGGGTGCTCCCAGACAAGTTATGGTAAAATTACTTTACATTTCTTATTCGATCAGGAGAAGTAAAGTATGAGCACGGTGACAATTTCATCAAAATATCAGGTGGTTATTCCCCGCCCGATTCGCGAGCAGTTCAACCTCAAACCAGGGCAAAAAATCATGTTCATACCCTACAAAGACACGTTACGGGTGGTGATCGTGCCTCCTATTGAGGAAGCAGAAGGAATGTTTGAGGGCATAGACAGTGACCCACACCGGGAAAAGGAAGACCGCGAACTATGAACGTGGTCGATTCTTCTGGCTGGTTAGAGTATTTCGCCAGTGGCATAAACGCGAGTTTTTTTGCCCCAGTAGTTAAGGATACGGATACCCTGGTCGTGCCGACCGTTTGTATGTACGAAGTATTCAAGCGTCTGTTAGTCGAGCGCGGAGAAGAAGCTGCGCTACAAGCTATTGGGATCATGTCACTTGGTATGATCTCCGAATTAACCCGGGAGATCGCCGTCAATGCCGCATACACATCATTTGAGTTTGGGACTGCCATGGCTGATAGCATCATTCTGGCCACCACACGCTCGTATAAAGCCGCCCTGTGGACACAAGACGCCGATTTCGCGGGTATGAGTGGAGTGCAGTATATCGAGAAGAAGCGATAGGCAAAAAAACCAAAGTGTCAAGAATATCAACCACTCATCAAATTTAATGCTGATTGCTTCTTGACTCTCCGATTCTTAGTGCCCCCACGGGGATTCGAACCCCGGTTTTGGCCTTGAAAGGGCCACGTCCTGGTCCCCTAGACGATGGGGGCGGGCATAGATATATGGAATTGAATTTGCGGCGGGATTTTACCACCCCAGGGGCGGAGGGTCAAGCAATTCCAAGCCTCACTTTTGGGGCGCTGAAAATTTCCTTCTCAAATACAGGGGGGCGTGGTATAATCCGACGCCGTGCCGTCCCCGGGCGGCTGGCGAAGGACTATGATGCGCCGCGTGCGCTGGATATTTTGGCAAGGAAGTGAGTGGAATGATGAGCGAATTATTGAAATCAGTCGAAGCCCCGGTAAACGAGAACATCCCTGAGCTCAACACGGGCGATATGGTAAAGGTGTTTATCCGCATCAAAGAAGGCAACAGCGAGCGCATCCAGGAGTTTAAGGGAACGGTCATCCGGCAGCGCAACAGCGGCAACAACGCGAATTTCACCGTGCGCAGGATCGCCAGCAATGGGATCGGCGTCGAGCGCACGTTCTTGACCCGCTCACCGCGGCTCGAGAAGGTGGTTATCGAACGACATTCGCACGTCCGCCGAGCGCAACTGTATTATTTGCGCGATCGGACCGGCAAGCGCTCCCGCTTGAAACAAAAATTTACCGCCTGATCTGACCCGGAGCCAGGGCGAATTATGGGAGGGCGCAGTAACCGTACCCGCGGCTGCGCCCTTTTCTCGTACCGCCCGCCAGCGGAATTCTAAAACCAGCCATCGAATGTGACAAACACTTGAACGCGGATCCAAAATTGGCCCCAATCGGTGTGTTCGACTCCGGCGTCGGCGGGCTATCCGTCTTGCGAGAGATCCGGCGCCAGCTTCCGGCTGAGAACCTGATCTACCTGGCAGACCAGGCGCACGTGCCCTACGGCCTCAGAACGCTGGAAGAGGTGCGCTATTTTTCGAGCCAGATAAGCCGCTACCTGCTGGATCAGAGGGCAAAGCTGATCGTGGTGGCTTGCAACACCGCCTCGGCAGCCGCGCTGCATGATTTGCGAGCTGCCTTTCCAGAAACGTCATTTGTGGGCATGGAGCCAGCGGTCAAGCCGGCGGCGGAGACCACCCGCAGCGGGGTGGTGGGTGTGCTGGCGACCCCGGCGACTTTTCAGGGAGCCTTGTACGCCTCGGTGGTGGAGCGCTTCGCCCAGGGAGTCAGGCTGATCCAGGATACCTGCCCGGGGCTGGTTGGGCAGATCGAGGTCGGCTTTCTAGATGGGGCAGAGACCCGCCTCATCCTGGAGAAATCCTTAGCGCCCATGCTGGCTGAAGGGATAGACACCATCGTCCTGGGGTGCACGCATTACCCGTTCGTGATCCCCTTCATCCAGGAGATCGCCGGTCCGCAGGTGCGGGTGATCGACCCTGCTCCGGCCGTGACACGCCAGGTCGGGAGGGTTTTGGCGGGCCGGGGGCTGCTCAACCCCGGGGAACAACCCGGAGACCTGCGCTGCCTGACCAGCGGCGACCCGGCTAAACTGCAGGCGCTGCTGCCGCAACTGATCGGCGAGAGCTGCGATGTTCGCGGTCTGCAATGGAGAGCTTCAAGCCTGGATTCGGCTCCTAATTGAGCCATTCTTGGCTCAGGGGAGGCCAGTCCGGGCTCTGTTCGGCCTGCTCGGGCCAGTTGCGCTTGCCGCTCCAGCTTTCGATGGCTATAGCATAGACGGAGGTGCGCTTGAGCTCCTGGTCCGTGATCGGGCGGTAATCCTTGCCGGGCGTCATCTCGGGGAAGTACTTTTGGATCAGGCCGTATAACGCGCGGCGTTTCGCTTCGAGTTCTTCCAGCAGGCGTACCTTTCCGAAAACGATCACGCTCTCGTACTGGATGCTGAATTCCAGAGCGACGTTAGAGGGCAGCAGCCTGCCAGAACGGCTGGCAGCAAAGCACACCTGGGGATGGCACTCGGCGTTGGCGCGCACCCGCCCGATGACGTTGGAATGAAAATATAGCTCATGCCTGGATGGGTCATACCAGAAGGTGGAGGGGTTGATAAAAGGCTGCTCATCCCAGCGGGTGGCGATATAACCCACCTGGGCATGGAGTAAAAAATGGCGGATCCAATCGTCATCACAGGCGTTTTCCGGTCTGCGCTGCGCATTGGCGGGGGTGTGGGTGAGAGCGTAGTTTTTTGGCATCCTGATTTTCCAATGGATTAGAGATGAATGTTTGCCGGGGGGAGAGACGATTCACAGGTCGGCGGGGCGGAATCCGAGGAGCGACCAGTCCACATCCAAGCCAGCGAAATTGGCGAAGCTCAGGTCACGGAAGGTGAAACTGTAGACGCCGCGCAGTTTATCGAACAGCAAGGTATAGCTATCCAGGAGGCGCCTCTCCCAATCCATGCCCAGGTGAGCGCTCGTAGAGCGGATCAGCTCGGGATCGGGGCCTTCAATTTCGGCGAAACTGCCGTAGGGCATTTCATCGAGCAGTACCTGCACGCCCCGCCAGGCATAAGTGGTGCGGTATTTCTCATACATCACGAATACCTGGTAGCCGAGGGCTTCGAGCAGAGCCTGGGCAGCCGGATAGTCGCTGACGGTGAACTCGATCTCGCGCCGCTTGCGCACACCGCTCTCGGTCTCGCCGGGGCCTTTGTAAGTGATGGTGGTCTGGTGATCCCTGCGCAGGCGCAGCACCTGGGAGTGTGACGCCAGGGCGCCATCCGGAGTGTCGAAGCGCAGGTTGATTTCGTGGACGCGAGGGTGGAGCAATTGGGCGCCGAGCTCTCCCAGCCTATCTTCGAATGCGGTGAGCGTGGAGAGCAGGAATTTGACTTCGAGTTCGTGACCAGCGCTGTTCATCTAAATAACGCTGAGCAGCGTCTGGCGCTGCTCGACGCTGTCGCCGGTCTTGATCCGCACCCGGGCGACGGTGCCCGGGCGGGGGGATTTCAGCTCGTTTTGCATTTTCATCGATTCGAGGATGACCAGCACATCCCCTTTTTCCACCGGCTGGCCTTCGCGCACCGGGACGCTGACCACCAGACCAGGCATGGGGGCGCGGAGGAGGAACTCCTCACGCTCGGCAACTCGACCGCCGGAAGCCAGGCGCAGGCGTTTCTCGCGCTCGTCCTCCACGGTAGCCGGGTAGAGGTTGCCGTGGAGAAGCACTTGCAGGCCTTCTTCAGTGGCATACACATAGGATTCAAAGGATTGCTCGTCGAGCAAAAGCGAATAGACGGGCTGGTCGCTGACCGAGTCGAAATCCACGTTGTATTCAACGCCATCCACGATCACGCGGCGATCGTCCAGGATCTCAACCAGATATTCGCGCTCTCCAATGGTGGTAATGTACCTCATGTTGAGCTCACCTCTGCATCCGCTCCCAGCGGCTGATCCATTTCCAGTTGCTGGTGTCGCGCTCGTTGCGCTGGATGATGTGGGCGGCGCGCTGGGTTTGCCGGTGAGCGACCAGCGTGGCGATGATGGCGGCGATCTCGGGGCGGGTTAATTTGCCCTCTTCTGCGTCACCCATGGAAAAGCGCTCCTCCACAAAGCGCGTGTCGTACTGCCCGCCCATGAAGCGGTGCGAATCCATCAGCCTTTGGTGGAAGGGGACATTGGTGCGAACGCCGACGATCTTATACTCTTCCAGGGCGCGGCGCATGCGCAACACCGCTTCGGCGCGCGTCTCTCCCCAGACGATGAGCTTAGAGATCAGCGAGTCGTAATAGGGGGAGATTTCAAAACCGGGATACACCCCCGTATCCACGCGCACGCCAGGACCGGTGGGCAGCAGGCTGTGAGTGATGCGCCCGGTGGAGGGCAGGAAGTTGTTGTACGGGTCCTCTGCGTTGATGCGGCACTCAATCGCCCAGCCTTTTAGCTGGACGTTTTCCTGGCTGTAGCGCATCTGCCGCCCCCTGGCGATGCGTATCTGCTCTTTGACGATGTCCACGCCTGTGACCATCTCGGTAACCGAGTGTTCCACCTGCAGGCGGGTGTTCATCTCCAGGAAGTAATAGTTTTTATCTTTATCCACCAGGAATTCGATGGTGCCGGCGTTGACATAGCCAACAGCCTGCGCAGCACGCACAGCCACCTGTCCCATGCGCTGGCGCGTCTCCTCGTCGTCCCCGATGAAAGGCGAAGGCGATTCTTCGAGCAGCTTCTGGTGGCGGCGCTGCAGGGAGCATTCGCGCTCTCCCAGATGGATCACATTGCCATGCGAATCTGCCAGGATCTGGAATTCGATGTGACGGGCGCCCTCGAGCAGCTTTTCCAGGTACACATTGCCATCGCCAAAGGCGGCTTCGGCCTCGCGGCGGGCAGCAGCGAGCAAGCCGGGCATCTCCTCGAGATTATTCACCTCGCGCATGCCCTTGCCGCCTCCGCCGGCTGTGGCTTTGATCAATAAGGGGAAGCCGATGTTGGGCGCAAGAGCGAGCAAATCCTCATCTCTCAAGGCGCCCTCGCCCTCTGTTCCGGGCACAACCGGCACGCCGGCGCGGGCGACGGTGGCGCGGGCAACGGCTTTATCGCCCATGGCTGCAATGGAGGAGGGCTTGGGGCCGATGAACGCCAATCCTGCCTGGTGGCAGGCTTCGGCGAAATCGGCACGCTCGGCGAGAAAGCCATAACCCGGGTGGATGGCTCCTGCCTCGGACTTTTTGGCTATGGAGATGATTTTATCGCTGCGCAGATATGATTCTCGAGAGGGGGGCGGGCCGAGCAGGTAAGCTTCGTCGGCGTAGCGCACATGCAGCGCCTGCCGGTCGGCCTCGGAATACACCGCCACAGTTTGCATCCCCAACTCGCGGCAGGCGCGGATAATCCGGACGGCGATCTCACCCCGGTTGGCGATCAATACTTTATTGAACATGTGGCGTCCCTTTCCTTGGATTTTGACCGGTCTCTATCCTACCATCAGGCCAATTTTTCTACAAGACCAGGGAAATCACTCTCGCATGGCGGCGACGACCATGTCGCCTACCTGGCTGGTGCTCAACCCGCTGCGAGAATCGACGGAGGGTATCGCGCCGCTGACCAGCAAGCAAGCAACCGCATTTTCAATCCGCTGAGCGGCTGCTTTCTCTCCCAGGTATTCCAGCATCATGCTGGCGGCCATAATCGCGCCCAGCGGGCAGGCCACATTCTTCCCGGCGTACTTGGGAGCCGAGCCATGGATGGGCTCGAACATGGAGGTGCGCCCCGGGTGCAGATTGCCGGAAGCGGCGATGCCCATCCCCCCCTGGAGCATGGCGCCCAGATCAGTGATAATGTCGCCAAACAGGTTGGTGGTCACCAGGGTGTCGAACCACTCCGGGTTCTTGATCATCCACATGGTGCAGGCGTCCACATAGGCATGGTCCTGTTCCACCTCCGGATACTCCTGACCCACTTCGGCGAAGACGCGGGTCCAGATTTCCTGCGGCCGGATGGCGTTCGATTTATCCACCAGGGTCAGGCGGGGTGGTTTGCCGTTGTTCGCCCCGGCGGCGCGCTGCCGGGCAACCTCGTAAGCGTAGCGGATGGCGCGTTCGACGCCCTTGCGGGTGTACAACCCGGTGACCGTCGCGACCTCGTCCGGGGTGCCTTTTTTCAGGAAGCCGCCGATCTGGGCGTAGAGACCTTCGGTATTCTCGCGGACGACGACGAAGTCGATGTCTTCCGGTGTTTTATCCTTCAGCGGGCACAGACTGGAGGCGTACAACTTGATCGGTCTCAGGTTGATATACAGGTCGAGCCCAAAGCGCAGGCCGAGGATCACCGAGCGCTCGACCAGTCCAGGCTCCACATCCGGGTGACCAATCGCTCCCAGAAAAACCGCGTCCAACGTACGCCACTCAGCGATGACGTGATCGGGAACCAGCTCTTTAGTTTTTAAATAGTATGCGCCCGAGTAGGGGTAATCGATGAAAGTGCAGCCAAATCCATCGATGGACATGGCGGTCTTGAGAGCTTTCAATCCTTCGGAGATGACCTCGGGGCCGATACCGTCGCCAGGAATTACGCCAATCGTGTAGGTTTTCATTTTTGCCTCAATTCTGGGTGAGATGACGCGCAATGATCAAGCGCTGGATTTGGGAGGTGCCTTCGTAGATTTGCATGATTTTGGCGTCGCGCATCCATTTTTCAACCGGGTAATCGCGCATGTAACCATAGCCGCCCAGGATCTGCACGGCGTCGCTGGTGGCAGCCATGGCGACATCTGCGGCGAAGGCTTTCGCCATGCTGGCCTCCTTGGTGCAGGGCAGACCCTGATCCGCAAGCACCGCCGCTCGCCAGGTGAGCAGCCGGGCAGCATCGATCTGAGTGGCCATATCCGCCAGCATGAAGGCAACAGCCTGGTGATGGATGATGGGTTTGCCGAACTGGACCCGCTCCTGAGCGTACTGCAAGCCGTATTCCAGGGCGGCGCGGGCAAGCCCTACCGCGGCAATGGCGATATGGGTGCGGGTGCGCTCGAAGGTTTGCATGGCAATTTTGAACCCTTCGCCTTCCTCCCCCAGGCGGTTCTCGAGCGGGATGCGCAGATCTTCGAAAGCCAGGGTAGCCGTATGGGAAGCGCGGATGCCCATTTTCTTCTCTTTTTTGCCGATCACCAGCCCGGGCGTATCTTTTTCGGCAATAAAGGCGGTAATTCCCCTGGTGCCCAGGCTGATATCCAGGTTGGCGAAGATGACGTAAATATCGGCGATGCCGGCATTGGTAATAAAGGTTTTATAACCGTTGAGCACATAATGCCGACCATCCCGGTAAGCCTGGGTGATCAGGCTGGCGGCGTCCGAGCCTGCCGAGGGTTCAGTGAGGGCGAAGGCGCCCAGGACCGGCGGGTCCACCTCACACAGACGACTGAGGTACCGTGCTTTTTGGTCTTCATTGCCGGCGATCAGGATCGGCGTGGCGCACAGGCTGGCGCCGCCCAGGATGGTGCCAACGCCAGCGCAGCCCCAAAAGATCTCTTCATCCACCAGGCAGTGGGTGAGCATATCCGTCACACCTCCACCGCCAAATTGCTCGGGAATGAAATAAGATAAGAAACCTGCCTGGGCGGCTTTGCGAAGGACCTCCCAGGGCACCTCTTCGCGCTCGTCGTATTCTGCCGCGATCGGGCGGATCTCCTTCTCCGCGAAGCGATGCGCCATCTGGCGCATTTCATTTTGTTCCTGGGTGATATCAAAAGCGATCATTGCCTTCTCCCATTTCTGCAAGCCTCTCTTCCACGTAAGCCAGTAAGCCGCCTTTGTCGATAATCCGTTTCAAGAATTCCGGGAACGGCTCGGCGAGGTAAGTCTCACGGCGCGTCAGGTTGTAAATCGTGCCGGAAGCGGGCTCCACAACCACTTCGTCGCCTTCCTGAATGCCATCCACCGCCTCAGGGCATTCGAGGATGGGAAGCCCGATGTTAATCGCGTTGCGGAAAAAGATACGGGCGAACGATTTGGCGACGACGCCGGATATCCCCGCGGCTTTGATGGTCAGCGGGGCTACCTCGCGCGAGGAGCCGCAGCCGAAATTGAAATCGGCGACGATCAGGTCGCCGCGCTGCATTTTACGGACAAATTCCGGATCGGCGTCTTCCATGCAGTGGAGAGCCAGCTCGTGCGGATCTGCGGTATTGCAGTGGCGGGCGGGGATGATGGCATCGGTATCGATATTCTTGCCGAATTTCCAGGCTTTGCCGCGGATTCTCACTCGCTCGCGGAGATAATCTTTGCGCACCGGCCCCGTGCCCAGGCGAGGCAACGATTCGAAGAACAGCACCCGGTCGGGGATGGCGTAGTCCGCCAAGTTCTGGCGGGCATATTCAAGGACCTCGGCTGCGCCGAGCTCGTATCCGGGCTGAGGGACGATGCAGATGCAGGTCAATTCACCATAGATCAAGTCGGGGACGCCAACCAGAACGGCTTCCCTGATCGCGGGATGCGTGCGCATGACCATCTCCACCGTCCCCGGATAGAGCTTGAATCCAGCCCGGTTGATCACATCATCTATTCGCCCGACGATACGGACCGGTCCGTTAGGGTCGATGATCGCCAGATCTCCGGTGTGCAGCCAGCCTTGCGGGTCGATCACCTGGGAGGTGGCGAGCGGATCTTCCCAGTAGCCTAACATGACGTTGTAGCCGCGCACGCACAGCTCACCCTCTTCGCCAGCCGGCAAGGTTCGACCGGTGGGATCGACGACCTTGATCTCCACCCCCTCATGAGGCCGACCGACGGTTTCCGTTGCGGTGATCGGGCCATCGTCCAGGTGGGTCATAGTGACCGCTGGCGAGGCTTCGGTCAGCCCGTAGGCGATCAGCAGATTCATGCCCATTTCACGCCGCACCCGTTTCACCAGCTCCGGGGGGCAGGGAGCGCCTGACATGATGCCCGTCCGCAGGCTGGAGCATTTCTTGGGGTCAAATGCCGGCAGGTTGAGCTCCAGGGCGAACATCGTGGGCACGCCGTGGTGAACGGTTATGCCTTCTTTCTCGATCAGCTCCAGGGCATTTGCGGGGTGATATTTGGGCAGGCAGACGAGCTGAGCGCAGGCGACCGTACAGGCCAGAATCGTGGCGGTAAGGCCAAACGTGTTCGAGAAGGGCACCGTCCCCAGGAATTTGTCGTCTGGCGAGCAAGCCAGCGCCTCAGCGATCACGGCTGCATTTCTAGCCAGTCCGCCGTGGGTTAACACTGCGCCGCGCGGGTTTCCGGATTTGCCCAGGGTATTGATGATGGCAGCCGGTGCGCTGGCTCCCGCCGGGATGATGTGGAGGGCGGCTGTTTCTGCCAGCAGGTCTTTCCAGGGGATGGCATTTTCTTCTGGCTCCCCGATGGCAATGATGTGCTCGAGCTCGGGGAGCTGGGGGAGCAGGTCATGGATTAATTGCAGGTGATCTACACCTGAAAAATCCTCAGGATCGGAAAAGGTGACGATAGCCCTGGGGGTCGTCCTGGAGAGGCGGGTGAGCACTTCCGTGGGGTGGCGCCTGACATTAACCGGCACGACGATCAACCCCGCTTTCATGGCGGCGAAGAACGTAATCACATAGGCAGGCACGTTCGGCAGGAGGAGAGCAATCCGATCCTGAGGTTTCAATTTCAAACGCTGCAGACCAGCGGCAAAAGCCAGGGCCTGATATTCCACCTCAGCGTACGTCAAACTCTGCTCGCCTAATTTTAAGAAAGGCTGGCGGGCGTAGCGGGTGGCTTGAGAGGTCAGCAGCTCGCCCAGGCTGTCGTTATTCAGTGTCATGAAACTCATCATCTCCCTCCAGAAATGAGGCGTCTTTGAAATAAGCCATACCGTGCAATTCGGCAATCGGAGTCGCTCCGTCCTGCGTAACAAAAATTCGGTACAGGCCAGTTCGCTGCCCGCGGCGCACCTCAACCGCCTCGGCAACCAGAGAGGCAGCGACCTTGGGTGAACTCAAGTAGTGGATATCCATGCTCAGGGCAACCGCCACGCGCCCATGGGAATTGCAGGCAGTGGCGAAGGCAAAATCAGCCAGGGCGAAGATGACGGCGCCATGAGGCAGACCCAATCCATTCAGCATAAACGGGGCAATGGTGAGAGCGGCTCGGCTGTAGCCGGCTCTCAGCTCCAAAAGCTCGATCCCCAGGTGCCTGGCGAACAGGTCGCGCCGGGACATGAAAAGAGCGACCGCGGCGGGGATATTTTCAGTTGAAGAGGCCGAAGCGTTCATCAAGGTCAGTTGAGCACTTCACCCGGGGCAGCGATGCGCCCGGCGATGGCCGAGGCCGCGGCCACGTAAGGGTTGGCCAGGTAAACCTCGCTTTCCGGGTGCCCCATCCGCCCGCGGAAG
>DATEDC010000027.1:0-14244 GCA_035286585.1 Anaerolineales bacterium
CTGGTGCAGGTGCCAGTTCTGGACTTTGCCCGCCAGGGCTTCTTCGAACGCCTTGCGGGCATAATGAGCCAGCACCTGCCGGTTGGCAAAAGCATAGTTCGCCGCGCAGCGCATGGCTGCCAGGTAATTTTTGCCTTCCGGAGAATCTAACGGCGCACATACCAGCTCGCGATCCGGGAGTTGTATGCCGTAACGGCGCACCGCTCCCTGAAACTCGTTGACGTAATCCGTACATATTTGGTGCCCAAAGCCGCGCGAGCCGCAGTGGATCTGCAGCACCAGATGACCCTCGAATAAACCCATCGCCTGAGCTGCCTGCGCATCGAAAATCTGCTCTACGACATCGACTTCGATAAAGTGGTTTCCAGCCCCCAGTGTCCCGATTTGAGCCCGGCCGCGCTCCTTGGCGCGCTTGCTGACCGCATCAGGATCGGCCCCCTCCAGGACGCCTCCCTCCTCCGTGCGGCGCACATCTGCTTCGCTGGCAAATCCCTGCTTTAACGCCCAGAGGCTGCCCTGGCGGCAGACCTGGTTCAGCTCGGATTCGCTCACCCGCACGTGCCCTTTGGTCCCTACACCGCTGGGGCAATTGTGGTTCAGGGCAGTTGCCAGGGCAGCGATGTGCTCTCGCGCCTCCTCATACTCGATCTGGGAAGCCAGCAGCCGGACGCCGCAGTTGATGTCGTAGCCAATCCCTCCCGGGGAGATCACACCCTCGGGATAGCGCGTGGCTGCCACGCCACCGATGGGGAAACCATACCCCTGGTGCATATCGGGCATCACCAGGACGTGCCCCACCAGTCCCGGCAAGGTCGCCGAATTCACCGCCTGCTCGAGCGAGCGGTCGTCCATCACGGCTTCGATAAGTTTTCGGGTGGCGAATATACGCACCGGCACCCTCATATCCTGCCGAAACGATCTGGGAATCTCCCACTCGTAATCGCTGATTTTTATCAGGTCTTGTAGGTTGATCATCTTACACCTCGAAACGATCAAAACATGTGCTACACATCGAACACGACCCTGGCTTCGAGACCGCGGCTGGTTTTGCGTATCGATAGATTGTGGTAAGTCACAGCTTTGATTTCTTTACTCAGCCAGGTGAGCGCGGCGCCATAAATTCTCCCGCGCAGCCTGTAACTGTGGATCGAAATTTCGAAATCATCGAAACCAAGGTTTTTCGTCTCCGCCAGGTAGAGCAGTTCGCTCAGAAAAGCAACCAGCAAGCTTTCCGCGTCCGGAGCTTCGAGCTCTAGGAGGCGCTCGCGGCGGGGTTCAGGCTCCAGGCGCGCCCCACTGAGCGCCAGCATGCCCCGCGCCGCCTGCGCGAACAATTCGGGCAGATCGGGAGCCCAGATCTCTAACTCCCAATCGGCAGTGTGTTCGCGCTCGCGGTATCCTGCAGTTGTGTCCATTGCCTTGTCTCAATTGAATAAGCTTGAAGCAAGAGCCAAAACTCGCTGATCTTATTATAACGTACCGCGCTTGCCGATTCTTTCCACCTACACTTATAATTACCCATTAACGAAGTAAAATCTTATGAATCGTCTTAAGGTCGCATTATCGCATTTAGAGGCTCGCCTTCAGTCTTTGGTGGAAGGCGGACTGGATCGATTATTCACCTCCAACGGCTTGCAGCAGGATTTATCTCAAAGTTTGCTACAGGCTATGACGGCTGACATCAAGCTACAGGCCGACGGGCAAAAGGTCGCCCCCAACCTGTACACCATTTATCTCGATTCTTCCCGAAGGGTAAAAATTGACCCAGACATCCATTTTCTTGACGAGTTAGCGAAGTACATTGAGAATGCAGGCAACCAGTCTGGTTTGGAGTTTCTGAGTCCGCCAGTGGTACGCATCTCCGAGGAAACCAGTGCGACGGTGGGTTTACAGGTTAAAGCCCAATTCAGCGTTGAAGATATCATCCAGACCAGCGCGATGCTCCCCGCTGGAACACAAGATCAGCCGGCTTTTCCACAAAAAGCCTACCTGATCATCGATGGAACACGGATATTTCCTCTGGACAAATCCGTTATCAACATAGGGCGGCGCTCAGATAATCACTTGATCATTGCGGAGGCGCGCATCTCGCGCGTACACGCCCAATTAAGAGCCATTCAGGGCAAATACTATATCTTCGATTTGAACTCATCGGGCGGCACATTTTTGAACAACCAGCAGATCAAGCAGGCAATACTTTCCCCCGGAGACGTGATTTCCCTGGCTGGGATTCCGCTGATTTACGGCCAGGAGTCGAATGAATTGGGCGAGACTCAGAAAATCGAGTTGGGAAATATCGAGGATATGTAATCCTGGGAAACCATGAGCGGCGTAATATTGCTCATCTTGCGAATTATCCTGGTCGCCAGCCTGTACGCTTTCGTGGGGTGGTCGGTTTGGCTGCTCTGGCAGGATTTATCGAAGCAGAGCAGGATGCTGGCTGCTCACCAACCACCGCTGCTATCGCTGGAGCGCGATATCGAGGGCGATCCACAGCCGGTACGCTTCAGAACGACTGAATTGGTCATTGGGCGCGATCCAGCCTGCGATTACACCATCAGCAACAGCACAGTCTCAGCCAGGCATACCCGCCTGGCTTTCCGCAGCGGTCAATGGTGGGTGGAGGATCTGCAATCGACCAATGGCACATTTCTGAACCAGGAACAGGTCAGTGAACCAATTGTCATCACCAATGGAGATCGCATCCGCTGCGGTCAGGTAACTCTGAGGCTGATTATTGGCGAAAGGCCGGGCAACGCCGAGCCGGCCTGACGCATGCCGCCGAGGAGGCGCATCCCGCAGTTTGATCAACCCAATCAACTGAATGGAGAACAGGCATGGATTCACAACCCACTTTAGGCATCATCGGCGGATCGGGTTTATACAATATTTCAGGTCTTGAGGACATTCAGGAACATGATCTGCAGACGCCCTACGGCAAACCGAGCGCCCCGATTATTACCGGCAGGCTAAAAGGAAAGCAGGTGGCTTTTCTCGCCCGCCATGGGATAGGACATCACATCTCGCCCTCCGAAATTCCTTTTCGAGCCAATATTTACGCCCTCAAATCTCTGGGCGTCGAACAGGTCGTCAGCATCAGCGCGAGCGGTTCGCTGCGCGAGGATTACGCCCCCGGAGATATGGTTGTCCCGGATCAATTGTTCGATTTCACACGGGATAGAAAACGAACGTACTTCGAAGATGGGTTGGTGGCACACATTAACGTAGCCCAGCCATTTTGTATACGCCTGTCCCAACGACTCTACCAGGCTGCAAAAGCCACCGAAGCCAGGGCGCACTCGGGGGGCTCATTTATTACTGTAGAAGGACCTCGCTTCTCTACCAAAGCAGAATCCCATACTTTTCGCGCCTGGGGGATGTCCATTATCGGTATGACCACCGCCCCCGAAGCGTTTCTGGCTCGGGAGGCGGAGCTGTGCTATGCAGTTTTAGCCCACGTGACCGATTATGACGTCTGGCACACTGCCGAAGCGCCCGTAACGGTTGAGATGGTCATCGAGATTCTCAACCGGAACCAATCGATCGCCCAGCAGGCAATTTACAACCTGCTGGTCGAATTCCAGGAAGCGAGGGATTGCGAATGCCCGCATGCCCTTGCGTCTGCAATCATCACCCAGCGCGACCGCATCCCTCCCGAAACCCGCAATAGGCTATCGCTCTTCGTGGATGAGTATCTGGCTTGAGCGGATATGCCTGCCTGTGCAGGTCGCAGCTCGATCAATACTGAAATCTCTCTTGCGAAATCACCTTTCTTCCGAAAATACGGATCAGCTCCAGGGGAGATTGCTCGCTCTGGCAGCCTTCTTCTTGTTCGTTTACGCGCTGGTACTGACCCTATCGCCCACCACCCGCCTGCGGAGCTGGGAGGCGAGTTTGAGGTGGGAGCATTGGTTGGGGTATTTTGTCTGGCTGGCGGTGGTTTCCATCGCCCATCGCCAAACTTGCCAGTATCTGCCCTACAGGGATGCCTACTTGCTGCCGATTGCCGCCTTGCTCAGCGGTCTGGGGTTGGTGACGATCTGGCGCCTGTATCCGGACCTGGGTCTACGCCAGACCGTCTGGCTGGGTGTTGCCGGGGTTGGGTTGATCGCCGGAGTGCGCCTGCCTGCAGATTTGAGTTTTTTGCGTCGCTATAAATATCTCTGGCTGACTGCCGGGCTGCTGCTGACCGCGCTAACCCTGGTGTTCGGCACCAATCCGCTCGGCTATGGACCCCGCATGTGGTTGGGCTGCTGCGGTTTCTATTTCCAGCCCTCCGAACCGCTGAAATTGCTATTGATCGTCTATCTTTCGGCTTACCTGGCCGATCGTTTATTCGCTTCGATAGTCTCTGCCACACCGTTGCTGCCCATGCTTGCCCCCACCCTCTTCATGACCGGCCTGGTAATGGGCTTGCTCCTGGTGCAGCGGGACCTGGGCACTGCCTCCATTTTTCTGTTTCTATACACCGCGGTTGTATTCCTGACCACCAATCGGAAGGGCATCTTACTTTTCGGCGGTCTGACATTGCTGCTTGCCGGCGTTGCCGGTTACGCATTGTTTGACGTGGTGCAGATCCGCGTCAATGCCTGGTTGAATCCCTGGCTGGACCCCAGCGGAGATTCATACCAGATTGTTCAGAGTCTCCTGGCGGTGGCGAATGGAGGCTTTATCGGTCGAGGACCTGGATTGGGCAACCCCAGCCTGGTTCCAATCGCCCATTCCGATTTCATTTTCGCCGCGATTGCCGAGGAACTGGGGCTGGCAGGCGTGCTGGCCTTGTGCGTGCTCCTGGCGCTCTTCCTGAACCGCGGCCTGCGGGCTGCGCTTCAGGCGCCGGATACTTTCCGGCGGTATCTTAGCGCCGGGCTCACGACACATATCGTCGCTCAAAGCATCATGATCTCAGGCGGCAATCTTCGGCTGCTGCCGCTGACCGGTGTGACCTATCCCTTCGTTTCGTACGGCGGCTCTTCTCTTTTGACTTCATTCTTCTCACTCTTGATTCTGCTGCATATCAGCAATCGCTCGGAAGAATTACACAGCTTCAGAGAGGCAGAATCCAGGCCATATCTCCAACTAGGCGGCTTTCTCATGTTGGGCATCTTTGCGCTCGCGCTCACTTCCGGCTGGTGGGCAGTTTACCGCGGGCCTGAGCTGCTGAGGCGCACCGATAACCCTCGCCGCGCCGTGGCGGATTTCTATGTGCCTAGAGGCAGCATTTTAGACCGCCGGAACGCTCCCATCGCCCAGACGCACGGCAGCCCAGGAACATTTTCTCGTGAGATACTGCACGAAGCGCTCAGTCCAGTCGTTGGCTATACAAGCAGAATATATGGGCAATCCGGACTGGAAGCCAGCCTGGATGATTACCTGCGCGGCTTGAGGGGCAATCCCAATTTGACCATCTGGTGGAATCAACTGCTCTACGGGCAGCCTCCACCAGGCCTGGATGTCCGCCTGAGCCTCGACCTGCGCCTGCAAGGTATAGCTGACCGAGCTTTAGCGGGTCACACCGGCGCCCTGGTACTATTGGAGGCAAACAGTGGAGAGGTGCTCGTCATGGGGACCTACCCGACCTTCGACGCCAACCAGCTTGATACCACGTGGGATAAGCTCATTGAAGAACCCACTGCGCCGCTGTTGAACCGCGCTGCCCAGGGTCGTTATCCGGCGGAAAGCCTGCTAGAGATGTTGTTCCCAGTCCCGTTTATCCCTTCACAGGATCTGCTGGCTCTCCCTCAAATTCGCCTCCCCGCCGGCGAGCCCACAGACCCCAACCTCCCCCGGTACAGCCCCCTGCAAATAGCCCTGGGCGCTGCTGCGATCACATCGGGTGGGGTTCGCCCCGCGCCCGCGATCGTCATGGCGGTCAAAACCCTGCAGGCAGGCTGGGTGCTTTTGCCCGCGCTGGATAAACCCAGCCAGCTAATCCCTGCCGAGATCGCGGCTTCGGTAGTCGCCCAACACAGATACTCTGATCAGGCTATTTGGTACCGCGTCGTTATGGAGCAAAACCAGCCAGAACAAAGCGTAAGCTGGTTCATTGGCGGCACCCTCCCCTCCTGGGAAGGCATGCCGCTGGCCATCGCCCTGATTTTGGAAGACGACGATCCTGCCCTGGCAGAAGACATCGGCAGGTCGGTGCTACAGGCTGCCATGCTGCCTTGACGCCCCCAGAGTTAAAGTCGGGATCAGCGCACCACGCGCAGAAAGCGGCGTTTTCCCACCTGGAGCACGCCTGGGTGAGGGAATATCTGGCTGGCATCATCGAGGGTCATCCCGTCCAGGCGCACGCCTTTCTGCTCGATCATCCGCCGGCCTTCGCTTCTGCTGCTGACCAGGTTTCCGGCTATCAGAACGTCCAACACGGTTTGACCCTGCTGCAGCTTGTATTCGGGCATCTCGTCGGGCCACTTACCCTTCAAAAATACCCTGATAAAGGAGGATGCTGACTTTTCAGCCGGCTCTTCGCCGTGGAAAATAGAAACGACCTCGCGGGCCAGTTTCTTCTTTACATCCCGGGGGTGCAAGCGGCCTTCTGCCATGCCCGTTTCAATCTCGGCAATTTCGGCTGGAGTCCAGCGCGTGACCAGACGGAAGTATAGGCCCATGGCTTTATCGGGGACGCTCATCACCTTGCCATACATGTCTTCGGGTGTAGCCAGCAGGGGGATGTGATTGCCCAGCGATTTGCTCATCTTGATCTCACCGTCAGTGCCTGGCAAGATGCCCAGTATGATAGCGATATTGGGTCTTTCACCGAAGAATTCCATCACCTTGCGCGCCGCTGTAATGATATTGAACAACTGGTCGCTCCCGCCAACCTGGACATCCGTCCGCATGCTGTAGGCGTCATAGCCTTGCATCAGTGCATAAAATGTTTCATGCAAATAGATTGGATCGCCTCGCTCCCAACGAAGCCTGAAGGTCTCGCGGGTCAAGAACTGCTGCAGGGTAAAATTCGACGCCAGCTTGATCAGCTCAGCAAATGAAATTTCCGCAAGCCACTCTGCGTTAAAGCGGATCAGGGTCTTTTGTTTATCCAGCACTTTGTAAGCCTGCTCGGCATAAGTCCGCGCATTTTGGGCAACCTGCTCGGCATCCAACTGCGGGCGCAACTTGTCCTTATCCGAAGGGTCGCCGATCAGCGAGGTATAGTTGCCCACTAAAAAGGTCACTTGATGCCCAAGCTCCTGAAATTGGCGCAGCTTGCGCATGGGCACCGTATGCCCCAGGTGCAGGTCGCTTGTGCGCGGGTCGAACCCGCAGTAAACCCGCAGCGGACGATTATCCTTCTCAGCCGCGATCAAGCGGTCGCGTAACTCGGTCGCCATCGCCTGTTTAAGTTCCTCGTCGCCGTATTCCGTTCCCTGCATCAGGTATTCGACTTGCTCGCTAATCGTCATCTTCCTCATTTGGTTCTCCTGATTGTGAACAATCGGTCTGACCTGCCTCCCCGGTCGATGGGGAGAGCAAACAAAAACGCGCCCTCTGCGGTGAAGGCGCGTTCAATGCACCACAGAGGGGATCACTTCCGAGCGTAATAATATCCTTCTCCCCGCTGTTCGCCGGGTTGCAGATCGGCGCTGATTATGATCTGGCGCAAGATATCCTCACCTTTCTCAAACCCTAAACGAGCCTTTAATTCTCCTTGATATTTTACCTCACTGTGACCGGAAAGCACGAAAATATTATACCATTCTCAGGCTCCCTGGGAATTGCCGTGAAGAGTATCGTCAACAATGGCGAATTCCCAAAGAACCACTCCCGTGCTATAATTTCCGGGAATTTCGGAGAGCCTTATGTACGAACCCGTGTTGGTACTGAATGCAAACTTCGAACCCTTGAACATCTGTACGACACGCCGGGCGCTAGGTTTGATATTAAGTGGTAAAGCCAACCTGGTGTTGAACGGTCGCGGTGTGGTGATGACCGTATCCAGGGCTTACCCTCGACCTTCCATAATCCGGCTGGAAAAGATGATCAAGCGCCCCCGGCCGCGCATCCGCCTGACAAAACGGGAAATATTGAGGCGGGATAACTTCGCCTGTCAGTACTGCGGACAGCAGGCTGCCTGTTTAACCATCGATCATGTGATTCCGCGCCGCCTGGGTGGGAGTCCTTCCTGGGACAACCTGGTGGCTGCCTGCCCGACATGCAACCACCGCAAGGGCAGCCGCACGCTTGAACAGGCCCAGATGAGGCTTTTGCGCAAACCCATGGAGCCTCCCTCTTCGGCTGGTTATCTATTCGCCCGTCATTTGAAGGAAAACACGGAGTGGATACCATTCGTACACGGCTGGTGAAATTGTCTTCACAAGCCCGTTCAGCGCGCTGGTTCGCGGGCGTTTATTTCCCCCTCCCCATTAAAATCTCAATTCCAGGAAATCCTCAGCCAGCTCTACCGGGCCGTCGTAGGTAATTCTGGCTTCGGCTACAAGGTTCGCGTGGTTTACTCCCTGAGTTGGGTAATGAATCAAATACAAGGATTTTGCTCCGGCTTGCGCGGCGATCCCGCCGGCCTGGGCAGCGGATGAATGGCCGATTGTCCCCCCCGCAGCCTCGTGAATCAAGACATCCACATCTGAAGCCAGCCTGATGACCTGCTCGCAAGGCTCGGTATCGCAGGAGTAAGCCAGCGCTTTCCCGTTGCGCGGAAATTCCATTCTCAACCCGATCGTGGGGATCAGGTGGCGCACCACCGAGGCATAAATGCGAAATTCGTCCGTTTCCAATACAGGCACCATTTCACCCTCAGACAGGGAGTGAAAATTCACCGGGTACAAATTGGGCCAACTCGCCCAATCAAAGAAATCCATCACCTTTTCCATCCGCTCGATGGTATAGCTCAGTCCATGGATATCGATCGATTGTTTTCGACCCATCAGCCATGTGTTCATTAAAAAAGACGGAACGCCTGAGACGTGATCAGGGTGAAAGTGGGTCAAAATAATATCTTGCAGGTGATCCGCATCCACCCCCACCTGCTGAAACCTGAGCAGCGGGTTTCCCACGCAATCGATCAAAACGCTGCGCTCCTGACCGACAAGGACCATGTAGGTGTTTTCATGCTCCAGATCTGGCACCGCATTGGCAGACCCCAGGATGATTAATTTCGGCAAATGACCAACTCTCCTTCCAGAAAGAGCTATCCACCCAGCAGCCAGACCGCCAGGCGTGGGGTGACCAAGACCTCCAGGATCGCGGCTCCCAATAACAGCGGCAGCACCACTCCGACCATGATTTTTGTCCAATCTGCGACCGCAGCTAACCAGGCTTCCCCAATAGTGCGCCCGCGGGCAGGTGAAGCCAGCGTTGCCCCGATCCTGAGGATCGCTGCCCCTGCCAGAATAATCGCGGGGATTTCCAGAATGCCGTGCGGCAGGATTAGAGCCGTAAAAAACGTCACAGGCTGGAGTCCGACGGTTGCCATGCTCATCATGAAATAGCCGATGAGCATGATCGGCAGCATCATAACGATGACGCCTAAGACGCCGAAAGTAAATAACCCCAATACCGTGGCGAGCAAAATGGCGCGGATATTATGCAGCCAGACTGTTCCAATCCCGCTAATGGAGAAAAAACGGAAAAAATCGATGCCCTCGATCCATCCCTTATCTAGCCTATCAAGATTGAGCAGGTTTTCCGGCAATATAAACGTTTTGGATTGCTCCCCGCCCAGCCACAACCCAACCAGGAGAGCAAACACCATCAGCGCGGAAGGCATCCTGATCCGTTTGAGAGTTGAGGTTAATTCGTGCGCATACCAGCTTCCAACGGAGGTGGCTCGACCAATTAGCGCCTCTTTGAATATACGCCAACCCCAGCCCAGATTCAGTATATCTAAATCCCTGCCAAGCAGCTCTTCCCGATTAAAATGGGCGACCCCGGTTCTGACAAGCAGCCCGGCAATCAGCGCCTGAGCGATGATAATCAGCCACAGGGCGGAATAGCGCCCCCAAAACATTACGATGCTCTCACCCTGGATCAATAACGCCATCGGAATGATGATAAATGAAGCCAACAGGTTCGCTGCCCTGACCGAAGTGGTTTGGGAGGATACAACCACCGCCCCGCTGACCATCACCAACGCCTGCACAGTTGTCAGCAAAACGATCTGGACTAACAACAAAGGTTGGGGTGTCCAGCCCACCTGTGTATAGACGCTGAACAGGTATACGATGATCCCCAGGTAGCTGGCGAGCAAAGGAGGCACCATCGAAGCCAGCAGCTTGCCGAAATACAGTTGGACATCGGTCAACGGGCTGCTCAACAGCGGCTCAATGCTGCGCCTTTCCTTCTCACCGACAAAGCTCTCCAGGGCAATAACCAGGGAGATGGAGATCGGGAAGAAGCCGACGATCATTAATAAAAATGGGATCAAGCGATCACCGATGATCGGCGCGCCGTAGCGCTCCACGAATCCAATCGCCTGCCGGGCGGTGAAATTCATCAGGCCAGGGAATAAAATGGTCAGAACTACGATGGGAAAGATGATGCGCCAATCGCGAAATTGGTCCCTCACCTCGCGCCGGGTAACGATCAAAGCAGGGGCGATATTCCAGCCAATCTTAGCGAGCATTCAATCTTCCTCGGCAGTCTGAGCTGAAATAGCCTGGAGATACACCTGCTCAAGGCTGCGCGGTACTTCGTGTAAACCGATCACCGGCAAACCCTGATCCAGAAAAGTGCGCAGCACGGCGGTGTTCACGATTTCCGGTTGAGTGGTCCGGTAGCGCAGCCAATCCACGCCGCGTAAAGTCAGCCGGGCTGAATCAGGAAGCGAGGGTTCCATTCCGTTGAGAGAAGCCCCAAAGCGGACTTCATACTCGGGCGGACCAAGCAATCTCGCTTTTAGGCTTGCCGGGGAGCCTTCAGCGATGATCTTGCCCTGGCGGATAATGGCAATCTGGTCTGCGAGCTCCTCCGCCTCGACCAGGTTGTGGGTGCAAATAATGATTGCCCGGCTCTCCGAGCGCAAATCCTTGATTGCATTGCGCACCAAACGGGCGCTTTCCGGGTCCATTGCAGAGGTTGGCTCATCCAGCAGCAAAACCGGGGGATCGTGGAGCAACGCACGCGCCAGGGCCAGTTTCTGAGACATGCCCTTGGAATACTCACCGATGCGCCGATGGCGCTCATTCAGCAATCCAAAATCATCCAGCAATTGGTTGATCTTGCGCTCACGCCTATCGCCAGGGATCCTGTACACCTGGCCAAAAAAATCCAGATAATCAGCCGCGGGCATGCGCCCATATAATCCATGCTGCTCGGTTAGTAAGCCCACCGAGGCGCGGACTTTATCCGCTTCCCGGAGGACATCGAACCCAGCCACCCACGCCTGCCCGCACGTAGGCCGTAATACCGAAGTGAGCATGCGCACGGTGGTTGTCTTGCCGGCTCCATTGGGACCCAGCAATGCCAGGACCTCCCCGGCATTTACCTGCAGGTTGAGGCCATCGACGGCCCAAAAATCAGCAAACCTTTTACCCAGCGACTGAGTGACGATCATCCGTTCTCTAAACCGTCTGCTTATCATTCCCGCGGTGGCGCCAGAACAGCCATCCGCCCGCTGCAATCATGATGATCAGCATGAAAGTCTGATTGGCGTTGATCCCCGCAATTTGCGCTGCGTCCAGGCGTAAAAATTCGAGCAGGAAACGCCCAAGCGGATAAAATATCAGGTAGATCAGGAAAAGATCGCCTGTTTTAAGCACATCGGCATACCTCCGCCCTGCCCAAAGCAGCAAGCCCATGTTCGCCAGATTCCAGAGCGACTCATATAAAAACAGCGGGTGGAAATGGGTGAAGTTCATAAACTCGGGCAGCCTGTTCTGAGGTTCGATAAAAATGCCCCAGGGCAAATCGGTGGGCTTCCCGTAAAGCTCCTGATTGACGAAATTCCCCCAGCGACCGATCGCCTGTCCGAGCGCCACTGCCGGCGCGGCGATGTCCGCCCACTCGGCAAAACGCTCCTTTCTCCGCCGGGTGAAAAGATACAAGGCAAGCGCCCCGCCGATGACCGCGCCCGGGATGCCCAGGCCTCCCAGCCGGGTGTTGAGCGCATCCAGAGGATGGGTCAGGTAATACAGGGTAGTGATGCCCTGCTCGATCATCGAAGGCGGAGGTGTCAAGATATGCCATAATCGGGCGCCGATGATGCCTCCAATCAAGACCCAGATCAACCCATCCCAAACCAGCTCGCTGTATTTGCCTCGGCGGCGGGCTTCGCGTTCCGCCAGGAAGGCTGCCGCTAACGCCCCCAACATAAGGATGATCCCGTAATAATGAATGAAAACTGGTCCGATATTAAAACCTGTTGGCATAGTTTCCACCTCGACTAGAGTTTGCGCGCTTGCTTGCGGACGTCAACGATCCGTTGAATCGCGGTGATATTTCCAAGGATCGCCATGATCCATAAAGCGACCATCGGGATGTTGAGAATCAAAGCAGGCACCAAGACGAAATAGCGTTCTAATCGGGTCAGCACGCCAACCTTGGTATCAATGCCTATCGATTGGGCTCGGGCGCGGGTGTAAGATACCAGCACCGACCCGGCGGCCGCCACATAAGCCAGCAAAGCCGGCAGCCAGGCGCCTTGCTCTAGATAGTAGAACAATAAACCGCCGAAAATCACCAGCTCCGAGTAACGATCGGTGACCGAATCGACAAATGCGCCGAAATCGCTCGACTCGCCTCTCAACCTGGCCATCGTCCCATCCAGTGCGTCTACCGGGCCCATCAACAATATAATGACGCCGCCAATTATCATCTCCCCGCGAGCCAGAAATACAGCGCCCACCGTGTTGCCCGCCAAGCCAAGGATCGTCATCGTATTGGGCAGGATGCCCAATCTATTCAAGAATGCCCCTAAAGGATCCAGGACATTTTTGAATGTGCTGCGCAAACGATCTGTCAATGTCATACCTTGGGTTTGTTTACTCTCGACTGTCTGCTCCACGAATTTAAAACCACCTTTCTCGTATGGCCCGTTCACGCACCGATTAGCCGGGCTATCCTACCAGCAGGGGCCCGGGCTGTCAAGTTGAATACTTTACCGCGGTCCAACCCGCCTCAATCTTCCGCCTGCCTTTCGATCAAGACCTCTCGCTCGCGCCCGCCTCCCTGAGGCGGCCCAATGATGCCCAGGTCGTGCAATTCGTCAATCAGGCGCGCCGCGCGGGGATAGCCGATTCGCAGCCGCCTCTGGAGCAAAGAGGCGCTCGCTCGCTGCGTCTCGCTCACGATTTTTATCGCTTCTTCTATCAGACCATCTCGATCAGCCAGGATGGCATCTTGCTTAAGCTGCTCCTCCCAGGGGGGAGCCTCCTCATGGAAATCGGGGTAGGCTTTTTGCCAGTAGGTGATGACCTTTTCGACCTCCTGGTCGCTGACCATCACCCCTTGGGCGCGCAGCGGTGCGGACGCCTCCGGGGGTACAAAGAGCATATCCCCATGGCCGAGCAGCGATTCCGCACCCGTGGAGTCCAGGATTACCCTTGAGTCGACCGAGGAAGCCACTGCGAAGGATAAGCGCGCCGGGAAATTCGCCTTGATCAAGCCGGTCACCACGTCTGTGCTGGGCCTTTGTGTGGCGACGACCAGGTGAATCCCGGTCGCACGAGCCATTTGCGCCAGGCGAATCAGGGTTGGCTCAGTTTGCTCGGCAGCAGACATCATCAAGTCTGCCAGTTCGTCAATGAATACGACAATCCGCGGCACCGGCTGTTCGCCTTTCCGGCGGCGCACTTTGCGATTGTAGGATTCGATATTCCTAGACCGCGAAGCCTCCAGGAGCTTATAACGCCGGTCCATCTCTGCGACCGTCCAGCGCAGCACTCCCAGGATTCTTTCTAAGTCGGTTTCCACCTTTCCATACAAATGCGGCAGCCCATTGAAGCGCACAAGCTCAACCATCTTGGGGTCAATCATGATCAGGCGCAGCTCATCTGGGGTGTTGTTCATCACCAGGCAGGTTGTCAGCGCGGCAATACAAACCGACTTACCCGAGCCAGTGGTGCCGGCGATCAAAAGATGCGGCATACGTTCCAGGTCTGCAACCACTGGCTGCCCGGATACATCCCTCCCGAGTGCCACCACAAGTGGCGAACCGATTCTATAGAATGCCTCAGTTTCGAGGATGGGGCGTAAGCGCACCACCGAGGAGCGCGGGTTGGGCACCTCCACGCCGATATACGGTCTGCCAGGCACCGGAGCTTGAATGCGCAGCCGCTCCGCGGA
>DATEDC010000028.1:0-3048 GCA_035286585.1 Anaerolineales bacterium
GCGCGAGGCGCGACCCTGCAGGGGCGCCTCGTCCAGGCGGGCCATCTTGGGGGCCAGCTTATCCAGGTGCAGGGTGACCCGCTGGGTACCCTTGCCGCTCGTCAAGCCTACCGCCTTCACCCTGGCGGGCAGCTTCCAGGCCAGCACACCCTGCCCATAGCGGCCCTGCTGGGGGAACTGGCTCACCGCCACCCGCTTGGCGCTGCCGTCCGAAGCCACCATGAACACTTCCCTGCTCGCCGGCAGGGTGACGGCACCCACCACCTCGTCGCCGGCTTGCAGCTTCATCCCGCTCACCCCGGCAGCCACCAGGCCCATGGGGCGCACCTGCTCCTCGCTGAAGCGGATCGCCATGCCCTGGGCGCTCAGCAGGAGCACATCCGCCTCCCCATTCGTCAGCCGCGCCCAGCCCAGGCTGTCGCCCGCGTTCACCCGAACCAGGGTGAAGGTGTTCGCCGATGGGCCGGGCAGCTCGCCCAGCGCGGTCTTCTTGACCATGCCCTGGCGCGAGACGGTCATCACGTACCAGCCCTCAGCCCGCTCGCCCTTGGGCGGCAGGGTGAACAGCGCGGCCAGCTTATCGCTGGGGGTTAGAGGCGATACTTTATAGTGCGGGACGCCGTCGGAGGGCTTCTCCGCCTCGGGTATGGCGTGTAGCGGCAGCGCGGCGCACGAGCCGTCCTGCGCGGCCAGGTAGAGCGTATCCCGCGTGTTCACCCGCAGCAGCCAGGCGGGGGCCTCCCCCCCGGACTGGCGCGGGATTTTATCCTCCAGCGTGCGCGCCAGCAGCCCATCCGCCGTGGCGCTCAGCCAGACCGTGCCTTCGGGGAGCAGATCGCCGGCGGTGAGCGCCACCCGGCGCTGCTCGCCCTTCTTCAAGCTGACGATCTGGGTGCGCCGCCGGTCGCCATAGGCCTGCTTGACTGCTTCCAGCTCGTCGGCTGCCACCTGGCGCATTTTCTTTGGCGAGCGCAGCAAAGCCTCCAGCTCCTTGATCAGCGCCAGGGTCTCCTTGTATTCCAGCTCGATCTTCTTCCGCTCCAGCGAAGCCAGCCGGCGCAGCTGCATATCCAGGATCGCCTGGGCCTGCGCATCGCTCAGCTTGAAGCGCTTGATCAGGCGCAGCCGGGCGGCGTCCGCGTCCGCAGCCTGGCGGATCAGGCTGATCACCTCGTCCAGGTGCTTCAGCGCCACGCGCAGGCCTTCCAGGATGTGCGCCCGTTGGCGCGCCCGGGCCAGGTCATGCTCGCTGCGCCGGCGGATGATCTCCAGGCGGTGGTCCAGGTACACCCGCAGGGCTTGCTTGAGGCTGAGCAGGCGCGGCTCGCCATCCACCAGGGCGAGCATGATGAGGCTGAAGGTGCTCTGCATGGGGGTGTGCCGGTACAGGTCGCGCAGCACCGCTTCCGGGTCGGCTGCCCTGTTCAATTCGATGACGATGCGCATGCCCTGGCGGTCGGATTCGTCGCGCAGGTCGGCAATGCCCTCTATGCGCTCCTCGCGCGCCAGGAGGGCGATGCGCTCGATCAGGGAGGACTTATTGGTCATATAGGGCAGCTCGGTGACGATCACCCGGTTGCGGCCGCGCTCCATCTCTTCCAGGTGGGCGCGAGCCTGCACGGTCAGCCGCCCGCGCCCGCTGCCGTAGGCGCTGGCCAGCGTTTCCTCGCCGCTCTCCTGGATGATCACCCCGCCGGTGGGGAAATCCGGCCCCTTGATGAAGCCCATCAGGTCTTCCAGGTTGATGTCATCCAGCCGCTCCCAGTGAGCCAGCAGGTATTTCAGGGCGTCCACCACCTCCCCCAGGTTGTGGGGCGGGATGCTGGTGGACATGCCCACGGCGATGCCGGTCGCCCCGTTCACCAGCAGGTTGGGGATCGCCGCCGGCAGCACGGTGGGCTCGCTCAGGGTGTCGTCGAAGTTGGCGTCGAAATCGACGGTCTCCCTGGTGATATCGCGCAGCATCTCCAGCGCCGCGGGGGTCAGGCGCGCCTCGGTGTAGCGCATCGCCGCCGGCGGGTCGCCGTCCATGCTGCCGAAGTTGCCCTGCCCGTCCACCAGGACGCAGCGCATGGAGAAATCCTGGGCCATGCGCGCCATGGCGTCGTAGACGGTCATATCCCCGTGGGGGTGATATTTGCCCATCACCTCGCCGACGATGCGGGCCGACTTTTTGAAGGTCGAATCGGCGCGCAAGCCCATATCGTACATGGCGTAGAGGATGCGCCGGTGCACCGGCTTGAGGCCATCGCGGGCATCCGGCAGCGCCCGGGCGACGATCACGCTCATGGCGTAATCCAGGTAGGCCTGCTGCATCTCATCGTCGATATTGATCTTCTGTACCAGACCGAGTTCCATAGAATGACTCTCCCAACAAGATTAACCCATCCCTGAGCGGAGTGCGCCCTCGGCGCACGAAGTCGAAGGGCCGTCCTATGCCCCACGCTCATTTCTTAGAATCTTTGTGCGATGGATATCTTAAGGGATAAAGGGGGAAACGTCAAGGAGGGGCTATTCACCTTCAGCCTGTGAAAAGACCATTTACGAGTTTTAAGTAACTGTAGGCTTTGTCGCTGCGAGGCACGGAGCAGCACCCTGAGGGGAGGAGATCGCTTCGACCAGCAAAGAACGCTGGTCTCGCGATGACCGTTTCCTCGGGATAGCAGAGCATCGCGGCGCTGTGGGGTTATTCGCAAAGAGCGCGGGAATCCCGGCCCTCGGTGATATCAATCACCTGGCGCTCCAGGAGGTGGGAAGTGAAGTAAGTGTTATCAGGCAGCAGCGGCAAATCCGTCCCAAAAACGGCATTCAAAATCACGCGGAATGAATTGACCGGTGAGATAGAAGGGTAGAGCTGGTCTGAGCCGCTGCCCGGCAGGTAATAAGCGTTCAGGATCGCCGTACGCTCCCACAGGCATGTCTTCCCTGGAGAGGACCAATCCAGCCGGCTGCCCGGACCGTGATCACTTTGCAGGATAATCACCGGCGGCGTCTCCGAATTCGCCAGGAGGGCGTCGATGGTTTCCTCTAACCTGCGGTTGACAAACT
>DATEDC010000029.1:0-3244 GCA_035286585.1 Anaerolineales bacterium
TCTCCGGAAGCATTCCTCAGGACCCGAACAGCCCGGACTATCGCTACGGCTGGTGGTGGTGGGGGAGCTGGTACGAGCACCAGAACCTGCGCGACGAGCGCGCCGAGGCCTTTACCTCCCTGTTGTGGGATGGGGTCTACCAATATACCTATATTGCCCGGGCAACCACACCGGGCAGGTTCGTGGTCCCGCCAGCCAAGGCGGAGGAAATGTACTCGCCAGAAGTATTTGGCCGCAGCAGCAGCGACGTAGTCATTGTAGATTAGGAGATGTCAAGGAAGAGAGATATCCACAAAAGCGGTCATCTCCCAACGCACGGGGACATCGCCGGGGTCGAAGTCCAGGGTGACGGTGTAGGTGATGTCGCCGCGGCGGTCGGCGCCTTGCAGGTCGATCTCTCGGATCACGCCAGTTAACCTTTCGCCAGGAAAGGCATCCAGGGTGACCTGCGCGGCCATCCCTGGCGAGAGCAGGGCGACGTCGCTCTCCGCCAGGTCGATGGTCTGCACCTGCCAGGCAGACAGGTCAGCCAGGGTGGCGACAGGCACACCGGGGGAGACAAATTCACCGACCTTCAAATCAGAGGCTACCAACATTCCGGCAAAAGGTGCGCGCAACTCCAGGTCTTGCATAGCATCACGCGCGGCGGCGACCTGGGCTGCGGCGTTCGCCAAGCGCGCCTTCGTCAGCTCGACCTCGTCAGGGTCGGGGCCATCCTTCAAATCCTCATAGTCGCGCTGGGCAACGGCCAGGCGGGCTTGTGCCAGGGCCAGGTCAGCCTCGGCCTGTTCCAGGTCAATCGCATTGGTCGTACCTAACAGGTTGTTGAGCAGGCGCACGGCATCGTCATATTCTTTCTGAGCTTGAGACAGCTTGCTCTGCAGGACGGCGCGGGTCAGGTTGTCCTCCGGCTTACCGGCGTAAGGCTCGAAGGCTTCGCGGGCGCGTTCGAGCTGCTCCTCCTCCAGGACTTTGTTGGCGCGGGCTTGATCGATGTCGACCTGGGGAGAAGCGCTGTTCAGGTTGTTGAGGCGGCGTTCAGCATCGCGCACGGCATCCCGGGCGTCAGCCATAGACTGCAATGCCTGGGCAGCGCGCAGCCCGGCATCCTCGTATAACGCGTCGAGGGCCTGTTGGGCGGATAGCTGCTCAAGTTCGGCGGCTGCCAGGCCGGCCGCCAGGCGGGAGTGACCGTCCAGGCGGGCAATAGCTTCCCCGGAGGCGACGGCTTCCCCTTTGAGGACTAATACCTTTTCAACCAACCTGCCGGTATTAAAGCTCAGGCGAGCGAATTGAACCGGCACCACCCTACCTTCGGCCGAGACCAGGCTAGGCCGGCTTTCACCTGTGTCCGCCTCCGGCCCAGGGGTGGGCGGGAGAGGCTGCGGAGCGAGGTAAGTCAGATAGCCCCAGTAACCGAAAACGGCCAGGATTAAAACGAGGGGGATGCCGACGATGATTCGTCTTTTGGTCATATCTCTCTCTTAGAGGAACTTATTCATGTTTAATGGCTTCAATAATATTGACCGCTGCGGCGCGGCGCGCCGGATACAGCGCAGCCAGCTGGGAGATGCCCAGAGCGATCAATACGCCCAACAGGTAAGGTCCTGGGGTGAAAATAAACTGGAGATCGTAGCCATTCAACATATTCATGGCGTAGATCATGATCTCCGCCACTACGTATCCGAACCCCAGGCCATAGACACCGCCGATCAAACCCATGGCCAGCGATTCGGCCAGCACCATTTGGGTGGTCTGGCGGCGGGTCATCCCCAGGGAACGCAGGCCGCCGATCTCGCGCTGGCGCTCCCACACATTCATCACCAGGGTGTTAATCACGCCCAGAGCACCGATGATCACCCCGATCAAATTCAGCACATCGAACAGGCGGAAAGAACTGCCCACCAAATCCAGGATGTTGGTCTTGAAAACCTCGCTGGTCTGGACGCTGATATAGCGGCGAGCGGCGTAGCGCGCTTCGATCTCCTGCGCCACGCTCGAAACGGCATACCCCGGCGTGATCTTCACTGTGAAGCGGTCGGCGCCCTCTTCACCAAACCAGCGCTGTAAGTCAGCATAGGTGCTATAGACGATGTAGCCTTGCCCGGTAAAATCGATCATCACGCCCGCCACGGTGAAAGCATGCTCGCCGCGGCGGGTGAGCAGGGAAATATTGTCACCCTGGCTCAAGCTATAGCGATCGGCCACCACGGTGGAAATGAACAGGGCGTCCCCGCGCTCCAGGCTTGCCCAGTTCTGCTCTGGATCCCCGCTGCCAGCCGCGAACTCGATTGCCCCCACCTGGCGGAAGGTCCAAGGATCGATGGCGGCGAAGAACAAGCTATCGTCTTCACCCGCATCAGCAGCAGACATACCTGGAGCGACGCGCACGGTCAGATAGCGCACCGGCGTCACCGCGGCTACGCCGGGGACATTCTCCAGCTGACGGGCGAAAGAGGCGCGCATGGTCATCGGCGAACGCACATACAGGTCGCCGCCCAGGGCTGTATCCACCCAGGCGACCATGTCCTGCTCGAACGAATAGGCCAGAGAACCAACTCCGATGATCATGGTCAGCGCCACCATCAAGGAGGCGACCGTGAGCGTGGTGCGCCCAACCGAACGGCGGATATTGGCGGAGCCCAGCCGACCTTCGTCCCCATAGAGCGCCCCGGCCAGCGGGCGGGTCAGGCGTTCCAGGCCGGCCACTGCCAGGGAAACCGTCAATGTAGCGCCGAAGAGGATCACTAATACAGATGCGCTACCGGCCTGGAAATTGACCTCTGGCCGCCATTCCAGGCGATACAAGGCCGCCCAGCCTACGAAGAGCAGCGCCAGGCCGCTAATCCAGATCGTGGGCCGCACAGCCTGCACGCTCCGACCGCGAGCACTCAAAGCCTCCAGGGGCGAGATGCGCGCCGCCTGAACAGCTGGCAAGAGGGCTGAGCTTAGTGTCACCCCAACCCCTACGATGACACTCTGGGCTAACCCCTGCCAGGGGACGCTCAGCACGCTTTCAGAACTGGTCACGACCGCGCCCATCAAAGTGGTCAAGTTGCGCGCCAGGAGAAGCCCAGCACCAAGACCGAGGAGAGAGCCAACCACAGACAGCATACCTGCCTCGGCCAGGACCATGCCCAAGACATGCCAGCGGTTCATCCCGATGGCGCGCAGCATGCCGATCTCGCGCGTCCGCTCCACCACGGTCATCGAAAATGTGTTGAAGATCAGGAAGGCGCCGACA
>DATEDC010000030.1:0-3645 GCA_035286585.1 Anaerolineales bacterium
GAACCCCATCCGGCAGGCATTAAACCCGAAAATTGGACCACCAGCGCCACACCTGACGACGAAGGATTCATCCTGAATGGGCAAAAAATACTTGCCGCTTCCCCTGGCGAGGGCGACTTCTTCATCCTCCTGGCCAAAGCACCCCAGGGGTTGACGGCTTTCCTGCTCGACGCTGATCTGACCAATGTGCAAACCTCTGCCAATGGCAAAATGGTCCTGACCCTGAGCAATTGGCGTGTGCCTGGTGAAGCGCTTCTCGGCCAGCCGGGAGGCGCTCTGGAACTCGCCAGGAGTGAGGCCACGCGCGCCTGGATTCAAATGGGCGCCCGCTATGTCGGAATGGTTGAACGTCTGATCGAAATGGCCGCCGAGCACGCCCGCAGCTGGGTTTCCCTCGGTGAGCCGCTGGCGGTGCGCCCGGCAGTGCAGCGTATGCTGGCCGAGATGCGCGTTGACGCCGAAAGCGCCCGCTGGTTGGTGTATCACGCTGCCTGGCTCGCCGATAACCGCCAGGACGATAGTATCCATGGCCCGGCTGCCCAGGTGCGCCTGGCAACCGGCGAAATGCTTAAACGCGCCGTCGATCGGGTGACGATGATCTTCGCTGGTCCTGGTCCAGCACCACAGATCGAACCGCACCTGCTCATCAAGAGCCTGGTCCCCCCCGAAGCACTGGAGCTGGGGCTGGAAGCGGCGCGGTTCGCCATTGCAGCGGAAATGTTTGACCTCCATCCAGCCTAGTCATCTTGGAGGTGACTGATGAATATAAATCGAATTCTTGAGGTGCAGCACGGTGATACGCTGAGAGCTCTCCGCCAGTTCCTCGCCGCCTGGTGGGTCCAAAACAAACTGGACGCCATGCTGGCACCGGTCGAACTGCTGGAAAGCTCCAGCATCCCCCCCCAGGTGATCGAAAACCCCGCCGGGTTAGCGGCAGTCAATCCATTTGCGCCGTTCATGACCAGCAACGCCGCTGGCATCGCTGACCGGTTCGTCCAGGAAAACTCCGATCAGCGTTTGGCCATCCTCCTGCGGCCTTGCGAACTGCGCGCCTTTGTCGAACTCCAAAAGCGTCGCCCGGTTGCGCCCCAACCCAATGAGGTTGTGATTCTCGGCGTAGATTGCATTGGCACTTTCACCCACAGCGACTATCTGCTTAGTTTGGAAGCCCACGGACTTAGCAGCGTGACTGCCGATGTCCTGCGCAACGCGGCGGAGGGTGGTTTAAGGCCGCAACGCTTCCGCACCGCCTGTATGGTCTGCGACTGGCCCGGCCCCTGTGGTGCTGATGTGACCATCGGCGCGATCGGCGTCCCGTCCAATGAATTTCTGCTGGTCATTGCCCGCGACGAAGCCACCGACGAGCGCCTGGGTTTGAATGCTCTCACCGGCGCCCTGGCTACCGAATACCAGGTCTCGCATCGCGAGACAGTCGTGGGCGCGGTCGCCGATATGCGGGCGGGGATGCGCAGGGGACTGATCGAGGAGATGCAAACCGCCTA
Organism: Anaerolineales bacterium; assembly: GCA_035286585.1. Lineage (GTDB taxonomy): Bacteria > Chloroflexota > Anaerolineae > Anaerolineales > UBA4823 > DSOS01. The sequence goes on from DATEDC010000030.1 coordinate 1,503, forward strand.
CCGGTTTAATGATCTGGGCAGCTTTCTAGCCTGGTTTGCCAGCTGCTCGCTATGTGGCCAGTGCCTGGACGCCTGCCCGATGTACCACGGCCAATTCGACAATCTGCTTGGCAAACGCGCGTCGCAGCAAAGCGGGCGGGCCGCGCTGGCTGAATTGGTGCTGATCAGCCGCTGGATCGCTTCCTGCTCTGGATGTGGGATGTGCGAGGAGGTGTGCGAAAATCAGGTGCCTCTGACCCTCTTGATCTCGGCTCTCAGCCATCGCGTGCGCAGCGAGATGCATTACAAATGCGGAGACCCGGCGCAGCCTCCGCCGTGGTCCCGTCATTAATCCAGGCGATCATCAACCGCCAAAAGCCCCTCGGAGGTGTGTATGTCCTACCCGACGTCAATTCGCGAGTCCCTGGCCAAAGTAGAAGCCTCGCGTGCCCGCCGCGCTCAGGAAACCTACCCGCGGCTCTCTCCCCAGGAGCGGGAAACCATTCTACGCTCTTTCCACCCCGATTACATCAGCGACGCTTTCCGCCAGCTGCAAGTCGGGCCGAACAAGGGCGACCACACCGCACGCGAGCTGGCCGACGCCCTGGAAGCATCACCGCTGATTGGAGTGGGGCAATGGCGAAATCTCGCCTCGCACGGTATCCTGGCCTACGATGATATCTTATCCTCGGCCGAGCCAGACGCGATCTGCGACGTATTGGTGATCGGGGGCGGCGGAGCCGGAGCCAGCGCCGCCTTGCTCGCCCAGGAAAGCGGCGCAGAGGTGTTGCTCACCACCAAGCTGCGCTTCGGCGACGCCAACACGATGATGGCCCAAGGCGGCATCCAGGCCGCCGATAAAGAGAACGATTCCCCGGCGATCCATTACCTGGATGTGATCGGCGGGGGCGCCTTCAGCAACGACCCCGATCTGGTCGAAGCCCTGGTGAGCGATGCGCCGGCGGTGATCGCCTGGCTGGAATCGCTCGGGGCGATGTTCGATAAAGAGCCCGATGGGACGCTGCGCACCATCCACGGCGGGGGTACCAGCCGCAAGCGTATGCACGCCGCCCGCGATTACACCGGCGCGGAGATCATGCGCACCTTGCGCGATGAAGTTCGCTCGCGGGGCAACGGCGCGCCGCATTCGATCCGCGTCTGGGAGTTCCGTCCAGCGATCGAACTGCTGCTCGACGACCAGGGACGGGCGGTTGGCGCTTTGTTAAAAGACCTGGACAGCGGGCGTTTGATGACCGTCCTGGCGAAAGCGGTGATCATCGCCACAGGCGGCAGCGGCCGGCTGCATTATCAGGGCTTTCCGACCACCAACCATTATGGCGCTACCGGTGATGGCCTGGTGCTGGCCTACCGGGCTGGCGCAAAGTTGGCTTTCATCGATACCATGCAATACCACCCGACTGGTGCCGCCTATCCAGAACAGATCCTCGGCCAGCTGGTGACTGAAAAAGTGCGCGGGCTCGGCGCGCAGGTCTTGAACGTGGACGGCGAGCAGTTCGTCTTCCCGCTCGAGACGCGCGATGTCGAGGCCGCCGCCTTCATCCGGGAGTGCTCCGAGCGCGGCAAAGGCGTGCAGACCCCCACTGGCCAGCCCGCCGTGTGGCTGGACGCGCCGCTGATAGACCTGCTGCAGGGTACCGGCACCATCACCCGGGAGTTGCCAGCCATGGTGCGCCAGTACAAGCGCTTCGACATCGACCTGGTGCACGAGGCAATCCTCGTCTACCCCACTTTGCATTACCAGAACGGCGGGGTTGCCATCCAGCCGGATGGCAGCACCGGCGTCCCCGGTCTGTATGTCGCCGGTGAGGCAGCGGGCGGCATCCACGGGCGCAATCGCCTGATGGGCAACAGCCTGCTCGACATCTGCGTATTTGGACGGCGCACCGGCCGGGCTGCGGCGGAATACGTGCAGCATGTCCAGCCAGGACACCCAACCCTGGAACACTTAACCGAATGGCAGCGCGTGCGCCGTGCCGCTGGCCTGGAGGATGGCTTACCCTCCCCCATCCTCCTGCCGGATTATACGCGCAGATAAATTGGGGTTACAATACGGCCCAGGAGGAAACCGCCATGAACCTGATCGCCGTTAAAATCGAAAAGCCTGAGGGGATCAACTTCATCCTTGGCCAAAGTCACTTCATCA
>DATEDC010000031.1:0-19425 GCA_035286585.1 Anaerolineales bacterium
CCTCGTTGGTGAAACCGATGAAACCAGCCTTGCCGCCATCGAACGAGTCGAAGACGACCGATGGCCTCCACTCAGGAGGAGTCTTGCCCTTGCTGTCTACAACGTTGGCTGACAGGTAGGGGAAGTTGGCGAGTGGGATCAGGGTATTACGCAGGTAAGCCTGGCCTTTATCGAAATTGTGGTTGCCCAGGCCATCCAGGCTGAAGCCCATCATGTTCATGATCTCGATCGTGGGCGTGTCTCCGAAGAAGTTCGAGATGGGCGGCGTGGCGCCGACCGAGTCGCCAGCAGCGACGGTGAGCACGCCTTCATTAGCCTCGGCCCGGTATACGTCGAACCACATCTTGAGGAAGGCTGCCCCGCCGATGGCGAAGCTGGGACCGAGCGTATCGGCGGTTTCACTGAGCGGGATGAGCTGCCCGTGGTAATCGCTGATCTGCAGCACGGTCAGCTCTTTGTAGCGTCCCTGGCCGGTGGTCAGGTTGTACAGGATCTCGCCGCGGGCGTTCTGCGGACCGGGGATGCCCATCATAAAGGCAATAGTGGGCGCCAGGTCAATTGCGCGGACGCCAGCGACTGGCCCCTGCTTGCGGATACCTGGCCCAGCAGCCACAAAGGCGGCGCGCATGTTGACATTATGCTCCAGGTCAACCAGTTCCGGCAGGTAGCCGTGCTGTCCGAAGAACTGCGAGAAGGCGATCAGCGTGCCGGGCGTGGCTGCGTCGGTCTGATAGGGCGGGCGGAAGACCACCACCACATCGCCGCTGCGGTTGGGGTGCAGCGAGTCGCTGCCATCCACGTTGCGCAGCTCTTCTTTCTTGTAAACGGCTGCGACCACCTGCTGCTGGCCAGGCAGGTTCGGATCGTCCAGGTTCATGAAGTAGTTGACCAGGTTGTTCCGAACTGCCTCGTAGTCCCCCGCAGGGACCTGCGGGGCGTTGGCGCCGCCTGGGTCACGCCCAGCCAAATCGATGTAAAGCTGGACGGTACCCCCTGCATGGCATTCTTTGACTAACGTGGCCGGGACAGCGCGGCAGTTGCTGATTTGCTCAGGTCCATATCCGAGATCGGCCAAGGCTTTGCTGACGTTCACGGCGTACCACTGCGGAGCGAAGCCGTGGTCGGACGAGGCGAAGACGGTCGTATCTGTGCCCATCAGCGAGCGACCCAGTGCGAGGGTGGCATCCGCCTCCTCATAGGCCGCTCGTATGTAACCTTCGCGGGCATCCAGGCGGCCATCGGGGATGTCGTCATTGGTCAGGTCGTCATAATACGGGTTAGGGTTGCCGTCCATGTCGGTGGGTGTGACCAAGCCCATGAACTGGTGGCTGAACTCGTCGGTGACCGGGTTGCCTATGAAGAGCAGGTCGGTGTCCGGCTGTACAGTTGTGAGGATGTACTGCATAGCTGGGAAGTGGAAATCAGCCCACATGAGTCCTTGCTCGACGTAGGTGTCCTCGTCGATAATGCCGGCTTCCAGCGGGGCGAAGTCCGCCGCGGTGCTGGTGGGGAACATGTCGACCAGCGTACTCTCGAAGTTCGGGTCGCAAGCGCAGGAGGCGATCGCCCGGGTTACCGAGGTGAAGTAAAGCTTGAATGAGCTCAGGTCGCCCGACAGGCTGACCAGCTTGGTGTAGAACCCAGCTGTCTGCCCGGCGCGAGCGCCGATCAAGCCATCGGCTCCCATCAGCCTGATATCAGCCCAGTCGCCCACCATCAGGTCGGTGGAGGCCTGGCTACCGTCCTTACCTGCGCCGCTTCTCACCAGCAGAGCGTGGTTATATGCTGCTACGCCGTCAAGGACGCTGTCGTAGATGTACACATCGTAGACGCGGCTCGGGTTCTGCGCTGCGAAGGTAGTTGGCACGTTGAGAACGGTTTCCATAGAGGGAGCTGCCGGATCCCCAGCGGGGACGTTACTCCAGCCCAAGGCGGGTGAGAAGGCTGCTACCTGGTATGAAAGTCCGAAGGTCGCTGCGCCAGCCTGCTCGCTGGGGACGAGAGGATAAGCCAGCACGCCGCGGGTGGAGAAAAAGTTGCGGAAGTCGATAACCGGACCGGCCAGCGAGGGCACGAAGTTGCGCGAGCCAACCCATTCGACCGAAGCTATCTTCTTACCGGCGCGTTCGGCGGCCTGCTGAAGAGAGTCGGCCTGCGGAACGCCCAGGGAAAGTCCCGAGGTTCGGTTGTTGAAGTTGCTCTCGCCCGTGCGGTGGAAAGTGTTGTTGGTCGAGCCGTGTTCAGCCGGATAGGTGCCGGTCGCCAGGGTGTACCAGCCAACGCCGGTGTTGGGTGGGAAGGCCTGCACCAGGCCGTTATCGCCGCGCATGCCATTTGCCAAAAGGTCGGCGTAGGTGGGCATCAGCCCCATACTCGCGTAGCGCTCCACCAGATCGGGGCGCATGCCATCTGCACCGAAGAAGATCACTTTTTCTGTCAGCGGTTGAGCAGTGTCGCCTGCCAGGGCGTTCGTTGGAGAAACAGCAGGAACGAGGGAAAGCAGAATGGCGAGCATTACAAAGATGGAAAGCGCTCGCCTGGGTGTTTTACCAGACATCTTTGGCTCCTTTCAAGTCATCTTATAAACAGGAAATAAATATCCAGATTGGAACTGCTTGACAGTCAAGACCGGTTACAAAACACATAAGAATGTAAACATCTGGACTGTTTCTCTGATCATCACCTCCTTTTTCCAGAGAACTGTTCTTTACCTCAGCAGAAATAACCCTCGAAAATACAGAAACGCTACAGCAACTGGCGCTGCTCATGAGCCTTGATTAGCTCTCGGGGTACGATCAATGATTGGTTCTCCCCCGTATTGGCGCAATAAATCTCCCACACTGAGAAGGCCAGTATCCACCTTGCATTATTGTTAGTTATTGCCGATATTATAAATCATAATGATAAAAAAGAAAATAGCCAACACGCGGATGCTCCAGGTATGCCCAAAGCATGCTGGCTCGCTTTCACTTCAGTGCAACTTCGACGGAAATTAAATCGCGCTACTGGATAGCTTTAAGGCTCCACCACCAGGCATGTCAGGGTGTCCAGTATGCCCGGGATGGGCTGAAGCTGGGTGGCGATCAGGTGCCCCAATCGGTTGACGTCATCAGCTTGAATGATGGCGATAGCATCGTAAGGCCCAAAGGTCATATCGGCTTCCGATACGCCCTCCAGGCGGCGCAGATTGCGCACCACTTCCGCAATCGAGCCCGTGCGGACGTTAATCAATACATAAGCTTTCATGGTTTACCTCTGTGCATCGTGATGTGATTCCTGTTGCCTGCAACTGCATCGCAGGCTGCTATTTATTCGTCGAGCGCAGGAAGACCGCCCAATACACTGCCGCCACCAGAACTGCACCCCCGATGATATTACCGAGGGTGACCGGTATCAGGTTGTTCACGAACCCACCCCAGGTCAGCGTGGGGAAATTCGCGGGGGTCATCCCGATTGTGCTCCAGAATTCGCTTCCCGCATATTCTTTTATGAACAGCCCGATGGGGATGAAGTACATGTTGGCGATGCTGTGCTCGAAACCCGCAGCGACAAACCCGGCTATCGGGAACAAGATCGCGGCAATTTTGTCGATCGTGCTGCGGGCGCTGAAGGTCATCCAGACCGCCAGGCAGACCAACGTGTTGCACAGCACGCCCAGGGCAACGGCAGGTATGAAACTCAGCTCGACTTTGGCTTTGGCGATGTTCAAAGCTGTCAATCCGACCGTCCCGCCGCCGTTTAGATATTGCTGGCTGAAAAAGAGCAGCGCGGCCGTGCCTATGGAGCCGACGAAATTGCCAATGTAGACGATGATCCAGTTGCGCAGCATGGCGCGGCTGGTGACCTTGCCGCTGGCCCAGGCGATGACGATCAGGTTGTTGCCGGTAAACAGCTCCGCGCCACCGACGATCACCAGGACCAGACCCAGGCAGAACACGATCCCGGTCAGCAAGCGGGTAAGCCCGTAAGGCAGTCCTGTGGTGTAGGTCAACGCGCCATCGACAGCACGGACGGCAACACTGCCCGAAGCGACAGTGGTGGCAAAGATGGCACCCATGGCGATGAACGCGCCAGCCAGGATCGCCAGGGTGAACATGGTGAGAGCGGGTGTTTCAGCTTTGCGCACGCCCACGTACTCGGCGCGGGTCGCCATTTCGGGGGGCAATAAGGCATCGATACGTAATTCGGCGCTCATAGGGGCTAACTCTCCTGGTATATTGTGAAAAATATTACAAACAGAGCATACCTGATGTTGATCCAGTTTTCAAGGGATGAAGGTCACCCTGAGGGGATGTAGAGTGGCAGGAATTTCTTTTTAGATCATATCATCATGCTGCTGCTTTCAGTATACAATAATCCGAACCTGGTGAGTGAACTTCCATGGCGCTTCACCTTTCAAACCGCCTTCGGGTTGACGGGTGAGCAACATGGAGCAGCGGCTGGGAAGCTGCACTACCGGCGGTGCTACTGCGGGTCATATCCGCATCAGTGATAAGGTCAAGAACTGGCTTGCCTGGGTGGTAGATTGGGATTTGCGGAAGGGAAGAATTATGAGGAAGAGGTTTAGATGGGTCAGATGCGTATTGCTATAACCCGGGAAGTCAGCGAAGCTATTGTGCATTGCCAGCTCACCTATCTGGAACGGGCGCCGATCGACGTGGAGCTCGCCAGGATTCAGCACGAGAATTATGAAGCCTGCCTGGTGAGCCTCGGCTGCGCAGTCCAACGCCTGCCTGCTGGACCAGATATGCCGGATTCAGTGTTTGTGGAGGATATCGCGGTTGTTTTAGACGAAGTCGCCGTGATTGCCCGGCCGGGTGCGATGATCCGCCGCCTGGAAATCCCAGGGGTAGCCGCGGCATTGGAGCCGTATCGCAGGTTGCTGCGTATTGTTCACCCTGGCACCCTGGATGGCGGGGATGTGATCCGAATCGGCAGTCAGCTTTTTATTGGCATATCGGAGCGCACCAACCGGTCTGGGATCCAACAGCTCCAGCGCGTCCTGAAACCTTTCGGCTACATCGTGGAAGGCGTAAACATCCAGGGCTGCCTGCACCTGAAGTCTGCTGTGACGCTTGTGGCGGAGGGCACCCTGCTGGTCAATCCCAATTGGGTGGATAGCCGGGTATTCGGTGAAAAACGGATAATCGAAGTTCACCCCTCTGAACAGCAGGCAGCTAACGCACTATGGATTGACAAGTTTGTCATCTACCCCAATGCTTATCCTGCCACTCAAGAGCGAATGGAGCGGGCAGGTATTCAGGTTATACCACTGGATGTTTCCGAGATTACCAAAGCAGAGGGCGGGGTGACTTGCTGCAGTCTGATTTTAAACGATAAGCCATAATCTTATTTACTTTATCCGCTAATCGCTATACAATTATCGTGATGACCTTGCCTCGCCTGACGCGGCGTGAAAAGTGGATTTACGGTGCTGGCGATATCGGTTTCAGTCTGACCTCGACGATCCTCGGGGCTTTTTTTGCCATTTTCCTGATCGATGTGGTGGGCATCTCGCCCAGGGTGGCGGCGGCAGCGATCTTCATCGGGCGCACCTGGGATTACATCAACGACCCCATTATCGGGCACATCTCCGACCGCACCCGGACGCGTTGGGGCCGGCGCCGGCCTTTCTTGCTGTTTGGGGCGCTGCCTTTCGCCCTTATTTTTACCTTGCTCTGGTGGCGGCCTCCCCTGGAGAGCAGCCTGGCTCTGGGAATCTATTACGCCGCGCTGTACGTGCTTTACGACGCCGCGGCGACTTTTGTTTACATGCCTTATTTTGCGCTTACGCCCGAGCTGACCGGCGATTACGACGAGCGCACCGCCTTGACCACCACGCGCATGTTCTTCTCTATCTTCGGCGGCCTGGTTGCCTTCACCCTGCCATTGGTGATCGTGGGCAGCTTCCGCCCTGAAAATACCGGGCGGGTGCAGATGATGGGCGCCATATTTGGGTTGGTTTCAGCTTTACCGCTGCTGCTGGTATTTTGGGGGACGCGCGAGCGCCAGGAGTTCATGAGCCAGGAGCAGCCAGGGGTGAGGAAGTCGCTCGAAGCAGCCTGGGGAAACCGGCCCTTCGTTTTTGGTTTGGGTATTTTCCTGTTCACCTGGGTATCGGTCAGCCTGCTGGAGACCACCCTGATCTTTTTCATCAAGTACGTCGTCCAGCGCGAAGCCCAGAGCGACCTGATCATGGCGACCATATTCGTGACTGCCATCCTGGTGCTGCCGATATGGGAATGGGTCGCCCGCCGCTCGAACAAGCGCAAAGCCTACATCGCAGGGATCGCCTTTTGGGCGGTCGTGCAACTGGTTGTGGTTTCGCTGAACCCGTCCTCTGGACTGGCGCTGTTGCTCTTCCTGTGCGTGCTGGCGGGCATCGGCGTTTCGGCGGCGCATATCCTGCCCTGGTCGATTATCCCGGACGCCATCGAGTGGGGCGAGTGGCACACCGGAGAGCGCCACGAGGGCATGTTCTACAGCCTGATCACGCTGGCGCAGAAGATCGCCTCGTCAGTCGCTATCCCGCTGACTCTGCTGGTGCTCGATTTCAGCGGCTACATCCCCAACCGTGCTGTGCAACCGGAAAGCGCGGTGAACGGCATCCGAATTGTGGCGGGGCCGATCCCCGCCGCGCTGCTTTGCCTGGGGATATTATTCGCCTCTCTATACCCGTTGGGGCGAGAATCTTACACCCAGCTCGCCAGGGAATTAGAGATCCGTCGAAAAGTGAAAATCAGCAAAACGCTATGAACGAGATCGAAATTCGTCCGGTCTACACCCGCCGGGAAAGAGGCATCTTTTTGACCTTTCCCTGGCGCGTCTATTCGGGCGATCCGCTTTGGGTGCCGCCGCTCCTGCCCGAACGCCGCAAGGTGACAGACGCGCAGCGAGGCGCTTTTTTTCAGCGCGGCTTGGCTGAATTGTTCATCGCCTGGCGCGGCCATCAGCCGGTTGGCACAATATGCTGCGCGGAAGACAAATCCGCACACAGCGACCACCCGTGGAAGGACGGCTTGATCGGATTTTTCGATTGCCTGGAGGATTACGCCATCGCCAGGGCGCTATTCGATCACGCGGGGAGCTGGGCGCGCTCCCGGAATTTAGACGCCCTTTACGGCCCATTCAACCTGGATTATGAGGATAGCTATGGCGTGCTCATCGAAGGCCGCGACCGCCCTGCGGCGATTTTCTGCGGGCATACGCCTGCTTATTACAGGGAATTCTTCGAACGTTACGGCTTCCAGCCGGGCCGCGGCCAGAACCTGGCTTACGCCATCAACGTGGATCTGACCACACCTGAAGTGCGCCGCATGAGACGCCTGGCAGAGAGGATACGCCAGCGGGGCCGGTTCCGCGTCCGCTCTGCCGACCTTGACAACTGGGCGGAGGAAATCGAGCGGGTTTATCACCTGCTGAACCGCGCCCTGGCGCACCTGCCGGGTCATATCCCCTGGAGGCGCGAGGCATTGGAAGCCCTGCTGGAACCCTTCCGCCAGATCATAGATCCTGAACTGGTGCTGTTTGCAGAGACCATGCAGGGTGAGACGGTTGGATGGCTCCCCGGAATCCCTAACCTGAACGAGGCGCTGATCCACGTCAACGGGCTGCGCTATCCCTGGAACTACGCACAATTAGCGTGGCACATGCGCCGCCAACCGGATTGCCTGGCGATCAAGAGCGTGCTTATCCCACCTGAATATTGGGATACGGGCGTCGTCGCGCTGCTCTTTGACGAGATGGGCAGGCGCGCCTCAGCCAGGGGCTACAAGTGGGTGGACCTGTCATTGACTTCGGACGACAACCCAAGAACCCCGGTCCTGGCGGAGCACATGGGCGCCAGGATTTATAAACGCTACCAGATTTATCGAAAGTGGCTGAATAGCACTTATGTCCATTTAAAATGAAACCATCAACAGAACGGTCCAGGTTTCCGTGCACGCTCGTTCTTCTCATCATCCTTACCGTGATCCTGGTATTATTTCTGCTCCAGACTTACGGCCCCGGTTGGTCTTGGGTGTTGGCGCCGGGCAGGAGCGGCACAGGAGGCCCATTGGAGCAAATCACCAACAGCTTGCGCGGGCTGGGCCAGGGTCTGGTGGATGTTTTTAATAATATCCTGCCTTGAGTGCGAGGTGGGCTCACTGGAGGGTGTGATATTTATCACTTGACCCGGATAACTCGAAAGGCTACAATTCAACTGGGCGGAAGACAAATCGAGATTGCGTTATGGCAATTCAAGTATCACTGCCACCCAACTCAGGAGTATGATAATGAAGGATTACCTGTTCCGCGGCGCTCTAGCTGAGCTTGATCCGGATGTTTACGCCCTCACCCAAATCGAGGCGGAACGGCAGTATCGCAAGCTGATTCTGATACCCAGCGAAAGCAGCGCGCCTCTGGCAGTCCGTGAGGCGCTCGGTTCCGCTTTTCAAAATATCTACGCTGAGGGTTATCCTGATGAAGAAACGCGCTGGATGTCCGAAGCTGAAATCCTGGATTACGCCGCCCGATTGGGGCACTTCAGGCGCTACTCGGATCCGCGTTATTACAAAGGCGTGGAGTATGCCAATATCGTCGAAGCGCTGGCGCGGCGGCGATGCGCTGAGACTTTCGCAGCCAATGGAATATCCGCGGATGAAATATTTGTCAACGTCCAGGCTCTTTCCGGAGGCCCGGCGAACAACGCGGTATATCACGCCCTGGTGAATCCGGGCGAGACCATCATGGGCTTGAGCCTGCTGCATGGCGGGCATCTTTCGCATGGTTCGCCAGTCAACCGGTCTGGCAAGTACTACAATGTGGTACCCTACACGGTCGATCCACTCACCGAGCAGCTTGATTACGACCAGATCGAGGAGCTGGCCCGCCAGCACAAGCCCAGGTTAATCATTGGCGGTTTTTCTTCATATCCCTGGGCGGCGGATTGGGCTCGCTTCCGGGTGATAGCCGATTCCGTTGGGGCGTATCTGTTTGCTGACGTCGCCCATGTGGCTGGATTGATCGCAGCGGGTGTATATCCCTCTCCTCTTGGATTCGCTGACGTGATTACGTTTACCACCCACAAGTCGCTGTGCGGCCCGCGCGGCGCCTGCATCCTGACCACCGATCCTGCGCTGGCGCGCAAGATCGACCGGGCGGTTTTCCCGGGCGAGCAGGGGGGACCGCATGTAAACGTCTTCGCAGCCCAGGCATTGGCTTTCAAGCTGGCTCAAACCGAGACTTTCCGCCAGCTCCAGGCACAGGTGGTGAAGAACTGCGCTGTGTTCACCGATCAGCTCATCCGGCGTGGATTGCGGGTACCTTACGGCGGAACGAATACCCATCTGACCAACCTGGATTGCAGCACGATCCAAGGCGCTGATGGAACTGCGCTTTCCGGCGATCAGGCGGCGCGCATCCTGGATATCGCCGGGGTGGTGGTCAACCGCAACACGATACCGGGGGATAAATCGGCTGCCGCGCCCTCGGGCATTCGCATGGGCACTCCTTGGGTCACCCAACGCGGCCTCAGAGAGTCCGAGATGATATCCCTGGCAGACTTGATCGCTGACCTGCTCCAGGCGACCACGCCGTTCAGCCTGGAAGGTCGCAAAGGGGATATGCGGCGGGCAAAATTGGATTTTGGCGTACTCGAAGAGGTGCGGCTCAAGGTGCGCGATCTGTCCCAAACGGCGGGGATCGATTATCAGCCAACGCAACACAGCTACCCCCATTTTTACTACCTGGATGACCGACCTGCAGACCGGGACGGCTGGGTGGCGTACGATTTGCGCGGCGCTCGCCTGCGCCAGTTCCTGGATTACGCCGTCAGCGCAAACCTGAGCGGTTTGCAGCCAAACGATAGCCTGCCAACCTGCCTGCACACGCCGCAAGGCACCGTGGAGGGTTCGCTTACCTGCCTGCCCGGATACCAATTCCTGCTGAGCGTGCCGGTCTGGAGCGCGGGTTTGGCGGCTACCTGGCTGCGCGATCTTTCTGACGGGTATGTGGCTTTCGATGACGACCCGTTGAGAAAGCTGCCCGGTCCGGTGGTGGTGGTGGAATCCTCCGCCCAGCCGGTGATAAAAGATTGCAAAGACGTGCCCATGCTCGACCCGAGGCGCGGCTCTGATAAACCCTATTTCATCGGCATGCCCGAGGGCAGCGGAGAAGCCCTGCCCAGATTCAAATGGCAGGAGGTAGAGGCAGAGCTGCGCCGCACCCCGCTCTTCGAGGTGCACAAGGCGCTGGGTGCCAAGCTGATCCCCTTCGCCGGCTGGGAGATGCCAGTCTGGTACACCTCGGTGATCGAAGAACACCTGGCTACCCGCCAGGCGGCTGGCCTGTTCGATGTGGCTCACATGGGGGTATACCAGGCAGAAGGACCCGAAGCGGCTGCTTTTTTGGATAGTGTGTGCGCGAACGATATCGGCGGATTGGGTGTGGGTGAATCCTGCTACACCCATTTTCTCGATCCCGATGCAGAGGTCATTGACGATACCCTGGTTTATCGACGTGCGGCGGAAATGTTCCTGGTAGTGGTCAACGCCTCCAACGACGATAAGGATTGGGCCTGGCTGAATGCAGTCCGAGACGGGGGAGCGCTGGTGGACAACCGGCGGCCCTGGGCTCGGGCATACGGAGGCCATGTGAGGCTGCGCAACCTGCGCGAGCCTGGCGAAGGCGAGGATATGCGTGTAGACATCGCCTTGCAGGGACCGCGCTCGCGCGACGTGCTCCTGGCGCTGGGTTGCGACTCCGAAACACGCCAGCGCATACTGAGACTCAAGCGCACCCAGTTATGTGATGCCATGGTGGGCGGCTATGACCTGGTGGTATCGCGCACTGGTTATACGGGTGAGAAGATGGCTTTTGAATTGTTTGTCCACCCGGATCGCGCCGCAGGGCTGTTTCGAGACCTGCTCAAAGCTGGCGAGCCGTTTGTCCTCAAGCCGGTGGGCCTCGGGGCGCGCGATTCCCTGCGCACAGAAGCAGGCCTGCCGCTCTACGGTCACGAGATGGGGGTCGGAACGGGTCAGCGCGGTGAGAAAGACCTGGGTGTTGCAGAAGCCGGGTTTAGCAGCTATGTGAAAGCTTACAAACCCTGGTTTATCGGGCGGGAGGCATATCTCAGACGCGAAAAAGAGCGCAGCGGCGTCGTAGTTCGCTTCCGCTTCGTAGAGAAAGCTGTGCGCATGGCCCACAACGGCGACCCGGTGATGGATAAGCGCGGCCGGGTGGTCGGTTGGGTGACAAGCTGTGCGGTTGACAGCGAGGGCTTTCTGACCGGGCAGGCTTTTATCGAACATAAAAACGCCGCGGAGGGCGCTCCGCTGCTTATCTATCAAAGCGCGACGGAAAAGACCGGAAAGGCGCCCGCTGAACTGGTGCTTGGCGATCGGGCAACAGTCCCCACGCCAGCGATTATCCTTAGCAGGTTTCCAAAGTAAGGAGAATTCATGCCTACCCCCTGGGATTACCGCTATGCACAGCGTACCCAACGGATCGGCAGCTCGGCGATCCGCGAGCTGCTGAAATTGACCGAACAACCGGATATCATTTCTTTTGCTGGAGGTCTGCCTGCCCCGGAAGTCTTTCCGGTAGAAGCCTTCACGACGGCCTGTGAGAAAGTCCTGCGCAATTTTGGCGCTCAAGCGCTCCAGTATTCCACCACCGAGGGTTATCTGCCGCTGCGCGAGCAGATTGTCCGCCACACCTCTCGCTACGATCTCAATATCACCCCTGATAACGTACTGATCACCTCCGGCTCGCAGCAGGCGCTGGATTTACTGGGCAAGATCTTCATCAACCGCGGCGATCGCATCCTGGTCGAATCGCCTACCTACCTGGGGGCTTTGCAAGCCTGGAACGCCTACGGCGCGGAGTACATCACCGTCCCGGTGGACAAGCTGGGCATGAACACCGATGCGCTGGAGGAGGCGCTGCGTAGCGGACCAAAGTTCATCTACGTTTTGCCAAATTTTCAGAACCCAACCGGCGTCACTCTCTCGCTGGAACGGCGACACAGGCTGGTGGAGCTGGCTGAACGCTATGGCGTTCCGATCATCGAAGATGACCCCTATGGCCAACTGCGTTATGAAGGAGATCATTTAGCTTCGGTGGTCGTGCTGGACGACCATCTGCGTGATAACTACGATCACTGCTACCACGGCAACGTGATCTACCTGAGCACATTCTCCAAGACGCTGGCGCCGGGTTTGCGCCTGGGTTGGGTGATCGCGCCGCCGGAGGTGATCCGTAAGCTGGTGCAAGCCAAGCAGGGCACCGATCTGCACACGGCTACATTCAACCAGCTAGTTGCCCATGAAGTCTCGCGAGGCGGTTTTTTGGATGAGCACATCAAGTTAATTCGTCGGGTCTATCATGAGCGCCGAGACGTGATGCTGGCTGCCATGGACCGCTATTTCCCACCCGAAGTGGATTGGACCCATCCTGAAGGCGGTCTGTTTTTGTGGGGAACGTTGCCTGAATACCTGGACGCCGCGGATGTGCTCAAGCTGGCGGTGCAGCAAAAAGTGGCGTTTGTGCCCGGTCAGCCATTTCACCCCGATTGCGGCGGTTACAACACCATGCGCCTCAATTTCTCGAACGCAACCCCCGAAAAAATTCAGGAGGGTATCCGGCACATGGGGCAAGTTTTAGAGGAGATAGTGGGTGGTCGGGTAGCTGTCTGAGGCGGGCTAATCTTCTACCTAAGGCACAAATTCAGCCTGGTCCGGGCTTTGAGCGATGGCAGCATCTGGTGTTATCCCCCATTATGCCATAACTTGAAATCGCGCAGGGTGGAGCCGCCGATAAACTCGCGCAAGATCGAATTATCCGGGATCAATTCGCTATCCAACGGCAGGAACCACTCCAGGAACGCCAGCAAGCGTTTGGCTTCGATATATTCTGGCTTGCCATAGGGCACCTGGCGTAGCAGCGGCTCTGCCAGGGGTTTGAGCACCGAAAGCTCGAAGACCAGGGCAGAGTTGAACATCACATCTGCATTCTCCTGGTAGGGGAAGATGTAGCGCTTCTCGCCGCGGCGGACAGATTCCCAGCGCTGAATGGTTTGCCTGGCAGTGTAACCGCGCTCGTTGGCATCACGCACGATCCTGCGAATCAGGCGCGTGTCAGTGGTGGAGACGCGGTTGTGACGGTCCAGGTTGAGCTGGGTCAGGGCTGAAACGTAGATGCGGAAAGTCTGTTCGGGCTGCAAGCCGGTAATCAGCTCGGGGCTCAAGCCATGCAGACCTTCCAGGATGACGAGCTCGCCGGATTCGAGGGCGATCTCATCGCCGGGGGCGCTCATCCCGCTGATAAAATCATAGCGCGGCAATTGGACGCGTTCCCCGGCAATCAACTGGCGCAGGTCATCCGAAAGCTGCTTGTGGCGTAGGGCTTCGATCGATTCGTAATCGTATTCACCTTGCTCATCGCGCGGGGTGAGTTCCCGGTCGACGAAATAATTATCCAATTCCAGGGGGAAGGGGTGAATGCCGCGCGCCAGGAGCTGGATCGAGAGTCGCTTTGAGAAGGTGGTTTTTCCGGCGGAGGACGGGCCAGCAACTAAAATTACCCGCACCTGGTTGCTGCGAGCCGCAATCTGAGCGGCGATATCTGAAATGCGCTGTTCGTGCAGAGCCTCTGAAACGAGGATCACCTCCCGGGCGCGGTTGTTCTTTATAGCATCGTTCAGCGCACCAACGTTGGCAATCCCCAGGCGATCCAGCCAGTCGCCGTACTCGCAGAAGGTGATCAGCAGCTTGGAGTAATCCGGCAGCGGCTGCAATGTGGTAGGAGCGTGCCGTCGGGGGAAGCGCAGGGTGAAACCCTCCCCGGTTGGCGCCAGGGCAAACCAGCGCAGGTAACCGGTTGAGGGCAGCATGTAACCGTGATGGTAATCGATGTGACCGTTGATCTTGTAAACGGTGAGGTAATCCTTGCGACGATGGGCGAGCAGACGAGCCTTGTCCAGCATACCATGCGCCTGAAAATAGCTGATCGCCTCGGTAAGAGGCATCTCTTCACGCCGGAAGGGCAGGTTGGCGGCAACGTACTCGCGCATGCAGGCCTCCAGCCTTGCCAGCTCTTCCAGGGATAACGGGGGGCACCCGGAGACCTCGCAGTAGTAACCGCCAGAGGAGACGGAGTGATCTACCGACAGCACCGCTTCGGGGAAAAGTTTTTCGAAGGCGATCTCCAACAAGAAGGTCAACGATCTGCGGTAGATGCGCATCCCATCGGCTTCGCCCATGGTGACCGGGCGTACCTTGGCATCCATCTGGATTGGATAGGTCAGCTCACGCAGCTCCCAGTTGACAATCGCGCCGATGATTGGAGGCATATCTGGCTTCTCAAGGACCATCAGGAACTCGCCTACCGGTGTGCCGCGCGGAGCGGATACCGCCCGACCATCTGGCAGTAATACCTGTACATCCGCACGGGGCGTATCGAAATGGATATCTGATAAAGGTTTCTTACTCATCTTTCACACCAAAATTTTCAGGTCATTGAGTTTTTTATAGATGGCAGTATACCCCAACGAGTTTCAAGAAGCCCATTTAAATCGGGCGCGTATTGTAACATGACAAACTATCCACAATGCCAAATGTTACACTTTTTATCGGATTCTTTGGGAATCACCGTATCGGAAGGTTCCAGAGAGGCAAATAAAGCCCCCTTGTTATGAGAACAAGGGGGTTTATTGGGGGAGCGGCTTGATTGTGGCGAGAGAAAACCCTGCGCCCGATAACTATGATGTCTTTGGTAGGGCTATTCAGTATAGCTGCCTACCGCGCAGCATAAAACCAGCTCTTTGGCCGCCTTCACCTCGTCAAGCCGACCCACAGGTGTGTTGTGAGGCGCATTCTTGAGCAGCTCCGGCTGATGGTGCGCTTCGACGGCGATTTTTATCATCGCTTCGGCAAACGCATCCAGCACCTGTTTGCTCTCCGTCTCGGTCGGCTCGATCATCAGCGATTCGTGGACAATCAGCGGGAAGTAGTTGGTCGGGGGGTGGAAGCCGAAATCCATCAGGCGCTTCGAGACATCCAGGGCGTGAATGTCAGGCGCATCAGGCCAGCGACCCTCGGCGACAAACTCGTGCATGCAAATCCGGTCGAAGGGGACGTGATAGTGATCGCGCAAGCGCGCCAGCAGGTAATTGGCGTTCAGTACGGCGTATTCGGAGATCATGCGCAGCCCTTCCTTGCCATGGACGCGCATGTAGGTGTAGGCTCTCACAGCCATGCCAAAATGCCCGTGGAAGGCTTTAACACGACCGATACTCTTGGATGGAGTTACCAGACCATACAGAGGCGGCAGGTCGCTCTCGTCATCGGCTTCCTCCAGGATTGCCACGACCGGTGCAGGGAGGTAATCGACCAGGTGAGCAGCCACACCAACCGGTCCGGAGCCAGGTCCGCCTCCGCCGTGAGGCGTGGAGAAAGTTTTGTGCAGGTTGTAATGCAGCAGATCGAATCCCAGATCGCCGGGACGGACGATCCCCAACAGGGCGTTCATGTTGGCGCCGTCACCGTAGACCAGCCCGCCAGCCTGGTGCACCAGGCGGATGACCTCTTCGACATTCTCGTCGAAAAGACCAAGGGTGTTGGGGTTGGTGAGCATCAATCCAGCCAGGGTATCATCGCATTCCGCCTGGAGGGCACCCAGGTCGACATTGCCGCGCAGATCCGATTTCAGTTCGACAACGCGCATGCCGCTCATTGCCGAGGTGGCAGGGTTGGTCCCGTGGGCGGAATCGGGCACCAGGATTTTGACGCGCTGGGTCTCGCCGCGCGATTCAAAGTAAGCGCGGATAATCAGGATTCCAGTCAGCTCGCCCTGCGCTCCGGCAGCGGGCTGCAGCGTCACGCCGGCGAAGCCGCCGATCTCTATCAACCATTCCTGCAGCTCAAACATCAAGGCCAGGCTGCCCTGAACTGTTTCGATGGGCTGCAAAGGGTGAATGTGGGCGAAACCTGGCAGCCGGGCGGTCTCCTCGTTGAGCTTGGGGTTGTACTTCATCGTGCAGGAACCCAGGGGATAAAAGCCGGTATCGATACTGTGGTTGAGCTGGGAGAGGCGGGTGAAGTGGCGAACCACATCCACCTCGTACACCTCGGGCAGTGGGAGATTCTGGCGTTCCAGGCCGGCCGGCAGTTCAGCCAGGGGGACATCCGGCGCCGGGTAGCGAATTCCTACCCGTCCGGGCACAGAGAGATCACAGAGCAACGGCTCATTCATGGGGCACCTCCGCCAGCGTTTCTACCAGAAGATCGATTTCCTCCCGAGAGTTCATCTCGGTCACAGCCAGCAGCACGTGGCTCTCCAGCTCCGGGTAGTCTTGACCTAAATCGTAACCGCCCAAGATGCCGTTTTCGAGCAGGTAGGCGTTGATTTCTTCCACCGGTAGGGGGCAGCGTACCACGAACTCGTGGTAGAAGGGCGTTGAATTCCAAAGTTCGTATCCCTCCAGTTGGGAGATCTGCCTGGCGGCATAATGGGCTTTGTGGTAGCACAGCTCGCTAACCTGGCGCAGGCCGTGTTTGCCCAGCAAGCTAAGATAAACAGCCGAAGCCAGAGCCATCAAGCCCTGATTGGTGCAGATGTTGGAGGTGGCTTTCTCACGGCGGATGTGCTGCTCGCGGGCGGTGAGGGTCAGCACGTAAGCCTTTTGGCCGCGGTTGTCAACCGTTTCACCCACCAGGCGCCCGGCCATCTTGCGTACATATTCCGTTCGGGTGGCAAAGATGCCCAGGTAAGGACCGCCATAAGTAAGCGGAATGCCGAGCGGCTGGCCTTCGCCGGTGACGATATCCGCCCCGAACTCGCCGGGAGCTTTCAGCATACCCAGGGCTAACGGGTTAGCCGATATGGAAACCAGCGCCCCTTTAGCGTGGGCGGCCTCGACCAGGGCGGTGTGATCGTAAATCCGCCCGAAGAAGTCCGGGTACTGGACGATCACCAGGGCGGTGTTTTCATCGATCAAGGGGATCAGCGCCTTCGGGCCCATGCGGATATCCACCTGTTCACCCGTGATTTCAATGGCCGACCCGTGATTGTAAGTGTGGATGGTCTGGCGGTAATGCGGGTGCAGGTTGGGTGAAAGGACAACCTTCGTGCGCTTGCCGCGGAAGTTGGCGTACGCCAGTGAGACAGCCTCCGCGGCAGCGGTGGCTCCATCGTAGTGAGAGGCGTTGCTGACATCCATTCCGGTCAGGGAGGTGATCAGGCTTTGGTAATCGAATATCGCCCGCAGGGTGCCCTGCGAGACTTCCGGCTGGTAGGGGGTGTAAGCGGTCAGAAATTCACCGCGGCGCAAAATGGCATCCACGGCAGCCGGGATATAATGATGGTACGCTCCGGCGCCGAGAAAGCAAACCAGGTCGTGGGTTGACTCATTAGCCGAGGCTAGATCTTGCATCTCGGCGAAGGCCTCCATTTCGGTGAGCGCCGGGGGTAAATTCAATTCTGGAAAGCGAAAGCTGGCTGGCACATCCTGGAACAGGTCCTCCAGACGTTCGACGCCAATCGTCGCCAGCATTGCCTTCCGTTCTGCATCAGTATGGGGAAAATACATTTTTCCAAGACCTTTCCAGTTATTCTTTCGAGGCGATCAACTGCTGGTAGCCTTCTGCCTCGAGAAGACCGTCCAGCTCGTTTGGGTCGCTGAGTTCGACTTTGACCATCCAGGCCTTGCCGTATGGGTCGCTGTTAATCGTTTCAGGCGCATCGGGCAAATCTTCATTGACCGCGGTGATAACACCGCTCACCGGCAGATATACATCTGCGGCTGCCTTGACCGATTCGACCGTCGCGCAGGTATCGCCCTGGCTGACCTGCTCACCCTCGGCGACAATTATCTCAACATAGACAATATCCGAGAGCTGGTCTTGAGCGTAGTCCGTAATGCCGACGGTGCCAACATTCCCCTCGATACGGACCCATTCGTCATTCTTGGTGTATTTCAAATCATAAGGAATATTCATGTGAACCTCCTGGGTTAGATAATTTTGCTCCGGGCGCCATACTTGATCGTTAAGTGAGCACTTCCGCAAGACAGAATTAAAGCAGTGAAAAAGAAAAGGCGCACGCGCAGGTTGCGTGCGCCTCTGTCGTAAACCTGAGAGATTCGCGCCGGTTCTGGCGCTTGCCCCGTCGGTGTCGACGGCAGTGTGCTGCCGTAAACTTTCCAGAGGGTCTCGAGAGGTGGGTCCTTTTACCTGAGAGTTTCATCCAGCGCCGCTCTGTGCTGGATTTGCCCCTTCGGTGCCCGGATTTCGGTGGGACTCTCCCCGCCTCCCGTTGAATTTTCTGCCATCATTCTAAGGGTTTGTGATCGAAAAGTCAAGTGCTTTCCAGCGTGAGGCGCACCCAATCACCCACCAACCAATAGCGGAAATCAATGCCCTGGCTGCACTGCACAGCGCCGATGACACCATAGACCAGGGCCACGATGGGGATCAACGTGATGATGCAAGCAAAGGGCATCAAGAGACAGCCCAAGCCCGCCGCCACGACGAGCACCCCGCTGACCGCCCAGGCGAAGCCAGCCAGGGCTCCGCCTCCAACCCACCAGATAAGCTGGAAAACGAAGGACTGCATGGCGTGATATGCCACGTAGCGGGAGCGGTCCTTATACACCAGGTATATTAACAGGGCTGCCAGTGGACCGAAGAAACCGGTCGCCAGATTCGCCAGCACGCTGAGGTGAGCCAGCATAGCCCAGGTGCGCTCGTCAGAGGGTGAGAGAGCAGGCAATGCCTGAGGTGGACTTGAGGGTGCGGTCATAACTGTTCCTTTTAGACAAAAAAGCCCCATTTTCGCTCGGGTAAACCGATGAAAACGGGGCGTTCCGAACGCTGTGGGAATATTATACCCAACCCTGGTTTTTGACGAAATTCGTAATCACGGGAAGTTCGGTGTAGTTGCCACGGTAGGAGTCGTAGGCCGGCCAGAGCGTGACCAGCCAGATAACGGGAGCGCAAACTGCGCCGACGACTGTGATGCCCAGGATGATCATCACAATATAGAGCCCGACATTCAACGCCAGGGATTGCACCGCATGGAATTTAATGAAGGGCCGGTTCTTCTTCTCCTCCATCAAAAGCACGATGATGGCGATGAGCGGTATGGGGTAGCCGAGGGCCGACCAAAGGCGATCATCGCTGGTGATATCCGGTGCTGACATTTCTTCAGACATGAAAATCCTCCTTAAATAGATTTGGTTGACAGGCAGCGAAGGCAAACCTGCCCGTCAGCGGGTTGGGAAGTAGATAATTTCATACCAGATAACCCCAATCCAGCCCCAAGGTTACGCCTGATCGGGAAAGCAATCATGAGCGAGTTGAGCACGATGGATAAGGTCAGGTGGGAATTTTGAATGACCAGGCGAGGAGAAACAACAGCGTGAACAGGCTGCTGACTGCCAGT
>DATEDC010000032.1:0-2760 GCA_035286585.1 Anaerolineales bacterium
CGTTCCCTATCGAGAAAATCCTCTGCTCCCAACAGGATTTGATGGGCGCGCTCCTTTGACGCGTGCGGTGTAGCGGGGTGATTTACAACTAACGTCAGCCAACCAGCCGCCCTTTCGGGATTGGAGCGCAATTCCAGGCAGCCAGGCCGAGCACAGCCTCCAGCACGAGCGGAGTGGAATGGATCTCCCGCGACAGGCGCAGGGCAGCATGATAATATTACTTTGCCTACGCTGCACCGCCATGGCGCAGCCAATGGTCTTGTAGGTCAGATCACCATTTGGGGTTTGGACGCGCCGACTTTGATCCATAATCCGTTCCATCCGTGATTAAAATCCGTCGACCATCTTCGGCCGGTACTGCAGCGCCTCCACCAGAGCTTGACCTGAGATTTCCGAAGGATGCTGCGGCTGGATAGCCCCGCTGCCTGCCAGGTCGGCTGTCAGCTCTCCTCCAACAACCCCGAATAATCCAGGACCTGGTCGGACCACTTCTTAGCCTGAACAGAGAGCAACGTCCGCTGGGCTGAGCTGTTTTGCGCCTCGGGCCAAATCCGGCGCCACAAAGCGATCATGCGCTGTATATCCACTAATTCGGCGGCTACTTCTGGTTTTGCTTCGGCGGCGGTCCACTCGATGTAATATTGACTTTCCTCCAACATTTCCACTACGCTGGCGCTGCCCGATGTGTGCCGTGCGGATGAAGATATTCGCGCCAGATCAGCAGCTAGGCCCGCCAGGCGCACCGGCAATGGATCGTGCAAAAACCGCTTTCTTTTTTGCTCCCGGTTGATCATCGCACATCTCCCAGCAATGCACGAGTTGCTGTCTCGACTTTCATCCGAATCTCCTCGCTCTTTATCACAATACTCCGGTTGCCAAGCCTGGGGCGTACGTTGATGATCGCTTCAAATTCAATCCGTTGTTCGGCAGGATACCAGTTTGCCCCCCAGATGTCGTCTTGCTCACTTCCATTCTCCAGTAATACTTGTTCGCAATCTGCATGCATTTCACCGCCACCAGCCAGGATGGCGCGCCTGGTATCAACGGCGATCTTGATCATCGAGCCATACTCCTGCAACATTCCCTCTAGCTGAGCCAATAAATGTATCATAAGCGATTACTCCAAAAGGGTCCTCGGCCTGTACTGCAGCGCCTCCGCCAGGTGCTGCGGTTGGATGTTTTCGCTCCCTGCTAAATCGGCAATTGTCCTGGAAAGCTTGAGCACCCGGTGGTAGGCACGGGCGGAGAGCTGGAGCTGCTGCATGGCGGTTTTCATCAGCGCCCGGCCGGCCTCGTCGAGCTGGCAGTATTTGCGCACCTCCGCCACGCGCATATCCGCGTTGTGAGTGATGTCACCTGCCGGGGCGTCTGCCACGGCAAAGCGCTGGCGCTGGATCTCCCGCGCGGCTTCCACTCGCGCCTGGATGGCTGCCGAGGGCTCGCCCAGGCGCTGGTCGCTGAGCTTGTCGTATTCCACCCGCGGCACCTGGATGTGAATGTCGATGCGGTCGAGCAGCGGGCCGGAAATGCGCTTTTGATACTTGGTGACCGTGGCGTGCGAGCAGGTGCACGGCTTGAGCGGGTCGCCGTAGAAGCCGCACGGGCAGGGGTTCATGGCGGCGATCAGTTGAAAATTGGCCGGGAAAGTCAGCGAGCCTTGCGCCCGGCTGATGGTGACGATCTTGTCTTCGATGGGCTGGCGCAGCACCTCCAGCACGCGCATGCCGAACTCTGGCAGCTCGTCCAGGAAGAGCACGCCGCGGTGCGCCAGGGAGATCTCGCCCGGGTGAGGCCAGTTGCCGCCGCCCACCAGCCCGGCGTGGGAGATGGTGTGGTGCGGGGCGCGGAAGGGGCGCAGTTGGATCAGTGGCGTCTCGGCCGGAAGCTGGTCGGCGACCGAGTAGATGCGGGTCACGTCCAGGGCTTCGTCGATGGTCATGTGCGGCAGGATGCCGGGCACGGCGCGCGCCAGCAGGGTCTTGCCGGCGCCTGGCGGGCCGACCATCAGCACGTTGTGCCCCCCGGCCGCAGCCACCTCCAGGGCGCGCTTGACGTGCTCCTGGCCCTTGATCTCGCGAAAATCGGTCTGGGTGAGGGCGGAGAGCGCCTCGGTGGCGATGGGCCCCTGGGGCGGGATGAGCGCTTCGCCGCTCAGGTGGGCGAACAGCTCTGCCAGCGAGGCGACCGGGACGACCTCCAGGTCGGGGATCAGGGCGGCTTCCGGGGCGTCCGCCTGGGGGACGAACACACGCTGGTAGCCTAGCTGGCGCGCCAGGGCAGCCACCGGCAGCACGCCGCGCACGTGGCGCACACTGCCATCCAACGAAAGCTCGCCCACCACCAGGCCCCCCTCCAGGCAATCCGGCGGAAGCTGGTTGCTGGCGATCAGGATGCCCAGGGCGATCGGCAGGTCGTAGGCCGGGCCTTCCTTGTGCACCGCCGCAGGGGCCAGGTTGACCACCATCCGCCGGCGCGGGAAGTACAGCCCGGCGTTGCGGATGGCCGCCTGGACGCGCTCGCGGCTCTCCTGGATGGCGGCGTCCGGCAGCCCAACGATCGCGATGAAAGGCAACCCATCGCCCGTGTCCACCTCGACTTCGATGACCACGCCTTCCAGGCCGATCACCGCGCAGGAGAATACCCTAGCCAGCATGCTTTGCCTCCGCCTCAACGGTGGATTCGACCAGATAGCGGTCGTGCTGAGTGGATAAATCCTCATAGCCACAGCGCAGTTTACCGGCCGTGGCGATAGCTTTTTCC
>DATEDC010000033.1:0-6324 GCA_035286585.1 Anaerolineales bacterium
AAGCATGCTGATCGGGAGCCACTCCGCAGCCCTGCGCTTTGCCCTCTCCAGAGCTTTAAGCGCCAACTGGACCTATATTTTTGAAGATGGGGTCGCCGACCAGCGAATTTTAGGCCCGGTTTTTCAGCCAAGCGTCTTTGGTGTACTAATGATTGCCTCCATCTGCCTGTTTATCTACCAAAGGCCGTATTTAGCGATCCTTTCGGCCGTCCTCGCCGCCACCTTCCACCCTACTTACCTGCTCAGCGCGGGGGTTTTGACCGTCCTGTATATGCTTTTGACCTGGAAGGTCGAACGCAGCCCGGGGAAGATAATTTCCCTGGCTGCGACTGCCCTGATCTTCGTCTCTCCAATCCTCTATTATGCGTTTGATTCATTTTCGGGCACGTCTCCAGAACTCGCAGCACGGGCGCGCGAAATCCTGGTGAGCTACCGCATTCCGCACCATGCACAGATCGATCAATGGCTGGATGCCACCGTCGCGGTGAAAATGACCTTCCTCCTGGCAGCCCTGTATCTATCGAGACGCTCGCGGGGAGTTTTCTCGATCCTGCTCGGCTCCGCATTGATCGCCATCCTTTTGACGGCTGTCCAGGCGCTGCTGGGGGGCAGTTTTCTCGCCCTGATTTTCCCCTGGAGGCTGTCCATTTTCATTCTGCCCCTATCAACAACCGTTATCCTGGCAGCCATCGCCGCCGGGATCAGCGCCTCCCCGCTTTTTCACTCCACTGCCTGGCTCAACGCCCTGAAAATCTCAAGCGGCGCAGCCATCCTCGCGGCAGTTGTCATCGGTGCCATCCGTTTCAAGCTCGATCTCGATCGCAAAGCCGCTAATCCGGAACGAGGGCTATTCACACATATCTACACCCACAAACAGCCGCAGGATCTCTACCTGACGCCGGTAAAAATGCAGGATTTTCGCCTGGAAAGTGGAGCGCCGGCGTATGTGGATTTCAAGTCGATCCCCTACAAAGATACCGACATGCTCGAGTGGTATCGCCGTGTACAGATCGCGGATGAATTTTATCAAAGCGGGGATTGCGAGCGTTTACGTGACGCGGTTGCCAGAGAAAACATAACCCATGTGGTCATCGAGACGGGCCAAATGAGCTTGGCTTGTCCCTTTACCGATGTGAGCTACCAGGACCAATACTTTACCATCCTGCGCATCGTTCAATCGGTACCATCCGGCTGAATCAGGCGGCTGAAAGGATTTTCTAACCCGAAATGGCATCCGGAACCGGTCTCAGGATGGAGCCAGTTGGATATCTGGCACTGGTGCGCAGTAACGCCAATTATCGCTCGCTGTGGATCGGAGAAATCATCAGCCTGTTTGGCGATTGGTTCAACTTGATCGCCTCTGCGGCGCTGGTATCCAGCCTGACCTCTTCCGGATTGGCTGTGGGGGGGCTGTTTGTCGTCCGTATGCTGGCGCCTTTCATTATTAGCCCACTCGCCGGCGCTTTCGCAGACCGCTATAACCGTAAGCGCCTGCTCATCATTTCGGATCTTACCCGAACCGCGGTCGTGCTTGGCTTCTTGCTCATCCGGGATGCCAGTCACATCTGGCTGCTTTACTCTCTGACGGCGGCCCAGCTAGCCATCAGCGGTTTTTTTTATCCGGCGCGCAATGCAATTCTTCCGGAGATCGTCTGGCGGAACGAGCTGGGCGCAGCGAACGCATTGAGCTCCGCCACCTGGTCAGTCATGCTGGCGTTGGGCGCTGCAATGGGCGGCGTGGTGGCAGGTCAGTGGGGCATCTACCCGGCCTTTGTGATCGATGCTCTCACTTTTCTCCTGTCCGCCTTTTATATCTCGCGGATCATTTATACCCCTGCCTCCAGGCCTTCAGATGGCGGTCCCAGTGTGCGGGCTGCGCTGGCCCAATATTGGGAGGGGCTGCGCTATCTGAGACAGAACATCAGCATTCTGGCGATCACTCTGCACAAAGCAGCGGTCGCTCTGACCGTCAACGGAGCTTTCCAGGTTATCCAGGTGGCGCTGGCCGAACAGAAATTTGTGATTGGTGAAGGCGGGGGCACCAGCCTGGGCTTTCTCTACGCGATCGCCGGCGTCGGCACAGGTCTCGGTCCAATTTTCGCCCGACGCTTCACCGGTGATCGTGAAAAACCCTTACAAGCCGTCCTGGCACTCTCCTATGGAGTGACAGTTCTGGGATTGATCATCACCATGCCGCTGCAAAGCTTTGGCGCCGTCTTATTTGGCTCATTTTTGAGGGCTTTCGGCACCGGGATTAACTGGGTCTTTTCGACTCAGCTATTGTTACAATTATTGCCAGACCGTGTCCGCGGTCGCGTGTTCTCCACCGAATTCGCCCTGCTCACCCTGGCGAATGCCTTGGGCGCAGCTGCAGCAGGCTGGGCGCTGGATAACACCTCGCACGATATTTCTCAGATTTTGGGGATTATGACCGCGCTCACGATCATCCCGGGAGCCCTATGGAGTTTATTTGTGTTCATCCAGCAGCGCTCAATAACAACGACGGATTGAAAGACCTCTCCAACAGGTTGTCAACTCGAACCCCTTCAACCGGCTATAATACCACCGGAACTTATTCTGACCTCCGACCGTCTAATCGTGCAGACAAGTATGAGAGCATTCGGAAACCAAGGTGAAGCGCGGAAGAGACACTGACAACCGAATGGGTAAAAAATTACCGGGCAAGTGGTTTTTTATTATCCCGACGCTGGCGATCAGCGTAGTTATCGTTGTGATACCGGTTTTGATCGTCGCTGGCATTTACCTCTATTATCAGGCATACGGGCTTATCTATCCAGGGGTTAGCGTTGGGGGCGTCAGTCTGGCGGGAAAATCCATCCCGCAGGCTACACTCGACCTGCATTTGCACTGGAACGTGGAACGCAGGATCACGGCCAGCGATGGAATTCATAGCTGGACTCTCGCCCCTGCCGACCTGGGGCTCAGCCTGGATGCCCTGCAAACCGTCCAAAAAGCGCACGTTTACGGTCACGGCGGCTCCCTCTTCGCAGAGACAGGCCAGTTGCTCTACAGCTTGCGAAATGGGCTGGAGGTTACACCCGTGATCCATTTCGACCCCGAAATAGCCCGACGCAAGTTAGAAGAATTAAATCTGCAGGCCACCATGCCAGCCACGGACGCCAGACTGGGCTTCGAAAACGGGGAGTTCTACGCCCTCCCTGCTGAGCTAGGCTACACCTTCAATCTTGAAGCAACGATGAGCCTGCTGATAGCTGACCCGGGCGAAATCCTGCGCACGGGGGTTCTGCACATCGTCTTGAAGCCCCTCCCGCCTCAAATTGTGGACGTCTCTCCCGCCCTGGAGGGTGCTCGCCGGCTGCTGGCTCGCCCAGTAATTATCCACGCATATGATCCCATCTCCGACGAGCACATCGAGTGGGAAGTCCCTCGCCAGGTGGTGGGTTCGTGGATCAAAGTGGACAGTCAGGCGCAGGGGTATACCTTGAGCCTCGACGCCAGCCGCTCCCATGAGTATCTCGCCAGCCTGAACGGCCAGCTCAGCCCGGATCGTTATTTTGGGGATATTGAGGCTCCGCTCAATTTGGAGGCTGGCGTCCCAGAGCGATTGATCCTCCCGGTCGCTGTGCGCCATCACCCGACCACCTACACCGTCCAACCAGGCGACACTTTGCTCAAGATCGGCTGGAATCTGGGCATCCCATTCTGGATGATCCTCCAGGCTAACCCGGGGTTGGATCCCGATGTCCTCCAGGCAGGCCAGGTATTGACTATCCCCTCCAAAGATGACCTGTTACCCTTGGCGGTCATTCCCGGCAAGCGGGTGATTATCAACATCAGCGGACAAAGATTGTCCATCTACCAGGCGGGGGAGTTATTATCCAAACACAAAATAAGCACCGGCGTTGACCGCTCGCCCACCCAACCCGGGGTGTTCCAGGTGCAAACCCACGAGCGGCGAGCCTATGCCTCGTTATGGGACCTGACCATGCCGAACTTCCTGGGCATCTACGAAGCCTGGCCCGGTTTCATGAACGGCATCCACGGGCTTCCCACGCTCTCGAACGGCAGGCGACTGTGGGAAGGCGTCCTCGGGCGTCCGGTCTCGTATGGGTGCATCGTCCTGGATTTGAAGACCGCTGAATGGCTGTATAACTGGGCGGAAGATGGCGTAATCGTAGAAATCCAGCCCTGATCGCATGCAAGATCAGGCGGTCGCGAGATGGGCACGCGCTCGAGCGGATTATTGTACAATGCGATTACCACAGACGTAAGACAAGTTTCAACTTGTCCCCTGTCCTCAACTTGTCCAAAATTTTCATTGGAGCGCAGACATGAACATCGACCCGCAAGCCGCCGCCCAGATGCTCGGCCAGATGCTCAAGCCCTGGCACGACTCGATTTCGGCTCCAGCCCGATCCCAGGATGAAGTGCTCGACCGCTTGCTTAAAGATTACGCCAAAACCAGGTACGGGAAGGAGCACGACGCGGACCAGATTGAATCGCTCGCCGATTATCGCCGGGCATTTCCCATCTCGACCTACGAGGATTTCAAGCCGCTGATCGACAAGGTCATGGCGGGAGAGGTGGATTTGCTCCTCTGCGAAGAGCCTGTTGGCTGGGCGATCACACGCGGCACCACCCAGGGGGCATCCAAGTTCATCCCCATGACTCCCACCGATCTGCGCATGCGGGTCAGCGCGGGGCGGGCGATGATGAACTTCACCATGAGCACGGGAAAATTCGAGCTGTTTGCTGGCGTGAACTTGAACCTGAATTTCCCCTCCGTGGTGGGCACCGTCAATGTCGGCGGGCGTGAGCTGGAGTACGGCTACAGCTCGGGGATTTACACCAGGCACGTTTCGGCGTTCACGCCCATCCGCTCAGTGCCCTCCCAGGATGAGATCGACGCTTTAGGTGGGGGCAAATCGCTGCGAGACTGGGAGAAACGATTCGAGCTGGCATACGAGAAGTGCAAAGATGAGAACGTGACCCTGGTAGGCGGGGTTTGCCCCACCGCGCTGCGCTTCGGTCGCTATCTGCGGCGAGTCCACCGGGTCTATCCCAGGGACATCTGGAAGACCCAGGTAATGACCCTGGGCAGCGTCCCGGGCATCAACACCCGCTACCAGCCGGCGCTGAACGCCCTTTATGGGCCAGCCAGGATTCGCGAGATCTACGGCGCCACCGAGGGCATGTTTGGGCAGCAGCTCGACGAAAAACGCGCCTGGACGCCCAACTACGACATGTTTTTCTTCGAGGTGGTCACCCGCTCGGGGGTCAAAATGCTGCACGAAATGCGCCCCGGCGAGATGGGCGGCCTGGTGGTATCCACGCCGATCTTGCCGCGCTACCGCATTGGCGATGCGATCCTGGCCTTCCAGGCGCCATATTTCCGCTGCATCGGCAGGGAAAAATGGAGCGCCCCAATCCGCTACGCCTGGGATGAGCTGACCAGCCTTAATTTTGGAAACCTGTAGCCGCTGGGTTCTACTCGCGTCTCCTGAACGCGCCGCCTAAGATAATCGATAGACCCAACGCGATCAGGATCAGCGGCCAGATCAGGCTCCAGCCAAATAGATCGTCCAGACCGATACCGATCAATATCGCCGCGACGAACAAGGAGCCGCCGATATGGTGCCGGTATTCAGGCATCAGCAGACGGGCTGCCACCTCGAGCAAGACGATCACCCCGGCGCCGAGTATGATCAGCGACCAGGATTCCAGGCGGAGCAGGCCGCCCACGCCGGGTATGTCGATGCCCCTCCCTTGCAGCCGGTCGAGATAGCCCAGATTGCCCGCCAGCAGCACCACCCCAGCCCAAATAAAAATCGCTGCCCAGGCAATCGAGCTCAGCGGGTCGCGCCGCCATTTCTCCTCCCAGCTTTTCTCCTCGGGCGCTTTCTCCTCCTTCTTTTCCTGTTCTTTTTCGTCGAACTTTTCGTCAGCCATCCTACCCTCCCAAAAGTATCCCTCCGCTCAGACCGTTCGATCTGACCGCCAATAGTATACATGAGTTTAGCCTGCTGGGCAAATCTTGGTGGGTATCGGGTACATCCAAGCGCCAACAGGCTCACCCAGGTGAACCGCTCCACCCTGACCTGGGAGGCCAACGGCAATTTATTACAAGCAGTTAGGGTGCAGTTCAACGGACGCACACCCCGCATGGTGGGGGAATACGATCCTGAGAATGAGTCAACCTGACACGCACTTTCGAAAGATACTGTTGGCGAACCTGCTATACTAGAAGCAGGAGATAGGTGATGAGCTTGAAAATCGAACCGCCCCGGCCGATGCCCCCGGAAACAGCCGCCGTGGGGCGAGCGCTTTTGAAAGGCAACAGCC
>DATEDC010000034.1:0-16953 GCA_035286585.1 Anaerolineales bacterium
AGATCACCACCTCCAGCGGGAAGTCCAGGTCGCGACTCATCTGGCGGACGACGACGGCCTGCTGGGCGTCCTTCTGCCCGAAGTAAGCCCGTTGGGGCTGCACTGCGTTGAACAGCTTTGCGACCACGGTGGCGACGCCGCGAAAATGGCCCGGGCGCGTAGCTCCCTCCAGGGGCCTTGCGACCTCTTCGACGCTGACCCAGGTCTGGTATCCCGGCGGGTAAATCACCTCCGGGGTGGGCGTCCAGACCAGGTCGACGCCCTCGGCCTTTAACAATTCCAGGTCGCGGGGCAGGTCGCGCGGGTACCTCGCCAGGTCCTCCTGCGGTCCGAACTGGGTCGGGTTGACGAAGATGCTGGTCACCGTGCTGGCGCACTCGGCGCGGGCGGCGCGCACCAGCGAGAGATGGCCTTCGTGCAGGTAGCCCATGGTGGGCACCAGGCCGACCGGTTCGGCGAGCTGAGCGCGCCTTATCCGCAGCTCAGCCAGGCTGGTCGCGATCTTCATCGCTCTGGATAAAACGGATAGGACTGGGCCGCGTATGCGCGTTTTCCCGCCAACTGGAGCGCGGCCGATTCTTTAGAGGCGGCCAACGCCTGGATAAGCTGCCACAGGGTTTCGTTCACCGGCGTAGCGACGCCGCTTTGTTTTCCCGCCCGCACGATCGCCCCACAGATAGCCTCGATTTCGGTCGGCGCGCCGCGGCCGATGTCCTGGAGCATGGAGGAGCGGTTGAGGGCGGTGCGGCGGGCGACGGACTCGGCAATCGCCACCGGGTCCGGGTAGGGCAGGCTGACGCCCAGGGCGTCCGCTACGGCAGCGGCCTCGCCGGCGGCGGCAGCCATTATGAGGCGCGCCCCGGGGAGTTCGAGCAGCTTGCCGTTTTGCACCTGCAGCAGGGCGGTGAGCGGGTTGATGGCCGCATTGATCACCAGCTTACCCCACACCAGGCTCTGCGGGTTGGGCGTGATTTCCACCGGGAAGCTGGTGCGGCGCAGCAGGTCGATTAACGGCTCAAGGCGGGGGTGGTCGGCCAGGTTGATCGCCCCCTCCCCTGCCAGGCGCACCCGCCCGGGCGCCAGCAGATTGGCGCCGATGGTGGTCACTCCCAAAGAGGCGCGCTCGGCGCCCAGGGCATGGGCCAGAATTTCATAATTGCCAAGCCCGTTTTGCAAAGTGAGCGCCAGCCCGTCCGGGGCCAGGCAGGCGGCAAGCTGGCGGGCAGCACGCTCGGTTTGCCAGGATTTCACCAGCACCAGGGCGAAGCGAGCGCTGCGGCAGGCTTGCGGGTCGTCGGTTGCCTTCACCGGGAATGTTTGCTCCTCCCCGCTCAGATCCACCAGGGTCACGCCGCCTCTTTGCAAGGCTTGCAGCCCTTGGGGCCAGTTGGCCAGCATTATCATATCGACCCCCACCCTGGAGAAACGGGCGGCGAACAGGCAGGCCATCGCCCCGCTGCCGACGATGAGCACAGGCGAGTGGTTTTTTTCGAGGCTGGCGGATTCGGGGATTTGTGTGCGCATCGAGACCTCCTGGCTCAGCCTTGAACCTCGGCGAGAAAGGACTGCCATTCCTGATCGGGCATTTCTACGCTGTGTTCTTGGGCGGGGAAGACGCCTGCCTCGACCTCGGATTTGTAGGCCTGGAAAGCGCCCAGCATCTCGCCGTGGAAGCTGGCGTATTTCTTGACGAAGCGCGGCGTAAAGCGATCGAACAACCCGAGCAGGTCGTGGGTCACCAACACCTGCCCATCACAGCCTGCTCCGGCGCCGATGCCAATGGTGGGTATATCAAGTTGCTTGGATACATACGCCGCCAGTCGGGTGGGGACCGACTCGAGCACCAGGCTGAAGCAGCCGGCTTCCTGAAGGATCTGGGCGTCCTGGAGCAGGCGCCGGGCGGCCTGGTTTTCCATCCCTTGCGGGCGAAAGCCGCCGAACTGGTGCACGCTTTGCGGTGTCAGGCCCAGGTGGCCCATCACCGGGATGCCGGCGGAGACGATGGCCTGGACCGCGTCGGCGCGCTCGCGGCCGCCCTCCAGCTTCACGGCGTCCATGCCGCCTTCTTGCAGGAAGCGCCCGGCGTTGCGTACGGCGTCCTGGACGGAGGCCTGGTAAGACATGAAGGGCATATCGCCGACCAGCAGGGCGTACTCTGCGCCGCGCTTCACCGCCCGGCAGTGGTGGAGCATGTCCTCCATGGTGACCGGCAGAGTGTTGGCATACCCCAACACGACCATGCCGAGCGAATCGCCGACCAGGATGGAATCGATGCCTGCCTGGTCGATCGCCCGGGCGGTGGGGTAATCGTAGGCGGTCAGCATGGTGATCGGCTGGCCGCGCTGCTTTTTGCGCAGGTAGGTGCGCGTGGTTACTTTTTGGCGCCTCTCGGACGAGGCGGTGGGGGAATTGGTGGACACGGTACTCTCCTTTCGATGGGTAGAGGCCAATATGTGCCGAAGATTGGATATTTTGATCTGGGCAGTCCCGGTCGGGTTCGATCCAGGCTGCCCGGGTTTGACAAGGGCATATTGCCCAAGGGCATATTGCCCAAGGGCATTATGCCCCTAAACGGAGTATTTGACAAGAGGCGTCCTGGGGGGGATTCCCCTGTGAGTTTGTTCTGGTTTCTAAGGCGGATACCCCATGCGCTCCAGGTAGGGACCAAAGGCGCGCTGGAGGGTTTCCTGCTGCCCTCCGGTCAGCGCCTGGCGAAAGCGGCCGATTTGACCGATATTGAAATGCAGCCCTTTTTGCTCGGCGCCTGCGCCCCCGGGTCGGTAACCCTCGCTGACCGCTTTGACGCCCGGGTCGCCGCCATCGATCCCTAAAAACGAGACCAACCGTTGGATTTCTTGGTCGTATCCAGTTAGCAGGTCTTCGTAGCGCACGTGCAGGACCTGTTGGCATTCGGACCAGTCCGCCCAGATCTTCAAGTAGGGGAGCATGAAATCGACCGCGGTTTCGAAGTCGGTCAGCCTGGAGAAGGCGTTGGCGCGCCCGCTTCGCAGGGCGCGCTGCCCGTAATCGAAGGCCGAGAGCAGGGCATCGCGCGGATCACGATAAATGTAGGTAGCCCGCATCATCCCGCTGCGGATGAGGGCGAGCGCAAACCGGGTCGGGCCGGCGTGGGCTTTGATCGCAAAGGTGTTGCCTAAAAGCGCGGGGGGCAGGACAGCCAGCAGCCTGGGCGGCGTCAGGGCGCCGATGTTGCAGTTGACCTCGGTCAGGACCCGCCCCAGCCGGAAGCGGCGGCGGATCTGGCGCGCCTCCACTCCGCCCGCGGCGCAGATCAAATCGTGGGTCAGGTTGTAATACCAGCCCGAACCAGCGCGGGGCATGCCCACTGAGAGGACGATCATAATGGCTCTCTCCTGTGGTATCCTACTTGTCCCCTTCGACTACGGCTTTGCCTCCGCTCAGGGAGGTCTAGCGGGGGAGGCTTCAAGAATGGCTGAGCGGAGGGCGCTCTCTGCCCGCAGTCGAAGCCCGAGCGAACTGCGTCCGAGTTTTGTTCTATCTGCTCCATAGGCTCTCAAGCCTTTTTCGTTATCAGCGCTTCCTTTTCCGCCTGGGATAAAAAAGCCACCTCCAGGGCGTTGCGCTGCGCCTGCTGGATTTGCTCCGGGCTGAGACCGGCGGCAGGCGCGGCGATCTCGTACTCGTATTGTAGCGTAATCCCGCTGATGCCGGGGTCGTCCGTGTTGATCGTCGCCAGCAGGCCGTGCTCCAGGAAGCGGCGCAGGGGATGGCTGGGATAATCCGCCACCGTGCTGGTTTGCACGTTGCTGGTCAGGTTGGCTTCGATGCCGATCCGCTTGGAGCGCATGGTTTCGACCAGGCCCGGGTCTTCTAAGGCGCGCACGGCATGCCCAATGCGAGTTGCGCCTAAATCCCGGATCGCCTGCCATACGCTTTCCGGTCCAGCGGCTTCGCCGGCGTGAACGGTGATGCTCCAACCGGCGTCGCGGGCCTTGCGCAGGTGCTCGGCGAATAACTCCCCTGGAAAGTTGGCCTCGTCGCCGGCGAGATCCAGGGCGGCGAATTGATCCCGTTGGCTCAGCAAGGCTTCGAGCTCCTGCCAGGCGATTTGCGGCCCATAGGTGCGGCTGAGTATGCCGATCAAATTTACCCGCATACCAATGAGGCGGCTGGCGGAGGACACTCCATCCACAACGGCTTCGACCACGCCGGCCGGGTGCAGATGGTGGGGTTCAGCCATGAACCAGGGGCTGAAGCGCAGCTCGACGTAGTCGAGCCCTTCCCGGGAAGCGTCCTCGACGCTCTCAAAAGCCACCCGCCGGCAGGCAGCGTAGTCCACCAGTACGCCGGTCATCCACTGGAATTTTGAGATAAAGGCCATCACCCCGGGCTGCGGCTCGGTCACCTGGACGTGCGGGCGCAGGCTCTCGATATCCCAGGCGGGCAGGGGAAGGTTGTGCTGGCGGCCCAGCTCCAGGATGCTTTCCAGCCGGAGGCTGCCGTCCAGGTGGCGGTGCAGGTCGATGAGGGGGAGATGGGGAGCGATCATAGGCTCAGCTTTGTCGAGGATGGGCTATCAAACGCATGTTCGGGTTGCCCGGAGCGGATTTTCCCAAGTATAATAAGGTTGAGCGCTTACTGCAATGTAATTGATCGAGGCTTTCTGAGCTTCACTGTGGGGAGTCCACCACGGTGATGCTCATAGAACTTTGCTAGATATTATCCTGAGGAGATCACGATGAAACGAATGCTGAGTTTTCTATCCGGTGCAATTGTCGGCGCCCTGGTTGGGGCGACGCTGGCGCTATTGTTCGCCCCCGCTTCTGGAGAGGGAGTGAGGGAGCAGCTCCGCCAGCGGGCGATGGCTCTGCAGGAGGAGGTCAAAAAGGCCGCCGCCGAGCGGCGAGCAGAGCTCGAAGAACAATTGAGCAGCCTGCGGACCCCGCAGAAACCCGGCAAGGCGTAATTCGTCCCCGGAACGAAAAAAGTCAGGGTTGGGCAGGCAGCGCCTGCCCAACCCTGACTTTTTCAGTGCCCAGGCCAGCGCCGATTAAGGGCTGAAATAGAAGCGGTAGGCGGCGGGCTGGCGGGTGAAGCGGGTGGTGCCGGAGACGACCAGGACCGCCTCCTCGACGCCTGCCCCTAAGTGCAGGGGGATCTCTGCTGCGTTATCTGCGCTCAATTCGATCTGCTCCACCGTGGTGGTAGCGCCTGTGCTGATCAAGGCCAGGCGAAAGGTTTGCGGGAGCCGGTTCTGTATGCGCACAAAGCCCTGCCCCTGCCAGCCGCCACCGTCCGCCTCGAAGTCGCTGAAATAGCCAGTTTCGGGGACGGCGATATCGTCGAGCAGGAAGCCCTCCCCATTGACTGCGGCGTCCGTAATGTACTCGAATCTGATCCACACGCTTTGTCCGGCAAATTGAGACAGGTCAACTTCTTCCTGGATCCAGGCAGGGCCAGCGGCGCTGAGACCGGTATACGCCCAGCCGTAGTTGGCCCCGGTGGGGTCTTCAGCCGTGCCGGAAGGCGTGGTAAGCATCTGCCAGCTCTCGCCGTCCTGAGAAGCCAGCAGGTAGAGATAGTCGTAACTGGCTTCGATATCGTACCAGGTCCAGTAAGTCAGCGCCAGCGGGCCGCTGTGCTCGCTGAAATCGAACTTCCTGGTCAAGGTCATATCCGACTCGTCGCCTCTGTTCGACCAGAAGGCATATGAACCCGAGTGCGGGTCGGCGGGGAGCACCCCGACCTGGACGGACCCCTCGAAGTTCAAGGTGAAATCCCCGCGGCATTGGATGCTGACATAGTCTGCGCCATACTGGCGGACATCCCGGGTGAACACCTTCTCGTCGCACGTGCGCAGGGTCTCTGTGGCGAGTGGCTGGGGGGCTCTTGGGTAAAGGCGGTAGGCATAGCGACCATCACCGGCCTCTTCGTCCTGCAGGTATGAAGTCAAAATCCAATCCATGAAGACCTCGTCAGCGCCAATGGGGTTGCCGCTGAGCGGGTCGGTGGCGCCCATCTCCTGGAGGAGCAGATCGATGCTCTCCAGACCGTTGGCGGGGTTGGCGACCAGGTCCTTGGTGGCCTGTTCTCCAAACCGGTCCAGAAAATAATTCAGGAACAGAAAAGAAGCTCCGTAGTGCGGCGCGGTTTGGGAGGTGTCGTTGGGCCAGTCGTTCAACTGGATATCGGGATTTTGAGCGTAGGCGTAATCATGCCTGCCGATGTCATAACCGTTCAGGTACATAGCCAGATCGGAGAAACCCTCATTCATCCAGGAGGTCTCATTGCGGTCTCGATACCAGTGGATCATGTGCTGAAATTCATGCGCCAGCACGCCAGAGGCGTATTCGTCATTCAATTCCAGCAGGTCGGCGTTGAGCACGAACATCTCGTGGCCGTTCGAGAACTCCTGGACCTCCGGCGGGTATACATCCCGGGAAGAAAAGTAGCCTACGACCGAGCGCCCCACACTGCTGACGTACAGGATGTACAGGTGGGCGTCGCCATCCACGCCGGGTGACCACTCACTCCCGAAGAACTCCCGGTTGGTAGGATAGATCTGGTTTTCGAAGGTCTCCACCAGGCTTGCCAGATCTTCACTATCGTAGTCCAGGCCTGTCTCGATCCAGAAGTAGGTGTGTGCAGTGATATACGCCAGGTTGGCTTGAACCTGGAAGTTTTCATCCGTGTCAGTGTTGGTGACCCAGAACGCAGCCTGGTCGCCCTGATTGGGGAGAGAGGCTGGAGGCTCCAGGGTGGGAGGGATGCCCTGCTTGCCTTCCAGGCGGCGGGCCAGGTCGATGGGATCGTTGATCGGGATTTCAGCCTGCCCGAGCGTCAGCAGGGTTTCCGCGGCGAGGTCGGGCAGGGATGGTTGGATGTCTGGCAGCGGTGTTTCGCTCTTAGCGGCTGTGTCGGTGGGTGAAAGCTGCGCGCTGGTTGGGGTGGGGCGGACAACGACTGGCGTGCTGCTCGGCGACGGCTCAACGACCAACGAAATGGAGCCTGGTTGCGGGATGAAGAGCAACGCGGCGCCGAGGACGACGGCAGTACAGATACAGCAAACGATCAGCAAAGCCGCGAGCAGGAAGAACAATAGTGTTTTCGAGGAGCGGTCCATGATTCAGCTTGTTTGCATGGGGGCATTGGATTGAGGGTCTTCATCTTCACGCTGGGGCAGCGTCCAGGCAGCCGCAGTGATCAGGCCAAAATTCACCCAGATGTTTGGGATGGCGAACGAATCGAAGGAAATCGCCGCCATGCCGAACGCCAGCAAGGCAAGCAGGCCGGCTTTTCCCCAGAAGTCGGGGTTATTCTCACCAGAGTGGAAAAGCGCCAGCGCGCAGCCCAGGATTGCCACCATGAAGGCGACGAAGGCGGCCGCGCCGATCAGACCGGTCTCTGCCAGGATGCGTAAATAATAATTCTTCGGTGTGACCAGCCGGTTGCGCCCGATGTCGGGGGTCAGGATGCGCAGGATTTCCGGATTGTTCGCCAGCAGGCGGTCAGGCAGCGCTTCATCGACATAAAAGGCGAAATTGCCCAGGCCGATGCCCAATAATGGGTGGTCAGCATAGAGATTAAAGGCTGCCTCGGCGTACATAAGCCGCGCCCCAAAGCCAACGTAGTCAAAATAGTCCAGCAGGCTGGTTTCTTGAACTTCGGACCAATAGCCCCACAAACGTGTGAAGAAGGGGTTTTTAGCGCTGGCTGTAATGAGAGCCCCAATCAAAATAGCGATAACCAGGCTCGCTTCAATGAGGCGGCGCAGCCAGAAGAACCGCCCAAAGCGAGGCCTCTGCGAACCTGCCGCGCGTTGGGGGCGCAGGAATAAAACGCTGATCATGACCAGCCCGATCAGATTTACCAACCCGGCGCGCGAAAATGTGAGCACCAGGATGACCACCGCCCAGACCAGGAGCAGCCATTCTACCGTCAACCAGCGCCGGCGCCAGCGGAAAGCGCTGTAACCGCTCAACGCCGAGGCAAGCAGCCAAGGCAGCAACAGGACGCTGATCTGCTCGGCGAACCAGTTGGGTTCGTAGGTCATCCCGGATATCCTGTTGGTGAACAATGTGCGCGTCGAAATGTAGGCTTGCAGACTTTTCAACAACTGGTAGTATTGAGCATCGAAATTGATCACATAAACAGCCTGCAGGGAACCCCACATCAAAGCCAGGATAAAGCCGAGATAGAGCCAGCGCAGCGAGAGGCGCAGGTCCGGGATGGAACGGGGGAAAAGGGACACCGTGTAGTATATGGCGCAGCCAATCCCCAGCGTGATCAGTGCGCGCAGCGTGCGCGCCGCCACGCTGACCCCCAGCGCAGGTTCAATGCCCTGCAGGGTGGATAGAAGCGAACTGGCCAGGGCGATCAAGGTGAATGGAATCAGGGTGAGCAGCGTCTTGGGGACCGGTTTCGAAAAAAAGCGCGGCAGGGTGAATAAAACCAGCAGGAGCAGCAGCGGATAGAGGGAGAGGGGACGCACCAGGGCCAGCCCGCCAATTTCTTTAGGGAAGTAGGGGAAGCTTGTCACTGGCAAGCATACCAGGAACAGCCTCCAGCAGGCTTTGCGGGTGACGTTGAGCAGCGGAGACGAGCTCAAACTGAATGAGCGGAGCATCACGAAACGGCCTTTTTGAGCGGTCGTGCCAGCCAAAAGAGAGCGTAAGCCAGCACGGCCAGCGAACCTCCGACCGGCGCCACCTGGCTGTTACGGCGCACGGGCTGCGCCGGGAGGGTGTCTTCGAACGGCTTCACGACCAGATTGGCGGTCAGGCCGTTCGAGGTGCGGACAGTTGTTTGCAGGCTTGCCTGTAATCGCTCTAATTGTAAGCCAAGTCCGCCAGACTGCTCTTGTAAAGCTGCGATCCGGCTGTCTGCGGCGGCGATGAGCTGTTCCACCCAGGGCGCATAGGCCTGCGCCGGTGAGTCTGGAGGGGGGAATTGATCCACCAGAGCCAGCTCGATGGGGCTGAAACCCAACAGGCTGGCTGCCAGGGATTGCAGGCGCCAGCGCTCCAGCGAACCCAGGGGCGAGGCGCTGCCGGCGAGGGTTAAATCTCGCTGCCAGGCTTTCAAGCCTGCTCTGATTTGCTCGAGTTGAAGCCTGCGCAGGTTGGTAGCTACCACGCTGGCCGAAGCCGCCTTGATCTGGGCTTCTAATTCGATCAGCCTGTATGCTTCTGAGATTGACTGGTTTGCCTGCTCGAGGAAGACCGCGCTCCATGCCCGGCCAAGCTGGAAGGCGTGCGCCTCGTCTGCCCATTCCGCCACCAGGCGCCACCTGCCAGCGTTGCGCCAATAGGTGCCCAGGCTGGCCCGCAGTTGATCGATATTCACGGCTGACCAGTACCCATCCTGATCACGCAGGCGGTCGAGAGTTTCATGAAGCAAGTCATCCGAGACAGCCATGACCTCCAACTGGCTCAAATACCAGTTCTTATAATCGTCCGGATTGCGGATGACGAGGTCGGTGTTGAAGCCGACGTAGAAGCTCGTTTCCGCACGGTATGGGGAGGGCAGGACCAGCCCAACACCCCAACCCACCAGGCTGCCGACCAGGAAGAGGGTAAAAATGACCTGCCAGCGGTGGGAGAGCTCTAGAATTTCTGCGCGTGGATTCCAGTGACCCATTATTTCTGCCTGTAAGTAATCCGCTTTCTATTCGAGACCCGGGTGAGGTTTCATGCGCCGCGCGTTGCCGCGCCCGGCTGATTGCGGAGAGACGCAAGCGCTGGTCACGCTATTCCGCCCAGGAGGCGATAGACTTCAACTGTGGCGGAATCAATCACCCGATTGTCGAATTTTTTCAAGACACGCTCACGCCCGGCTGCGCCCATCTTGCTGCGCAGGTCTGGGTCCTTGACCAGCTTCAAGAGAGCTTCCGCGAGCGCGGCGGGATCGTGGGGTGGGACGAGGTACCCATTTATACCCTCTGCTACCACGGTGCGGCAACCCGGAATATCGCTGGCGACCAGGGGCTTGCCGCAAGCTGCGCCTTCTATCAAGGCCGTTGGAACGCCCTCATTATAGAACGTGGGCAGGGCGACGATATGGCACTTGGCGTACACATTTTCCATCCTCTCCTGCCAGCCCCACCACTCGATCACGCCTTCATCGTTCCAGCGATTCAAGGTTTCATAATCCAAAGTTGCCGGGTTTCCTGGATCGATATCGCCTGCCAGGACAATCCGGG
This sequence comes from Anaerolineales bacterium, assembly GCA_035286585.1. Classification (GTDB taxonomy): domain Bacteria; phylum Chloroflexota; class Anaerolineae; order Anaerolineales; family UBA4823; genus DSOS01. The sequence goes on from DATEDC010000034.1 coordinate 10,184, forward strand.
CAGATGTCTCCTGGCGGATAACGCGGGCTGCTTCTACCAGGGTGCCCACGCCCTTATCCCAGATCATGCGCGCCGGCAATAAGATTACCGCGGGTCCTTCGGGTTCCGGTTTGGGGAAGAAACGCAGGGGATCTACCCCCACCCCCTCGATCAGCCAGGTTTGTTGAGCGCGGATGATGTTTTGCGCGAGGAAATATTGGCGATCGGCGTCGTTCTCGAAGATAACGCCGCAATTCTGGCTTTGAAGGGCCAGTTGATACAGCTTTTTTACCACGGCGCTTAGCGCCCGGGCTTTGAAATCTGCCCTGGAAAATACATACCCGCGCCCTGTGATCGAATTCACCACTACTGGCGCGCCGAGCTTTTTGGCAGCCAGTGAACCGTACAGGACGGGTTTGATGGTGTGATGATGGACGATATCCGCTTTTACCCGCTGGTATATTTTATAAATTCTGTACAGCGCCGCAGCCTCTGACCAGGGGGCAATGGACTTCCGCCCGATATTCCACTCCTCCCATTGAAAACCCGCTGCCTGCACCCTGGGTGCAAATCGGCCGGCTGGAGAAACCAGGACAACCTCCATCCCCAGTTGGCGCAGATGCTGCGCCAGAGAGAGACGAAAATTGTATAAATACCAGTCAGTGTTCGCCGCCAGGATAATTTTTTTCATGCGCGCACTTGGTAAATCTTTGGGGTAGAGCGCAGTTCCTATTGGTGGAAATTTGCGTACAGGCGCAGCAGCCGGTTCCGGCAAATTTCCCAGCTAAAACGGCTATCGTAAGCCTGGCGAGCGTTTCGGCCCAACCTGCTGCGTAGATCAGGATCAGTCTCTAAGAACTCAAGCGCTTTTCCCAGCTCCTCGATATCCCCATAATTTACTATCATGCCGCATTCCAGGCTGCTGGTGAGCTGGTCTATGCTGGTATTTTTTGCGACGATGATGGGCTTTCCCAACATCATAGCTTCGTAGACTTTATTGGGGCTGGCATAGCGGTGGTTTGGTATGCGGGGATCATAGGTGGCTATCAGTACATCTGCCTCAGAGCTGAGCCTGATGGCCTGCTCGTAGGGAATGCGCCCGTGGCAATGAACGTTAGGAAGCTGGCTGGCGAGGGAGTAGATGCGCGCTTCGTCGCCCCCGAATCCAGCCAGCTGCAGCTCCCATTCCGGGTGGGCCCGCATCACTTCGAGCAGCTCCGGCAGCCCGCGTTCAACCTGCAGCAGCCCGACGTATGCGACCTTGAGGCGGTGGTTGACAGAGGCTGGCTTCACCTCCACCGGGTTCAGCCGGGCCTCTTCCGGGCTGTTGTAGATCACTTCGAGCTGCTTGGGATAGGAGCCGCTGATTTGCTCTTTTCTGTAATCGTCAGCCAGGATTACCGCGTCCACCAGGCTAATGGTCCTGAGATCTACCCACCTGATGAGGCGTTTGACGGTATCCGGCGTCGCCCGCAGATGGTCGGCGTAGAAATCAAAAATATCGTAGACCACCCACTTGCCTAAGGCTTTTTTGCATATCAGGGCTGGCAGAACGGTGTCAAAGTCGCAGGCGTGGATCAGGTCGTATTCTTTGCGATGAGCCAGCAGCCATTTGAGCTGCCCGATCTGCCAGCGCAGCAATTGGGGGAAATTCATCACCCCGCGGGCGTAGGCCGCGCGGATAGGGAGACGATCAATCCGGTAGCCATCCGCCTGAACCGCAGTGGGCAATTTCCCCGTTCGATCCCAGGCCAGGACGCGCACGGGATAGCCAGCCGAAGCCAGCGTGCGGGCGACTTTTTCAACCCGTGGGTCCGGATCGATGGGATTAGAGCGGCAGATTAATACCGAGAGGGGCATGCCAGAGCTCAGCGGTGTCGCAAGAGAGCCGCAACGATCCGCTCCGAGGCATGCCCATCGCCAAAGGGGTTTACTGCCTTTGCCATACGCTGGTGCGCTTCCGGATCATCCAGCAGCCGGCGGGTTTCGGCGACGATACGGTCGGGGTTTGTGCCGACGAGCCGCAGAGTGCCCGCATCTATGCCTTCTGGTCGCTCGGTTACTTCTCTCAACACCAGGACCGGCACGCCCAGGCTGGGGGCTTCTTCCTGCAAGCCTCCGGAATCGGTGAGCACCAGATAGGCTCGTTTTAACACGTTGACCAGGGGCAGATACGCCAGCGGCGGGAGCAGGCTAATGTTGGGGACTTCGCTCAGCAGCCTGTGAACGGTCTCGTGTACGTGAGGATTCAGGTGCACCAGGTAGACGATCTGGACCTCATTTCGATAGATTTCGGCGAGCCTTTTCAGGGCAGCGCAAATATTTTCCAATGGCGCTCCGAAATTTTCCCGCCGGTGTGCCGTGACCAGGATCAGCCGGGGGCGAATATCTCTGGCAAGGGCTGTTTCATCTTGAGGCAGATGAAGTTGCAGCAGCAGCGCTCGAATTTCAGGCGATATAGGCTTGCTAACGATAGTCAGCAGCGCATCGATGACTGTGTTCCCCGTGACGATAATTTTTTCAGGAGGGATGTTTTCCTTCTTGAGATTAGCGGCAGAGCGCTCGGTGGGGGCGAAGTGCAGGTCGGCAACTACCCCGGCGATCATGCGGTTGATCTCCTCAGGAAATGGCTGCCATTTATCTCCCGTGCGCAGCCCGGCTTCAACGTGCCCGAATTTGAGGCGGTTGTAGTACGCTAGTAAGGCGGTTGCGGCGACGGTGGTGGTATCCCCTTCAGCTAAAACCCAGTTCGGCTGGATATCCTTCAGGACCGGATCGAGATGGGTGAAAATGGAAGCGGTCAGATCGGCTAAGGATTGGTCGTCTCGCATCAGGTTCAAATCGATATCCGGTTGGATGGCGAAAATGCTCAATACCTGATCCAGCATCTCGCGATGCTGGGCTGTGACGCAGACGAGCGACTCAACCCCCGGCGTTAACGATAATTGATGCACGACCGGGGCCATTTTGATCGCCTCAGGTCGCGTCCCAAATATGGATAGCACTCGCAGAGCGGTCATTTTATTGGCTGACCCTTAAAACCCGGCGCTAACCGGTGTATTGAGCCACCACCTCGCGCACATTTCCAATAGACTTTATTTGGCCGTGATCTATCCATAAGGCGTGGTCGCAGAACGACTCAATTGTGTTCATATTGTGAGAAACGATAATAATTGTGGTACCCATCGCCCGGAAGGAATTCATTCTTGCCAGACATTTTTCTTGAAAGTGGCTGTCTCCCACCGAAAGCACTTCATCTACCAGCAGGATATCGGGCCGTAAGGCTGAAGCTACAGAGAATCCCAGGCGGGCGATCATGCCGGTTGAATAAGTGCGCAGAGGGGCATCGATAAAATCCTCAATTTCAGCGAATTCAATGATCTCGGGCATTAACCGCTCGGTTTCTTTTTGCGAGCGCCCTAACAGTGTGCTGTTCATGAAAACGTTCTCGCGACCGGTAAGCTCATGGTGAAACCCGGCGCCCAGCTCCAGCAGTGGGGCGACCTTGCCGCGGGTGACTACCCTGCCCATGGTGGGCATGAGCACCCGCGCGATCACTTTCAACATGGTGCTTTTCCCGGAGCCGTTACGCCCAATAATTCCGAACGCCTCACCAGAACGCACCTGGAAAGAGACATCTCGCACCGCCCAAAAGTCCTCGTACTGCAGCCGCCTTTGCAGCAAGCGAATGGCATATTCTTTAATTCCGGAGAATCGCTCCCGAGGCACGCGGTAGAGCACGGATACCCCCTGCATGTAAACATCGTACTTTTCGTTTAGTATTGCCTGCACGTCATATCGTTCAGGTGCGGTATGCATATTCATTGATTTTTGAAGTGAAGATCAGGCTGCCGGCGATGAAAACAGCCAGCGCCACGCTGGCGGCAATAGCCCATTCGCCCCATCCCGGAACCACACCCTCATACAGAGGTCGTCGAAATACCTGCAACAGGTAATACATGGGGTTAAGCTTGAGCAGCCAGACTCGATCCGCAGGCAGGATATCCGCGGGGTAGATGATCGGGGTGGCGTACATCCACAGGGTCAGGATCACTTCGTATACCGGCAGCATATCGGCGAAATAAACCGCCGCGGCGGCCAGTATCAATCCAATGCCCAGGGAGAAGATGGCTAACAAGAGGATCGCCAGGGGCATGATCAATATGGACAGATGGATCTTCATCCCCAGGAAGAGGGTGATGGCGAAAAGCGGGACCAGGGAGATGGTCAGGTTTACCAATCCTGTCCCCAGGGCGGAAAAGGTAAACACAGACTTGGGCACATAGATGCGGTTCAACAGCCCGCCGCTCAGTATCATACCCTGTAGCGCCTGAATGGTGGTGCTGGAGAAAAAATTCCACAGGATCAGACCGCTTAGCAAATAGACCGGATAATACTGGATGGCGAAGCGGAACAGGTTGGTAAAAACCAGGGTCAACACCACCATCATCAGGAGCGGGTTGAGCAGTGTCCAGATTACTCCCAAAAAGGAGCGCTTGTAGCGCGTCTTGATCGAGCTGGAGACGAATTGGTACAGCAGGTCGCGATATTTTATGAGCGTCAGGAACTCCTCTATCAGCGGATGAGGGCGCTTAGAAGAATCGTAAATTTCCTTTGTAGCTTGGATTTCATCAGTCAAGGCTTATACCTCAGTCAACATTGGAGGCTGGCAATCATTCGGGAGGGATCGCATTATTATACCCTTCAGTTGATCGCCTGGTCTTGATTAAAAGTTCTGTGTAGAGAGCTTCATACTGGCGGACCATGTGGATATCATCGTAATCTTTACTCCGTAATACTGCCGCTTCAGACATCTGTCGCTGCATTGCGGCTGATGTAAGGATCAGGTGCAGGGCACTGACAAGAGCATTTACGTTATTGGGTGGTATTACCAAACCCTGTTCCCCATTTTCAATCACCAGATCATTATCGCCCACCTGCGTGACCACGCTGGGAGTGCCTGCAGCAAGAGCTTCGAGCAGCACAACAGGCATAGCCTCATAATGGGAGGGCAATGCGAGCACATCGCTGGCGAACAGGAACCTTTCGATTTGTTCCTGATACCCCCAGAATTTCACCCGATCTTCAAGGCCCAGTCTGTGCGATTGTGTTTCCAGTTGCGTTTTCAGTGGACCATCTCCGACCAGCCACACTTCAAATCCGTTGAGAACTAGCTGCAGGCGAGCCGCCGCTTCGAGCAGTAGATCTAATCCTTTTTCCTCATCCAGGCGACCGATAAAGGTAACGATTTTCGTGTCTGGCGATAGGTTGTATGAGCTGCGCAGCTCATCCCGGTTTACACCCCGCCGGAAGCGATCCAGATCGATGCCGTTCGGAATGACGACAGAGGCTTCAGCAGGCGATATCCGGGCAGCCACACTTTGGTCCCGGAAGCGTTCGGAAACAAATACCAACCGGCTCGTAGCCCTGTGGTTCAGGAGCTTGTCCAGGCTGATGTATACCCTCCGCCCTAATCGGGGTTTTAGCGTTTGTCGGTTACCATGGTAAAGCCAGACTGGCAGGTGCACCGTAACAATCACCGGCAAGCCCAGGATCAGCGCAGCCAGCCTGCCGGGGATGGCGGCAATTGAGCTGTGGATATGCGCCAAATCCACCGCCTCCAGCCTGAGGATTTTGGCAAGTTTATAAATGAAGAATGGCTGAAAAGCCGACCAGTGGAGCAAGGGGATAACCTTGGCCCCCAACATTTGCGCTTTGGAACGGAACTGCTCGGAAACTGGGGCGAGGATCACAAACTTGAACGACCTCGCATCTGCCCTGCGCAGCAGCGTCAGGATGTGACTCTCTACCCCGCCATAATCTAATTCCCGCTCGTACAACAGCGCAATCGTCTTCACGATTCAGCTTTGCCGGGTAAATAAGGGTTCCCGAACAGGCGCCCGGCCAGGAAAAGTCCAACGCGTCCGGAATAAACCCAGAACCACAAGAGGCGCGGGGGCCAGGACCGGTAACGGTAAGAGCGGCGCAGGTAATCGCGAGCTGCAGCCAGGTTCCCCGCCCAAAAGGCGCAATCCGCGGCGCGATGATAGATATTGGCGAGCGCCTCGCGCTTTACGGCAAGTATTGCTGAAGGCAGATCGTCCCGACTGAAGAATTTTCTGTACATTTGCACCAATTCGACTGCGAAGCCGCCTAATTGAGCCACCGACTTGGCGGTGGCGTGTAATCTTAACGCCGCCAGCTTTTCCGGGAAATATTCTATTTTGTGCTGCAAACCGAGGCGCAGCCAATAGTCAAAATCCATAACGAAGGAAAGCCTTTCGTCGAGCCAGCCGGCGTTCTCGATGACGCCTCGCCGCATAAAAGCCGCCGGCTGGGGAATGTAATTGATCGTCGATCGCACCAGTTCAACAAAATCAAAAGGGCGAGTTGGATAAGCTTTCAGAACGCCGCCGCGCGAATCGATCATGTCGCACTCCCCGTAAACTATATCCACTTCGGGATGGAGCTGGAAATACTCGCCGACTTTGCGCAAAGCGCCTGGAGTGTATAAATCATCCGAATTGAGCCAGGCAAGCACCTCCCCTGATGCAAGTTGCCAGCCGCGGTTGATGGCTGCCGATTGACCGCTGCCCGGCTCGATGATCCAGCGCAGAGCTTCCCCATAAGTTGGGAGCAGTTCCTGGGTGCCATCCGTCGAGCCTCCATCGATCACAATATGCTCGAGCTTGGGGTAAGCCTGGTGAAGCACCGAATTGATCGTGGCTTCGATGAAGTGGCGTTGATTTAAGCTTGGCGTTACTATGGAGATCGAGGGGAGAGAGTTCATT
>DATEDC010000035.1:0-5761 GCA_035286585.1 Anaerolineales bacterium
CGATGAAGAGCGAGGAAATCGAAGAAGCTCAGGCAAACGGCTTCTCACCGGTAGAGTTCGAAGTGGCTCAGGATGCAATCGCAGTGGTTGTGCATCCGTCAAACCCGGTCAACCAGCTCACTCTGCAGCAGATCTCCGATATCTATACAGGAAAATTCACGAACTGGAAGGAGGTGGGAGGGGAAGACCGCCCAATTGTCCTCCTGTCTCGTGAGACGAACTCCGGTACGCACGTTTATTTTTTAGAGAATGTCATCCGGCTGGGCAAAGCGGATAGCGACCTGCTCTTCTCCCCAGACACACTGCTATTGCCATCCTCCGAGGGCATCAGCGCTGAAGTGCGCTTGAACCCCAATGCCATCGGCTACGATGGGCTGGGCTACGTGACACACGACCAAAAGGTGGTGGCGGTGGCTCTGGATGAGAGCAGCCCTTACGTGCTCCCCTCGGTCGAAACGGTCAATGACAACTCATATCCGATCTCCAGGCCGCTGTTCATGTACACCGCTGGCGAGCCCAGCGGACAGATAAAGGCTTACCTGGATTGGATCCTGGAAGACGGACAGGTGTTGGTGTTCGAGCTGGGTTTTGTGCCGTTGAAATAGAGAATAAAATAGATTTCCTGCGCGGAGGTCGGGATTGGTCGATATGAAAGGCAACGATCAGTTTTATCGCAAATGGGTGGAATTTTCCATCGAGTCGTTGATCCGGGTGCTCGGATTTTCCAGCATTGGCTTTGTCATTCTCATATTTTTGTTTCTCATGCGCGAAGGGCTGATCGCCCTGTTGGATGTGCCCTGGTCGAACTTGTTGGGGACGCGCTGGTACCCGATATTGGAATACTACGGAGTGCTTCCGCTTCTCCTGGGATCGATTCTGGTCACCTTGGTGGCTATACTCATCGCCCTGCCGTTGAGCGTGGGGACGGCGGTTTTTATCCGCGAGGTTGCCCCCGGTTGGACGCGCGAGATACTGAAGCCAATGATCGAAGTGATGGCGGGCATCCCTTCGGTGGTGCTGGGCTTCTTTGGGATGACCCTGCTGGCGCCGCTTCTCCACCGCTACCTCGGCCTGGCGACCGGACTGACCGCATTTACCGGCGCACTGATCCTGGCTTACATGGCCCTGCCTACCATCATCAGCGTTGCTGAGGATGCCCTGGACGCCGTCCCAAAATCCTATCGCGATGCCAGCCTGGCGATGGGCGCCACTCAATGGCAAACGATCTGGAGGGTGGTGATCCCGGCGGCCAGGTCCGGCATTTTGACCGCCATCATGCTGGGCCTGGGGCGGGCGATTGGCGAAACCATGCTGGTCATGATGGTGACGGGAAACGCGGCGCGCATGCCGATCACAATCGACTCGCTCTTCCGGCCTGTTCGGACAATGACCGCTACTATTGCAGCCGAGATGGGCGAAGTGGCCCAGGGCAGCAGCCATTACCACGTCCTCTTCGCTTTGGGGATTATTCTCTTTTTGATGACCTTTCTCATTAACTTGACTGCGGCAACGACCATCTTCAGGAAACGCCGGAAAGGAGGCCTGCGGTGAAAAGGCGCTATTGGGTCCAGCGCCTAGGCTTTGGCTTGTTAGCTCTTGCGGCGTTGGTGGTGGTCATCCCTATATTGATTGTAATAATCTCCATCGTCCTGCGCGGCATGAGCGCGATAAGCTGGGAATTTCTCACCGAGATGCCGCGCGACGGGATGAAGGCTGGAGGCATCTTCCCTGCCATCGTAGGCACTACGCTGCTGATGATCGGCACAGCCGTGGTGGCGATACCTGTAGGGGTGGGCAGCGCGATTTACCTCTCGGAATACGCTGGCGACAATCTTTTCACGCGCTCTATCCGCCTGGCGATCATCAATCTGGCGGGCATCCCCTCGGTAGTGTATGGCTTATTTGGGCTGGGTTTGTTCGTCATTTTCCTCCAGTTCGGCACCTCGATCCTGGCGGGATCGCTGACGCTGGCGATCATGACCCTGCCGGTGATCATCAGCGCATCCGAAGAAGCCCTGCGAGCCGTGCCGACTGAATTCCGCACGGTGAGCGCCAGCCTGGGGGGTACCAAGTGGCAAGGGACGCGTAAAATCGTGCTCCCCCAGGCGCTGCCGGGCATAATCACGGGTGTGATCCTGGGTTTGCTGCGCGCGGCTGGGGAAACCGCGCCGATCCTGTTTACCGTGGCAGCTTTCTATCTGCCCCGTTTGCCCGAATCGGTGTTCGACCAGACCATGGCGCTGCCGTACCACCTTTACGTGATCAGCACGCAGGTGCCGGGTATGCCGCTCGAGATCCAATACGGTACCGCGCTGGTGCTGCTCGTGCTGGTGCTTTCATTAAACCTCATTGCAACTATCATCCGCAGCTACTTCCGTCGGCGCAGGCAATGGTGAAATTGTGTCACAACCCCAACGCAACGCCAAGATCAGCATCCAAAACCTGAATTACGCGTATGGCGGCAGCCAGGCACTGCGCAACGTAAACCTGGAGGTGCCAGCCAATGAGATCACCGTTTTTTTCGGACCATCTAGCGGCGGTAAAACGACCTTACTCCGACTGATCAACCGGTTGAACGATTTGCTGGAAGGGACCGAGATGAGCGGGCGGATCTTGCTGGATAGGGTGGATATATACGCTCCAGGCACCAACGTCAGCGAGCTGCGGCGCCAGGTGGGGATGGTCTTCGCGCTCCCGCTCCCCTTGCCGGGTACGGTGCGCGAGAACGTCGTCTATGGACCGAAATTAGCCGGCATCAGGCAGCGTGAAATCCTGGATGAGATCGTCTATAACAGCCTGACCCAGGCAGCATTATGGGATGAAGTGAAAGACCGGCTGGAAGCGCCAGCCAACTCGTTGTCCGGCGGTCAGCAGCAGCGCTTATGCATCGCGCGCAGCCTGGCGTTAACACCCCAGGTGCTCCTGTTGGACGAGCCTACCTCGGGACTGGATCCGATATCCACCGGCAAAGTGGAGGAATCCCTGTACAACTTAAAGGAAAAATACACCGTCATCCTGGTTCCGCACAGCATTCAGCAGGCGGCCCGCATGGCCGATTCGGCTGCTTTTTTCTTGATGGGTGAATTGATCGAATACAGATCCGGCAAAGAGATTTTTACCACGGCACGCGACAGGCGAACCGAGGAGTATATCACTGGTCGCTTTGGATGATATAGCTTGCATGCTTTCAAAAAAATGGGACGCGTAAAAACACGGAGAACGTTATATAGTGGAATCAGAAACGACACGCACAGATAACAAAATAAGCGTAGAAAATCTCTTTTTCTATTACGGGAAATTCACTGCCCTGAAAGATATTTCTCTTCAGATACAGGATCGCAGGATCACGGCGCTGATCGGACCTTCAGGGTGTGGAAAATCGACATTTCTGCGCTGTCTGAATCGGATGAATGATACGATACCCGGGACGCGCGTCGAAGGGAGGGTGTTATTGGATGGCGAAGACGTTTATCTGCCCGATGCGGATGTCATCGAGCTGCGCAGCAAGGTGGGCATGGTTTTCCAACGACCGAACCCTTTCCCGCAGTCGATCTTCAATAACGTGGCATTTGGTCCGCGCGTGTTGGGGCTTGACAAGGGGGCTGATTTGAACGATATTGTGGAGGCCAGTCTGCACGGCGCCGCGCTGTGGGAGGATGTCAAAGGAAAGCTCAACCAGGATGCGCAAAGCCTCTCGCTTGGCGAGCAGCAGCGGCTGTGTATCGCCCGCGCCATCGCAGTAAAGCCCGACGTGATCTTGATGGATGAGCCATGCTCGGCGTTGGATCCAATCGCCACCTATGAAATTGAAGAGCTGATGCGCGCCTTGAAAGAAAATTATTGCATTATCATCGTCACCCATAGCATGCAGCAAGCCGCGCGGGTCTCGGATTGGACCGGCTTCTTCTGGCTGGGTGAAATGGTTGAATTTAACCTTACGGCGGAAATCTTTACCAGGCCGAAGCATCGCCTGACCCAGGATTACATCAGCGGGCGAGCAGGTTGACGAATTTATGAGGTGTTGAAAGGTGGAAAGGAGCTGGACATGACGAGAAAATCATTCGATATGGAACTCCAGCGGTTGCAGGATGAAATGCTGCTGCTAGCCAGCTGGGTGGAAAATGCAATAGCTGAAGCAGTCGAGGTGCTTAAACGCCAGGATCTGGAAGCTGCAGCGCGGATTATCGCCCGGGATCACGAAATCAATAAAAAGCGCTACGAGATCGAGCAGGATTGCCTGATCGCGATTGCCACCCAGCAGCCATTGGCCAGCGATTTGCGCATTCTGGCGGCCATTTTGGATATCACCGATGAGCTGGAACGGATCGGCGATTACGCCAAAGGCATCGCCAAGATCACCTTGATGATCGGCACGACTCCGCTGCTCAAGCCGCTGATCGATGTCCCCAAGATGGCGCAAAAAACGACTGAGATGCTCCACCGGTCGTTGGACGCCTTCGTAGAGCGGGATGTCAAGTTGGCGAGGGAGATTCCCCTTGGGGATGACGAGGTGGATCATTTGTACAACCTGGTGTACAGCGAATTAATGACTTTCGTCGCCGCGGACATCAAGAACATCGACCAGGCGAATTACCTGTTGTGGGTGGCGCATAACCTCGAGCGCGCCGCAGACCGGGTGACGAATATCTGCGAGCGGGTGATATTCACGGTGACCGGTGAGTTCATCGAGCTGGATCAAGAGAAGAGCGGTCACGAGAGCTACACTTAGGTTCCGGGATTCACCAGACTCCTGATAACATTGAAAAGCGATCTCATCCAGATATACTTTTTACCCCTGATAGCCGGGTTACTGATCGTGGTCGCCTGCGGCTCTGAAAAGCGGGAGCTGCCAGAAACCGCAGTCGCGAGCGCCCCGCGCAGCATTGCAGCTACGGCTGCGCCCAGGTGGACAAGCCCAGCTACGCCAACCACGGAGTTCACTCCCTCCCCGGCGGCAGTCACCCCCAGCCAACAAGCCGAGCCAGTAGTCTGTTCGCCGCTGGAAGGCGTGGGTATTCTTGATCTGCCAGCCATGGTGGTGAATCCCTTTGCGCCTCCGCCGCCGGGCCGGGATGAACCGCACCACGGCGTGGATATCGCCCAACGGGACGCTCAAACGCAAATCAGCCTCGAAGGTCTGCGGGTCCAGGCGGTGTTACAGGGCCGGGTAGCCGCGGCGATCGATGAGCGATTTCCTTATGGAAACGCGTTGATCCTCGAGACGCTCATCAGCGAACTTCCTGAAGATTTGCAGGCTGAGCTGCCCTCCCTGGCCCCTACCCCGGCAGCCCGCTCGCCGCTCACCTGCCCGCAGGTCGCCCAGGACAACGCGGGTGAGCTCGAACGTGAGTCACTTTACCTGCTGTACGCCCATCTCAAAGAGCCGCCCGATCTGCAGGTAGGGGCGTTGGTGAGCTGCGGCCAAACCCTGGGGGCGATTGGCAGCTCCGGCAACGCCTTAAACCCGCACCTGCACCTGGAAGCCCGGGTGGGGCCGGCTGGGGTAAGTTTTTCAAGCCTGGGTCATTATGATTCCCGCCTCACTCCGCAAGAGATGGCTAATTACTGCTACTGGAGAATCAGCGGCTGGTTCCGCCTGGTTGATCCTTTTTTGATCCTTGGGTTAAATCCGTAGTTTAGAGAGCGCAGTACCGGTCGATGCGCTGTTTGATCACGCCCAGGCTGGCTGCCCAAAAATCTTTTTTCTTGATATCGATGCCAAAGCGAGCCGCCAGCTCTGCCGGAGAGCCTTCTCCGGTAC
>DATEDC010000036.1:0-17579 GCA_035286585.1 Anaerolineales bacterium
GCCGCCATACTGGGTCCAGTTTGTGTTGGGCGTTTTGGGCGGGCTGGCGGCGACGCCCGAGGACCTGATCGTGATGAAGCAGACCGCCGACCGCCTGCTGGGGGCAGAGAACTACCGCTGGTCAGTGATCGGGGTGGGGTACCCGATGGAGTTCAATATGGCTGCGATGGCGATCATGATGGACGGGCACGTGCGGGTAGGCCTCGAGGACAATATTTTCGTGCGGCGAGGGGTGCTGGCAACCAATGCGGATCTAGTAGAGAAGGTGAAGCGCCTGGCGGCTGAATTCGAGCGCGAGATCGCCACTCCAGCAGAAGCGCGGGAGATGCTGGGGCTCAAAGGATTGGAGGCGGTGAATTATTAATCTGTGTGTTTGCAAGCTGGTAGTATAGGCTTGCTAACACAGTTGATTTAAGAGGGGAGCAGGGACCAGGACCCGTCGCCGAGCAGAATCTGGACGATCAGGGCGAAGACGAGTAAGACATTGAAGTCCCAGCCCTTGCCTTTTGGCGTGCTGAGATAAGGCTCGCGGTGATTCCAGATGGAGATGAATAGGGCTACCAGCATGTTGATGAGCAAAACCGCCCCCACGTAACGGCTGTAAATGCCCAGGATCAAGGCCAATCCGCCGAGGATCTGCACCACGCCGTTGAGCACGACAGAGCCCAGGGGGAAGCCATATTCCTCTTCCCATTTTTTGTCCAGGTAGGGGCGATTCTGGAATTTATAGATGCCATGGGGTACCATGACGAGGCCAAGGGAAAACCGCAAGAGGAGGGTTGCGAGATCGAACATGGAATTTTCCTTGGGGTAGTTGGCGACTCAGGTGGGGAGGACGGCGATAGCGGTGAGTTCGAGCACCAGGCGGGCGTCGGTGGCCAGGCGGGCCACTTCCACCGTGGTGCTCGTTGGGCGGTGGGGGTGGTGGTGATAGACGGGCGCAGCCGTCACCCCGGCCACGTAAACGCTGACTCCAGAGTGAACCTTGATGGCGGGAGTGTAGGGCATGTTATAAGATGGGTCATTGTCCGCGGTGTGGATCAATTCAAGGTGATAGGACATCAAATTCTCCACTGGTTTAAAATATCATAAAGCGTGTGGGAAAAACAAGTACTAAATGTCACATAGAGAAGAACTTTGCCATGGATCAGTCCTTCATTTCCATGAGACGCAAAGCGTTGCCGGAGAGAATTTTCGCTTCGTCGCCAGGGGCCAGTCCCAGAGAGCGGACGATCTCAGTCGGGCGCGCCGACCCCATATCAAAGGGGTAGTCTGAGCCGACTAGAACGCGCTCTGGGCCAACAAAATCCACCAGCGCTCGCAGCAGCTCGGAGTCATGGGTCAGGGTATCGTAGTAAAAGCGCTTGAGCGATTCGACAGGCGCCTCCTTTAGCCGGGAGTGCGCCTGCGGCTGGAAAGAATGAGCGTGATTTAAACGCCCGCGTAACACCAGTATAGCTCCCCCGCTGTGAGCCAGCAGCACTTTCAAGTTCGGGTGCTCTTCCATCACACCCGCCATCACCATGTGGGCGGCTGTGATGGTGGTCTCCAGTGGGTTGCCGATCGAATTCCACAGGTAATATTCGTTGAACACCGGCGCATTGAAGCCGCGCGTGGTGGGGTGGATAAAGATCAGCGCACCGCTATCTTCCGCGACCTCCCAGAACGGTCGGAAACGGTCATCCCCTAAGTAGTTGCCGTTGACGCTGGCTGCCACTTCAACCCCATAAAGACCGGGCTCCTGCATCAGGCTGTGCAGCTCTTGGGCTGCCAGCTCGGGTTGCTGCAGGGGCACCGTGCCCAATGCCGCCACCCGCTCGGGATAGGCCTGGACCATCCGTGCCAGGGCCTGGTTTTGGATGCGACTGGTGCGCAGCCCATCTTTCGGGTCAGCATCATAGCGCAGCAAGTTGACCCACGGGCATAGCAACACTCGATCTACACCCGCCTGTTCTTGCGCCTGCAGGATGCGCTCGAGGTGGACAAAATCGAAAATCGCCGAGCGAATCTGGCGACCAGAGGCCTCAACGACCTGCTGCTCTCCATCATAGAACACACGCGGTCGCCAATCCTCGTCCTGTCCTGCCTGCCGGGTGATCTCCGGGACGATGATGTGGGCATGTGCATCGATAACCAGGCTCATCCTATCAAGCCTCAGTGGAATCAACCTGTAAGGGCTAACAGGACCGAACCGGTGACGATCAAAAGCGCACCCAAAACCACTTTGGGGGTAACCCGTTCGAGCTGCTGCCCCAACAGAAAGGGCGAGACCAGGATCACCACCGGCACGTTTAACCTTCCGAGGGCAAGCACCACCCCCACCGCAGCGTGATCCAAAGCGAACCAGCGCGCCCAGGTCGAAAGACCGACCAACACCCCCGCGGCGAGCTGGTAGATCATGGTGCTTCTGGAGATCGCCGAGCGCACGACATGATTTCTCCTCAAGAGTAACAATATCCCGTAGCCGAGCGCAGAAAACACCATGCCAATCGTCACGCCGAGCAGCGGTGAAGGTAAGATCTCCAGGCCATGGCGAATAAAAATCGGGCTGATTGAAAAACACAGCGCAACGCTTAACCCCCATACCACGCTGCTCCAGCCTTGTGCGAAGCCTCGACTGATCCCCTTTTTTTGCATGGATTCATTCATGGCATCACTCGTTCGATATCAGGTAGACCCCGCCCACAACCAGCAGGACGCCAATAGTCGTCCACAAGTCCAGGATTTCTCCCAAGGTCAGCGCCGCTACCACGGTCGCAAACAAGGGCGTGGCCCCAATAAGCGCACCGGTACGCGCCGCCCCGACCCGGTTCTGGCTTAGGCTGATCAACGTCCAGCCGATGAAAAAATGCACCAGCCCAGCCATGGCAAAGTTGAAATATGCGCTCAGCGGAGCGGTTGCCAACGCGCCTAAATCCTCCTGAACAATCGAGGCTGCGACCAGGATTAGCGCGCTGACCAGGAGCAAGATGAAAGTGCCCCTGTAAACATCGATGCCCACCCCTGCTTTGCGGTTGAAGACCTGGAAAAAACCAAAACCCACCCCTGCTACGATAGCCCAGAATATGCCCATGGTAAACATCCTGTATCGCCCCGACCACCAGTATCAATCCAGGAGCGCCAGCGGCTCTTCAATATAGGAGACTAGATCGCCTAAAAACTGGGCGCCACGTGCCCCATCGACCACCCGGTGGTCGCAAGACAGGCTCAGGGTCATCATGGGTCTCACCCCAGGCGCCCCATTGACCGGCACCACCCGGTCGGCGATCCTGCCCACAGCAAGGATCGCTGCTTGCGGTGGATTGATAATCGCATTGAAGACATCGATCCCGTACATTCCCAGGTTGCTGATCGTAAACGTGCCCCCTTGTAAATCTTCCAGGCGCAGCTTCCCCTTCCGAGCGCGCTCGAGCAATTCCTGGCGTCGCTGGGCGATTTGGCTCAGGCTCATTGTATTGGCTGCATGGATGACCGGCACCACCAGGCCATCTTCCACAGCCATGGCGAGTCCCATATTGATCTGGTCGCTGGAAAAAATCTTCCCATTTTCCCAATGGGCGATCAAACGAGGATGCTCATTGAGAGCCGCCGCCGCCAGTTTAACCAGCAAGTCCGTGATGGTAAGCTTGATCTGGCTGCGCTTCTGAGCCTGCTCGCGCCAGGCAATCAACCGGCTGGAGTCAGCCTCTCTTTGCAGGTAGAAGTGCGGCACACTCGTCCAGCTTTGGGTGACACGCTCAGCCATTCTGCGCCAGATTGTGCTGAGCGGCAGCGCCTCTTCTCCAGGGGGGGCCGATTCTACCTGGGGCAGGAGAGTAACTGAGAGAACGTCAGCCGCGAGCACCGCCCCCTCAGGTCCGCTGCCCTCCAGGACAGATAGGTCCAGCCCCCGCTCGGCAGCTAGCCGGCGCGCCTTGGGCGAGGCGGGCTTCAGCCTCGCCTGAACAGTTTCTGCCATCTGGCTTTCCAGGTACGCCAGGACATCTTTTTTCTGGATGCGCCCCCCATCCGGTTTGACCCGCGCTAAATCAACCTGATGCTCCTGGGCGATCTTGCGCGCCAGGGGAGAGATGCCCGGCGCCAGGGCCGGGGCTTGTGCCACCTGCGCAGGCGGTGGTAATTCAGCCGTGGACGCCCCGCCTGGCAAGGCTTCGCCTGGTTCCAGGATCCAGGCGATGGTATCCCCAACGGGAACATCCTGACCCTCTCTAGCGCTTATCCCGCTCAGCACACCGGAGGCATGCGCTTCGATCTCGACTGTGGCTTTATCCGTCTCGATCTCCATCAGCGCTTGTCCCTTTTCTACATGCTCGCCTTCTTGCCTGAGCCAGGCGACCAGCTTACCTGTATCTTGAGCCATGCCCAGAGCAGGCATGATCACTTTGGTAGCCAGGGTATAACTCCTTTACCTCAGGCGAGGGCTTTGTCGCCCTCGCCTCTCGCGCTGACAACCACTTTTTCCACCGAACGCCCGTTGAAAGCCGGGTTGTTCAGGTTGGATTGGGTTTCCCGGGTGGGAGACAGGGGTCCAGTCGCGGTGTAATAACGTGAACCGGCAACCAGCAATTCTTCCGCCGGGAAGCGAGTGATCACTTCACAGCCATCTTTGTTAACCACGAGCTGCTCTTCAATACGAGCGGCTGACCAGCCATCGGCTGCCGGCCAGAAGGTCTCCAGCGCAAAGACCATGCCTTCCCTGATCACTTCAGGATGGTCTAAAGAAACCAGCCGGCTGAAGACCGGTTTCTCCCAGATGGATAGCCCGACGCCATGCCCGTACTGCAAGGCAAAGGCAGCTTCTTCGTCGGGGAAGCCAAATTCGGTTGCTTTTGGCCAGATACTGACCACCTCGGCGGTGGTTACGCCTGGCTTGATCAGGCTGATGGCGTGGTCTAGGTAATCCCGGCAGCGTTTGTATGCGTCTACCTGGGCTTGCGAGGCGCTGCCGATCACGAAGGTGCGGTAATAGCAGGTGCGGTAACCCATGTAGCTGTGCAGAATGTCGAAATACACCGGGTCGCCGGGGCGCAGGACGCGGTCAGTGTACACGTGCGGGTGCGGGTTGCAGCGCTCGCCGGAGATAGCGTTGACGCCCTCGACATGCTCTGAGCCCAGGTCATATAGCACCTTGCTCACCAACCCCACGCACTCATTCTCACGCATGCCCGGTTTCATCGTCTGGTAAAGTTCCTCGTAGGCGGCATCCACCATCATGCAGGCAGTGGCGAGCAGGGTAATTTCATCCTGGGTCTTGATCACCCTGGCAACCTGCATTAACTGCTGGCCATCCACGACCTCGATTCCTTGCTTCTGAAGGGCAAACAGCACAGGCAACTCGATCGCATCTACGCCCAGAGGTTCCTTGTGCAAGCCACGCATTTCCAGCTCGACGCGAATCTTGCGTGCAACGTCCTCCGCACGCCCCGCCTCGGGCAGCATCGCGCCACGCAGGGTAGAGATGCCGGCCCGCGAGCGGCTGTCCCCTAACCACGGGCAATACAATTTGTGATGGCGGGCAGCCGAGCCAAAATCCCAATTGATCGGTTCATCATCCTGTGGCAGCAGGCAGAAGCGCGCCAGCTTATCCATTGCCCAGGTCCCAATGTGAGTAGCGGTGATGTAGCGCACGTTGTTCATATCGAAACACAGTAACGCTCCCATTTCGGACTCTTTTAGGAGCATCTTGATCCGCGCCAGCCGTTCATTGCGCAAGCGTTCAAAATTAACCCGCTCCTCCCAATCCACACCCATCAGACCGTACGTTTTGATAGCCATTTTCTCACCTTCCTTTCGCACAATTCGCTTAAACAACCCCGCACAGGGTTTTTGCCATTTCCACGACATCTTGTTCCGTGGGAACCGTCAGATCCTCCAGCGCCGGGGAGAAGGGTATGGGAACATCCATGGCCCCCATGCGCTTTACCGGTGCATCCAGGTAATAAAATGCGCCATCGGCAATGATCGCCGCTATCTCCGCAGTAACTCCATAGCTTTCATATCCCTCATCGACCACAATGGCGCGGCTGGTCTTTTTCGCTGAATCGATCAAGGTTTGTTTATCGAGCGGTTTGGTGGTGCGCGGGTCAATCACCTCGGCGCTGATCCCGATTTCTTCGAGCAGTTTTGCTGCTCCTAAAGCAACCTGTACCATGCTGCTGGTGGCTACGATGGTGATATCGGCACCAGAGCGCTTGATGTCTGCCGCTCCAAAGGGGATGGTGTACTCACCGACCGGCACTGGTCCCTTCAAGCGGTACATCATCTTGTCTTCAAAAAAGGCCACCGGATTATCGTCTCGGATGGCTGTCTTTAACAAGCCTTTCGCGTCGTAGGGGGTGGAAGGGACCACCACTTTCAGACCTGGTATGTGGCTGAGTAAGGCGTGCAGAGACTGGGAATGTTGAGCGGCAGAGCGGCGGGTAGCGCCCATGGTGGTTCGCATCACTATCGGCACGTGCAGTTTGCCTCCCGACATGTAGTGCACCTTGGCTGCCTGGTTGACCATCTGGTCCATCACCAAGGTGACAAAATCCCCAAACATAATATCCACGACCGGGCGCATACCGGTCATGGCGGCGCCTACCCCCAAACCGGTGATGCCCGCTTCGGAAATGGGCGTGTCGATTACCCGTTCCGGTCCAAATTCCTGGACCAGGCCGGAGAGCACCTTGAAGGGCGTTCCAGCTTCAGCGACATCTTCGCCAATGATGAAGACACGCTCATCCCGGCGCAATTCCTCAGCCAGCGCTTCGTTAATTGCCTCGCTAAACGTGATCTCGCGTGCATTCGCATCAGGCGTAGACATGTTGATCCACCTCGCTCGCGTCAGGATAGGGGGTGTTCAAGGCAAACTCCACGCCCGCCTTTACCTCAGCTTCCACATCGCTTTGGATTTGGTCGAGCGTCCTTTGATCGCACAACCCCTGCGCCAGCATCCAATCTGCCAGGTTTTTCAGCGGATCGCGATGGGTTTCCCAATCCAGTTCTTCTTCCTTGGAACGGTAATAGGAGCGATCGATATCACCCACATGGTGCCCCCGGTAACGATAGGTCTCGCAAAGCAAGAAAGCCGGCCCCTCGCCACGCCGGGCGCGTTCCACCAATCGCTTGGTAGCCTCGTATACCGCGCGCACATCCTGCCCATCCACGATCTCGGTGTGCATGCCAAATGCTTGCGGGCGTGCGCTCAGCTCACCGGCAGTGGTTTCGGTGTAGTGAGTATATTCGTTGTACAGGTTGTTCTCACACACATAGATCACCGGCAGCCTCCATAGTTGGGCTAGGTTCATTACTTCGTAGAGCAAGCCCTGACCCAGCGCGCCTTCACCGAAGAAGCAAACCGCCACGCGCTCATTCCCCAACCTCTTGGCAGCGAATCCCGCCCCCGTAGCGATCCCCGCGCTGCCGCCTACGATAGCGTTGGCGCCCAGATTGCCGCTCTCCGGGTCAGCGATGTGCATCGAGCCGCCCTTGCCTCGGCAATAGCCGGCCTCTTTGCCCAGCAGCTCGGCGAACATGCGGTCCACCTCGGCGCCTTTCGCCAGGCAGTGACCGTGACCGCGGTGGGTGCTAGTGATGTAATCCTCCCGGGTCAGGGCCTCACAAACACCCACCGCGACAGCTTCCTGCCCAATGTATAAGTGCGCCAAGCCGGGCATCTTGGCGCTCAGGTATAGTTCGTTGACCTCGAGCTCGAAGAGGCGTATCTTCGCCATTTGCTGGTACATGTGCAAATAGAGCTCGATATCGATGATTTCCTTCTGCTTGTCTTTTTCCATAGAGCTCATTGAATGATCCCGAAATTTGTTTAATATTCTTTAACCACGCCCGCCATCCTGGCGAGCACTTCGAACACGATGGCGAAATCCTCGTTCGCCAGCCCCATCCCCCGCGCCGCGGTTAAGAACTCATTAGTGATCGCCGTAGTTGGCAGGGGAACGCTCAATTGTTGACCGAGTTCAAGCGCCAGGTTCATATCCTTCTGCATCATGTTTACATCGAACCAGGCTTCGTCGGGCGTCTCCAAGACAAACGGGCCGCGATATTTGACCATCGGGGAAGCGATCACGCTGTTGAGCAGCACTTCTACGGCGGTCTCGCGGGGAATGCCGCTCTTCTCTGCCAGCAGCACCCCTTCGCTGAAAGCCAGCATCTGGACAGCCAGGCTGAGGTTGGTGGCGATTTTCATGGTGACTGCCAGGCCATTGTCACCGACGTAGTTCACTTTGGGACCGATGTCCTCCAGGATAGGCTTGACTTGCTCAAAAATCTGCGCATCTCCCGCCACCATAACGGAAAGTCTGCCTTCCTCCAGGGTCACCACCGACCCGGAAACAGGAGCATCCAGCATATAAGCGTCTTTATGGGCCACATTTTTCGCCAGGTGGCGGCTGAACTCCGGGCTGGCAGTGCTCATATCGATGTAAATTTTACCGCCGCTCAAGCCAGCTAAAATCCCCTCTGGGCCGCCAGTTATCGCTTGCAGAGCCTCGGTGTTGGTTACCATACTGAAAGTAATATCCGCGGCTTCGGCGACTGCGCGTGGCGTCTCACCCCAGCGCAATCCTGCTTTCAGCAGCCAGTCAGCCTTTGATTTTGTACGGTTATAGCCGATCACGCTGTGATCGGCATCCAGCAAGCGCTTGGCGATACGACCGCCCATCACTCCCAGGCCAACAAAACCGAGATTCGCCATTCAACCTCCTTGCATGAAATGTGGTGGGCAATTTATAAGGATAAAGAGAGCTCGCTATCTATATGTATTTGTTCAAGATGCGCGCGCATCGCCTGGCGTGCAACCTCTGCATCCCGGCTCAAAATCGCCGCTAAAATTTTCTTGTGGTGCTCTTGGGCACGAACCATCCCGCCTTTCACCAGCGCGATCTGCTTCCGCTGTTCACGCAGCAGGACAACCAGCGTGTCGGTCAGGGTTGGAATGAGCACATTTTGGGTGCCCTCGGCCAGAGCAAAATGGAAATCCAGGTCAGCCTCAATGAAGGCATCGATATCCTCCAACGAGGCATCCATCAGTTCGACAGCCTCCTGCATAGCATTAATTTGTTCTTCCTTGGCGCGGGAAGCCGCCAGTGCGGCAATTTCTGGCTCGAGGATTTCACGAACTTCGACCAGGCTGCGCGTCCCTTCATTGCCGTCGAACTTGACCAGCAAGTCGAGGGAGTGCCGGACAGCCTGGGGCGTGCTGTTGATGACGAAGGTGCCACGACCCGGATATGCTTCCACCAATCCCTTTTGCGTCAAAGCTTTTACGGCTTCGCGTATCGCTGTGCGACTGACGCCAAACTGCTCAGCCAGTTCACGCTCGGCTGGCAATTTGTCTCCTGGTTTAAGCTCTCCCTTCAGGATGCTTGCTTCAATCTGCTCAACGATTTGCTCATAGAGCCTGGCTGTATGCACAGGGCTATACATCTTGCCTTCTTTCTGCTCTTCGTGCTCACAGGTAAAAAATACAAAAATCGTGGTAATGTGGTATGATCACATGACAATTAGATTGCTTTCTATTATAATTGAGAAGCAAAATTCGTCAATACACAGCCTGCTCTTTTCTGGGTAATTTTCTTGACACAGACTTTTTCCTGTGATACGATAAGAGTGTACGGCATTACAAAACATTGTACGACAATATCGTACGGCATTTCTCTTCCTCCTGCTGGCGAATTTATTGAGAAATTGTCTGCTGTTTCAATCCACGATCGTAAAATCATAAACTCCGTTCAAAAAGCGCTGGACATTCTGGAGTTATTTAACGCCCAAATTCCAGAGCTGGGGACAACCGAAATCGCCAAAGCGCTGGACATTCCTAAGAGCACGGCCTCCGGGCTGGTCCACACGCTAGAGACAAAGGGATACCTAGAGCAGAACCCAGGGAACCGGAAATTTCGCCTCGGCCTGAAACTGTTGCATCTCGGGCGGGTGCTACTCGACCATTTGGACCTGCGCCAGGTTGCCCAGCCTCATCTTGAGGGGTTGCGTGATTGGTGCAACGAGGGCGTCAACCTTGCCATCCTCGACGAGGTAGAAGTCGTTTACATCGAGCGCCTTTTCGGCACTAGCATACTCGGTATGCGTTCAGAGATTGGAAAGCGAGCGCCGGTCTACAGCACGGCGCTGGGTAAAGCGATCTTATCTTGTTGGAGCGATCAGAAGGTCGAAAGTTATTTGCGCCACTATCCGCTTCATCCTGTCACCCCCCGAACGATCACAAATCTATCCAGCTTTATCACCGAGCTCCACCACACCCGAGAGGTGGGTTATGCTTTAGATGATCAAGAAAACGAGTTGGGAGGGCGCTGTGTAGCAGCCCCAATCCTTGACTATAATGGGCGTCCTGTGGCTGCCATCAGCATCTCCGCGCCTGTTCAAAGACTGCCGGACGATCGAGTCCCGGTATTCGGAGAAAAAGTCAAGCAGTCTGCGCAAGCCATCTCTCGCCAGATTGGTGGCGTCGTCAGCGACGCTGTTTATCATAACGCCAGTAACCAGGATTCTGTGGAACGATAAGCATTGCCTCATTCACTACCAGGCTCTGACCATTTGCTCGAATAGTTGATTCTTAGAAAGGAGGAACACATTCCGAAAGGCACCCATCGAATTCCCGCTCACTGGCAACATCTTATCAAAAATTGACCAAATGGAGGAGGAAGACTATCATGAAACGTTCCTTGTTATTCGTAGTTTCCGGCCTGATAATCTTGAGCATGCTGCTGGCAGCGTGTGGGCCACAGGCCACCCCCGTATCGCCTGCCGAGACAGAGGCACCGCCAACGGAGACCGCGGCGCCCCCACCGGCAGAGCCAATCAAAATCGGCAGCTCATTACCGATAACGGGTGGATTCGCCATCAACGGGCAGAAGCACAGAGACGGCTACCAGTTGTGCGTTGACCTGATCAACGAAAAAGGCGGGCTTTTGGGCAGGCAGGTCGAATTGATCACCAGCGACAACCAGTCCGACGCCGATACAGCTATAGCCCAAACAGAGCGCATGATCAATGTGGACAAGGTCGATCTGATCTTTGGCACATTCTCGAGCGCGCTGACCTTCCCGATGACCTCTATTACGGAGCAAGCCAAGATGGTGCATCCCATCCCAGCCGGAGCAGCGTTGCGGATTTACTCGCGCGGCTACAAATACATCTTCTATTTCCAGCAGAATGCCGCTGAGTACGTGGGTGCCACGCCTGTCGAGATGATTACGAATCTCGTCTCTCCGGATGAGCAGCCCAAGACCGCTGCTGTAGTCCACGCGGACGACTTCTTTGCCAACGCTATTGCCACCGGCTTGATGGGCGGAGAGGTGACCGTCCAAGGCCTCGATAATCCGGTCGAAATTTCTTCTGCCCTGGACGCAGCCGGCATCGAGGTGGTCTTCTCCCAACAATGGCCCGAATCAGGCTTTTCGGACTGGATCAACCTGGCGAACTCGCTGAAAGCCGCCAATGCTGATTTGGTCATGGGTTTGACCGCTTCGCCGGATGAGACCATCCAGTTAGTGCGCGCCATGCAGACCGTGGGTTACCAACCCAAAGGCGTTTACCTCAGCCAGGGTACCCAGGAGGAGTTCAAAGAGGGTGTGGGCGACGCGGTAAACGGCATCATGATCCACTCGGCCTGGCACCCCAACGTTGACTTTGTGGGTGAGTTATCGGGAGAACCGTTCTCCAATTCGGATTTCATCGCCGCCTTCCAGGCCAAATTCAACCGCATGCCGGATGAAGATGAAGCCATCCCCTTCTCCCTGTGCATGGGTATGGAACAGGCCGTCCGAGGAGTCGGCTCAACAGGTAACGATGCCATTCGCGAGTGGCTGGCATCTCGCTCGGCAGACAGCCCGGTCAGGACCATCCTGGGCGAGTACTACTGGGACGAGCGCGGTTTGCCGATCAACCGCCCCTTCCTGATGACCCAATGGCAGGATGGCGAGCTCAAGTTCGTTTATCCCGTTGGCCAATTCCCTGGCACATCGGATCTGCTCTGGCCCAAGCCAGAGTGGTAAGCCGGTGACGCTTGGGGAAGCGATCCAGCGCTGCTTGTATTACGCGCTTTGCCCAAGCATCCCCAAGGTGCGTACGTGGAGGTCGCGTTTCCCCCACGTACGCACTCTAGTGATAATTTGAACGGGTAGCTTGAATATGCCTCTTTTAGAAGTCCGGAACCTGGTAAAGCATTTCGGGGGGATCAAAGCGGTAGATGATTGTTCCTTTTCGGTGGAAAAAGGCACCATCACTGCTTTGATTGGTCCCAACGGGGCGGGCAAAACCACAGCCTTCAACATGATCAGTGGTCTGATCAAACCAGACTCGGGTACAATCACATTCAACGGTAAGCGGATTGACAACCTTCAGCCGCACCAGATCACCCGCCTAGGCGTCAGCCGCACCTTTCAGATCAGCCGCGACCTGATGGATATGACCGTTTTGGAGAACCTGGTGGTGCAATTTCCCACCACCGGCTTCTGGGGCCTGTTCCAGGCCAGCATCTTACATCACGAAGAAGAACGCGCCATTGAACTGCTTGACTTTGTGGGCATTGCATATCTGGCCAGAGAGAAAGCCAAGAACCTCTCCTATGGGCAAAAGAAATTAATGGAGTTTGCGGCCACCTTGATGACCGAACCCGAGTTAATCCTCCTGGATGAGCCAGCGGGTGGCATCAACCCCGCCCTGATGGACAGCATCTTAGAGAGGATAGAACTCCTGAACCAGCAAGGAATTTCGTTTTTAATTGTTGAGCATAATATGGACGTGGTCATGAATTTGTGCAACCCGGTCATCGTCATGGCCTATGGAAAATTCCTGACCCAGGGACCCCCGGAGCAGGTTCAAAACGACAGGCATGTTCTGGAAGCCTATCTGGGAGAAGCGTGATGGCACTTCTGGAACTTGAAAATGTCACTGCAGGCTATGGCCATGGACCGGACATCTTGCAGGACCTCTCTCTAACAATTGAGGCGGGCAGAAGCTACTGCATTATCGGCCCAAATGGGGCTGGCAAGTCCACCTTAATGAGGGTGATCTGTGGTTTGCTCCATCCCCGTCAGGGCAAAGTAACCTACAAGGGGGAAGTGCTGAACGACATGCGCACCGATGAGGTCTTGAGGCGAGGCATCAGCTTTGTGCCTCAGGACCGCAGCCTTTTCCCAGATATGACCGTCATGGAAAACCTGCGCATGGGAGGGTTTATCTTATCTAGCAGAAAAGACTTGCATAACCGGGTAGAGCAGGTATTGCAGACATTCACCATATTAAGGGAGCGCAGTAGTCAGCGCGCCAAAACCCTTTCCGGTGGTGAGCAGCAAATGCTCGCCATCGGTCGAGCGCTTGTCCTGAATCCTGAAGTGATCATGCTGGACGAGCCTTCTCTGGGTTTAGCCCCTAAGATCGCCAGGCAAATATTTGAAATCGTGCGCCAACTCAAAGACTTGGGGATGACGGTGATCCTGGTGGAACAGAACGCACGCATGGGGCTGGAAAGCTCGGATTGGGGGTGCGTGTTGGATCTGGGTACGAACAGTTTTGAAGGTCCGGCTGACACTGTCCTGAATGACCCACGTATCCAGGAGCTCTACCTTGGCAAGAGGCGCGAATCGCGCAGGGAGAGCTGGAAATGACCCAGGCAGTTCAACTGCTCATCATTGGAATCTCCTTGGGGGGCGTCTATGCGCTGATGGCCTCGGGATTGACGCTCATTTTCGGCGTGATGCGCATTGTCAATATTGCCCACGCCGCTCTAATGATCACCGCGGCTTACGCCAGTTATTGGGCCTTCCGGCTTTACCACATTGACCCTATTGTATCCATCTTGATTTCTATGCCGACCATGTTCGTGTTAGGCATGTTGATCTACAAGCTTTTTTTCCAGCGCATCATCGATAGCCCGCGAATAGGCGAGTTGACCGTTTTGCTCACTTTTGCTCTGGCTTTGATCCTTGAAGGCATTCTGGGTTACTTTTATACCAATATCTATCGCTCTACCAACCCGAGCTACGCCACCAGGGCGATCTTGTTCGATCCTTTTTATCTGCCCCAGGGGCAATTCTATGCCACCTTGATGAGCCTGGTACTCATTGCTTTGCTGTGGGCGTTTTTACAATATACAAAAACAGGTTATTCCATACGAGCTACCATGCAGAACCGAACTGCGGCGCAGGTGGTTGGGGTGAACGTTAACCGGGTGTCCATGATCGCATTCAGTATTGGCACCGCGTTAGCAGGCGCTTCCGGTTCGATGATGACCTTCCTGTTTACTTTCTACCCTGGCAAACACTGGGAATGGGTCGCCATACTGCTCTCGCTCATCGTCTTGGGAGGCATGGGCAGCCTTTTAGGCGCATTGGTGGGATCTATAATGTTGGCAATTGCCTCAGCCTATGTCAGTTTCCGCCTTGGCCCAACCTGGTCGCCGATAACATTTTTCCTGGCATTATTCTTGATTTTACTTTTCAGACCCCAGGGTCTTTTTGGTCATAAGGCGGAGTTCTAAATGGCCAAACCACCGCTTACTCTCAAAAGCCCTCCGGGATCGAGGAATAAGCGCCTTTTTATAGCAGGTATGCTTCTGGTGCTGCTGTTGATCCCATTCTTACGATTTGTCATTGACGGTTTCAATTACTGGTTGCACATGTTCCTTTATATCTTCATGTATATCGCCATGGCTTCTAGCTGGAATATCATTGGAGGCTATACTGGTTACACTTCGCTTGGGCATAATTTCTTTTCAGCCACAGGGGCATATTTTTCAGGCGTCCTGCTTGTTTATTTCAAAATATCACCCTTTCTCACTGCGCCATTCGCCGGGCTGCTGGCGCTGGTCCTTGGGCTCGTATTTGGATTGATCAGCCTGCGCACTCGCGGTCCCGCCTTCATCATCTCCACCATTGCCCTGGTGCTGTTGGTGAAGATCTCTTTCGATAATTGGGACTACATTGGTGGAGCGAATGGGCTGAGCTTACCGCTGCTTGACCTGGATGTGTCCCTGGTAAAGATTCCGTATTATTATTACATGCTCTTCACTGCCATCGCCGCAGTGTACACAGCCTACCGCATCCGGCACTCGAAATTCGGCTTGGGATTGCGGGCGATCTCGCAGGATGAGAGCAAAGCAGAAGTAGCAGGTATCCCCACCAACACTTATAAAATCCTGGCGTTTGCTATCAGCGGGTTGTATGTCGGTATCGCAGGTGCGATTTGGGGTTATTACAGCACTTACCTACAACCAAAAACACTCATGGCGATCCTGGTCGCAGCCCAGCTTGTGCTCATGACGGTGCTGGGTGGCAAAGGCACGGTGGCTGGACCCGTGGTTGGGGCAATTGTCTTCATTGCCGCCGAGGAGTATTTTGTCTCTGCATTGGGTTCTTCCGAACTGAACATCGCTGCCATGGGTTTGCTGCTGGCAGTGGTGCTGCTCTTTTTCCCCGAAGGGATTGTCGGCAGCTTGAAGAGCCGCGGCCGGTTGCCCCACATCCTGGATTGGGATTGATCAGCCTGCGCTCTGGCGTGGAATTCAGCTATGCAAACCGACCTCACGGAATTGCGACCCAAACTTGAGCGGGCATTTGAATTTGCCCAGATACAGGTGCGCCATCTGGTTGAGCGCTACCCCGATTACTTTCCCGTGTACACGGAAAAGGGGATCTGGAAACACGACGGCGAGAAATGGACGAACTGGTGTGAGGGGTTTTTGGGCGGCATGATGTGGATTTTCCACAGCCGCACGGGAGATTCCTGGTGGCGCCAGCAAGCCGAGCAATATTCACGGCTGATCGAGGCGCGCCAAACCGATCGAGAAGTGCACGATCTGGGCTTCCTCTTTTGGTCTACCTGGAAACGCTGGTATGACCTCACCAGAGATGAGCATATCAATCGGGTGGTGATCACGGCTGGACAAACCATGGGCCTGCGCTTTATGGAAAAGGGCCAATACCTGCGCTCATTCGTCGCTCCGGAATCGCTCTTCATCGATATCATGATGAACGTGGGCATTGTCTTTTATGCGGCCCGATCCACCGGAGATGCAGATTTACTGCGCAAAGCCCACCAGCACTGCCAGACTACCCGCCGCTTCCTGGTGCGCGGTGATGGCAGCACTTCCCACGAGGGAATCTTCGATCTGGAGACTGGCGAGTTCCTGCGCCAAACCACCCACCAGGGCTGGCGGGGTGATTCTTGCTGGGCGCGCGGCCTCACCTGGGCGTTATACGGCTTTGGGACTGTATACAGCATGACAGGCGACCACCATTATCTGAGCACGGCCTGTACATGCGCTGATTTTTACCTGGAACACACCTCATTTGCTAAAGATTCCCCGGGTGGCGCGGGCATACCACCCAATGACTACGATGACCCTCACCATGCAGTCCTATTCGATAGTTCCGCCGCGGCGATCGCTACCAGCGGGCTGCTGAACCTAGCAGAATTGGTCCAAGACCCAGTTCATGCGCATCGTTACCGCCGGGTTGCGCTTACGATCCTGGGGACATTGACGGAAGATCCATACCTGGCGAATAAAACACCCGGCTGGGAAGGTATTCTCAAACATGGTATTTACCACCTGCCCAAAAATATCGGCGTGGATGAAAGCGTGATGTGGGGGGAATATTTCTTCATTGAAGCTCTGGATAAGGCGCTGGCTTTGGAGGCGGAAAACTGATGCCGGAGAAAGTCGCTATCGTCACCGGAGGCAGCCGCGGCATCGGTCGGGGTATCGTGCTCGCGCTTGCCCAGTACGGATGGAGCGCGGTCATTAACTACCGAGGTAACCGGGAAGCTGCCGAGCAGACCAGGAGCGCATTCGAGCTCCTGGGCGCCAGTGGCGTATGTATACAGGGAGATGTCGCCATACAGGCAGACCGGGAGCGATTGGTGCAGGATACGCTAGCAAGATTCGGGCGTCTTGACCTGCTGGTGAACAACGCCGGGATGGGACCCCGCCAGCGAGTGGATATTCTTGAGGTCAGCGAAGTCAGCTACGATGAGGTCATGGCAACCAACCTGAAAGGGCCTTTCTTCTTGACCCAGTTAGTTGCCCGGGAAATGATCCGCCAGGTGCAGTCGGGGCAGGTTCAGAACCCCAAGATCATCAACATCGGCTCGATCAGCGCCTACACCAGCAGCCCCTCCCGGGCAGAGTACTGCCTGAGCAAAGCGGGACTGGGTATGATGACTACGCTGTGGGCTGACCGGCTGGCGGAATTTGGCATCAACGTATACGAGATTCGCCCTGGAATTGTCGCCACAGACCTGACCTCGGTCGTCCAGGATAAGTACGACCATCTCATCCTGGAACAGGGCGTCACGCCAATCCGGCGCTGGGGCCAGCCTGAAGACGTCGGCAAGGCTGTCGTTGCCATTGCCCAAGACTTGCTCCCCTTCAGTACTGGAGAAGTGATCAATGTGGATGGCGGTTTTCATTTATCGCGGTTGTAAAGAAGGACCGAGATGACGCGTATCGTGACATTTGGTGAAATTATGCTCCGTCTCTCACCGCCTGGGAACTTGCGTTTCACCCAGGCGCGCAGTTTTGATGTCATATACGGCGGCGGTGAATCAAACGTCGCCGTTTC
>DATEDC010000037.1:0-3873 GCA_035286585.1 Anaerolineales bacterium
GTGTTGACCAGCACGGTGCTGATCAGGCCGCCCGCCAGGCTGGCTGCTAAGATGTATTTCGTGTTCATGGTTTTTCTCCTTGTAAGGTAGTTGTTCATGCCGAATCTCCTGTCGGCGCCCCCCTATCTGCGGCTGACGCCCAGATGGCCCGCAGCAGCACCTCCAGCGGCGCGCCTTTCACGACAACGTCCGCCATCCCAGCCTGGAGCGCTTGCTGCCGTTCCGCCTCGCCCGCGTGGATGGTCAGGGCGACCACCCGGCAGGCCAGGCGCCGAGTCTTGATTTGGCGCGTGGCCTCATAGCCATCCATCAGCGGCATCTCCAGGTCCATCACCACCACATCCGGGCGCAGCGCCTCGGCCTGTGAGATGGCTTCCAGGCCATTCGCGGCCTCGCCCACGACTTCCAGCTCACTGGTCAATTGCAACAGCCCACGCAACTCCTGCCGCACCTGGGGCACATCGTCTACGATCAGCACCCGCAGAGCACGGCAGTTAGGGTTGGAAGAGGAAAGTTGAGTCGGCACGAGGCTCTCCAGATAATCCACTGATTTGGATCAGATTTTCTTAGGCGCTGGCTGGGCAGATATGGCTGTAGCCGGCGCTGCTTGTTTCAGCACCTTCATCCCGAACAGGAAGCGCAGGACGTTGATCCGCCGGATCAGGTACTCGTACAGCGCCATGATGATGGCGAAAGAGGTCACCAGGATGGTCGCCCACTTGAGTACGTCGGGGATGGGCCATTGCACGATAAAGTAACCCACGCAGATCAAGACGGATTGGTGCAGGATGTAGAAGGGCAGCACCGCCTCGTTGGCGTACTGTAAGACCGGCTTGCGAAAGTCTAGGTATTTCATCGCCAAGCCGAAATAAGCCATAATCCAGCACCAGGAGCTGAAGCCGGCCAACCCCAACCCCAGCGCATAAAGCGGTGTGCCGTAGGCGGGAACACGCTCGGTGATCACAAAATAGAGCACAATGCCGAACGCGACCACCCCCATCCCCAGCGAGAGCCAGCGCAACCGCTTGATGCTGGCTTGGATGCGCTCTGCGGAGATGACGAGAAAGCCGGAGAACAAGAGCCACAGGTAGATCACCTGGCTCCATCCGGCTGCTTTTTCTGCCATCACCGGGCTGTCCGGATCGGCGAATGCCATCAGCAGCACCGTGGGCAGCGCCAGGAGGTAGACCGCTCCAGGCAGCGCCAGGAAGCTGCCCATTGCGGATAGCACCTTGCGGCCGCTTCCCTTCAGCCAGCGCATCAGCGGGTAGGTCAGCAGGGTAAAGATAAACAGCCAGAGCAGGTACCAGAGATGCATCTGCCACAGATCAAAGATAAACAGGGGTCCATTGCCGGCCGCGAATACTTCTGCAAAGTACATTGGCAGGAACTGGAAGTAGGAGCCGCTGAATACCCCATGGGTGGTCCAATTCAGGTAGACCTGCAGGGTAGCGTGGGTGAATACGGCTACCAGGTAGGGCACCAGCAGGCGCAGCACCTTATCTTTGACGAACTTGCCCGCGCCGGTCTTGCCAACGGCGTAGAACAGGCTGGCCCCAGAGATGACGAAGATGATGGGCATCATCCATTCCCAGGCGAATGAATTCCACACTTCCACCCATTCATACCGCACGGGATTCTTTACTTCCCAGTCCTCCAGGTTGAAAAAGCGGGTGGAGTGGTAGACGAAGACGAACAAGATCGCCAGCACTCGCAGCCAGTCGAGATCGTAGCGTCGTTCAGATGTGTTCATAGCTCCTCCTATTTGGATTAAATGGATTGGCGAACCACGACAATCGCGCTCATCAGGGTCTTGAAGCGAGAGGCTTTGTCAATAAAAACATCCGCTCCAGCCTGCCGGGCGCGCTGGAGGTTGTCGGAATCGGTGTGGACGCTCAAGACAACAACGTGCCCTGCCAGGCCGCGTTCCTTGATCTGGCGCGTCGCTTCGAAACCATCCAGGACCGGCATCTCCAGATCCATCACCACCACATCCGGGCGCAGCGCCTCGGCCTGTGAGATGGCTTCCAGGCCATTCGCGGCTTCGCCCACGACTTCCAGCTCGCCGGTCAACTGCAATACCCCGCGCAACTCCTGCCGTACCTGGGGCATGTCGTCTACGATCAGCACGCGCACACAGCGGTGACTTGGGGTAGAAGGGGAAGGTTGATTCGGCACGAGGCGCTCCTGAAGAAGAGTATGGCCTTATGATGCCACTTGCCAGGCGAGAGCGCATCGAGCCGGCGATGCATTTCTTGGCAGCGTCAGGTTGTATTACCGTCTAGGGCCGGAGGCGGATAGCCCTACATCTCAAGTCATAGATGCGGACAAAAAAGACCTCACAGGTCTCCAAGACCTGTGAGGTCTGCGCGCCTGCTCATGACCGGGTCAACCGGTCTTGGGCCGCAGTTCGGCAATCAAGCTGCGCATTTGCGCCAGCGCGTTCTGCGTCAGTTCCTGCAACTGCTCCAGTTGCGGTCTGACCCGGACGGGGTCTCTTTCCAACAGGATTTGCGCCGACCGAGTGTTGAGGGCGATGCTGAACATGGTTTGCGAGACCGAATCGTGCAGCTCGCGCGCCAGCCGGTTGCGTTCCTCCATCGCGGCCAGTTCTTCCACCTGGCCCGCATACGCTTCCAACTGCCGGTGCGTTGCCTCTAATTCGTTGAGCATCGCCTGGCTTGCGGCGCGAGCGGCTTCGCTTTCGTGATTGGCAATGACATACGCCGGAAAGACGATGCCGCTGGCCATGGAGGTCAATGCCAGGGCCAGGCCCCGGAGCGGTCCCAGGTAAAACATCAGCGATCCGCCGATGAGCAAGACAAATAGGCCGATCCAGAGCCAGCGCGTCCAGCCGGCGAAAACCAGCGCGGCCTGATAGCACAGCAGCACAAACAACGCCGTCACAAAGTCCAGCTGCGGATTTAGCGAGAGTAGTCCCAGAATGATGGCGGATTGGAGCGCAAAGTACACGTGCAGCAGTCCCGCATGGAGGGCCGGTCGCCACAGCACCGCCGTGAACGAAATGATAAACACTGAATGCAGCCCCAGATACCAGGGCCACAGGTCTCGATTTGTCGTCAAGACCAATGTGCGGGCAGTCTCGGCGACGAAAGCCAGGTAGATGGCTGTCACACCGATCCGGCCTGGCCTCAGAGGTGCGGCGGCAGAGCTTGTTCGTTCTGACACAACGACACTCCTGAGCACAGACTACTGCGAATCAGCCAGGCCGTGCCTGATGGCATAGATGGCCAACTGCGTGCGGTCTTCCAGATCGAGTTTGCCCAGGATATGGCTGATATGAGTCTTGACGGTTTTTTCGCTGATCACCAATGCCTGGGCGATCGCGTGGTTGTTGCATCCGCGGGCCACCAGGCGAATGACCTCGCGCTCGCGGTCGGTGAGATCACCCGCCAACGCCGGGGCGTCGCCGCTGGCTTGATGCGCGGCCCGCGTCGCGTGCATCAACTTGCGGGCGATGTCCGGGTGCAGCCGGGCTTCCCCCCGGTAGACGGCCCGGATCGCTTCCACCAGAGCATCCGGGGAGACGTCCTTCAGCAGATAGCTGGACGCGCCGGCCTCGATGGCCGGGAAAACCTTGTCGTCCTCGGCGAAGCTGGTCAGCGCGATCACCCTGGTGCGGGTGTAGAGCGACGTGACCTGGCGCGTCGCGGCGACCCCATCCAATCCGGGCATCACGAGATCCATCAGGACGACGTCCGGTTCGAGTCGGCGGATCATTTCTACCGCCGCCGACCCGTCGCCCGCCTCACCGACCACGGCGATGTCGTCGTGCAGTTCCAGAAAGGTCCGCAGACCCTGGCGGACGACTTGATGATCGTCCACGATCAACACCTTGATTTTGTCTGTTGA
>DATEDC010000038.1:0-24939 GCA_035286585.1 Anaerolineales bacterium
AATTATAATTGGTAGATCGGAGATGAGCTGTTAAGACGGTTTTTGATAGCAAGCGGTAGCTACGTTGGCTGGAAGGTACATATCATCGAGTATCCTAACGGTGGAATTTCGGGTGATAACCGCGAGGTGATACATGGCAGAGAAAACCATCATGATGTATGGGACGAGTTGGTGCGGGGACTGCCGTCGCGCCAGGCAGTTCCTCGAGCGACACCAGATCCCCTATCACTGGATTGACATCGATCGCGACGCGGAAGGCGAACAATTTGTCAAACAGAAAAACAAAGGCATGCGCAGCGTGCCCACGATCCTCTTTCCAGATGGCTCTATCCTGGTCGAGCCATCATCGAAAAAGCTAGCCGAAAAGCTCGGCGTTTCGCTCTACTAACCGACCGGGTTTAGTGGGGATTAGTAAATGAAGGTGCTGGTAACAGGATCTACCGGATTTATCGGCGGCCATATCGCCAAAGCTGCATATGAAGCTGGCTGGCAGGCTCGCGGGCTCCGGCGGAACCCAAATTCTACCGGTCATCTTGGCGAGCTGGACATTGACTGGATCACCGGTAACCTGGATGATATCGAGTCACTCAAGAGAGCGATGTCTGGCGTGGAGGTCGTATTTCACGCCGCCGCATATTACCCAACCAGGGAAAAACGGCTCTCGTTGGGCGATCACATCGAATATGCTCGTCAGCAGATTGACCGGGTCATCCAGGCAGCCTCGCAGGCTGGGATCGCCCGCCTGATTTATACTTCCTCCCTCAGCACCATCGGTTTTCCTCCGCCGGGATCAAATCGCCTGGCAGACGAAAACGATTATTTTCGCCCGGGGGATTTAAAGGGAAGCGCGTATTACGAATCCAAATACTTCATGGAATCAGCCCTTCTCGAAGCAGCCTCGGCGGGATTTCCGGCAGTCATCCTCAATCCTACGGCTGTTTTTGGGCCTGGCGATGTCCACCTCACTCTGGGGAGGTTGTTGCTGGCTGCCGCTAACGGACGCATGATCGCCTGGCTGCCCGGGGTCGTAAATGTAGTGGATGTCCGTGATGTGGCAAAAGCACACATCCAGGCGGTTGAACACGGCGTTGTGGGCGAACGTTATATTATTGGCGGGCACAATCTCAGCCTCAAAGAGGCTATGTTCCTGGTCAGCCGCATCATCGGGTGCAAACCGCCAGGTTTTGGAGTGCCCATCGGGTTGGTAAATCTGTTTATCTACCTCGACAGATTAATCCCGGGCGTCAATCTGACCGGCAATCACCTGGCTGCGTTGGTGCGCTGGCGAGGTTTTGACTCCTCGAAAGCAGCTCAAAGTCTCGGATTAACCTCCCGGCCTTTCTCTGAGTCAATCAAAGACGCCCTGCACTGGTTCATCCAGCAAGGCTATCTGCCCTCATCAGCCCAATAATCCCCACTCCTGCTGGCATTCAATTCGTTTACAGGATGTTGGCTGGATGTTAACTTCCTCTTTAATCGGAAGTTCTCTCTTTGTGATAAGCTTCACCATCATTCGCGGCGTCAAATCTCGGCGAAATTGGTCGCGCTTCCGTCCACAGTAAGTTAGTCCGATTTGAATTGCCCAATCTCAAAATGATCTAAGGCAGCGAAAAAATCCTTTGAGCTTACGATCACGGTCACGCCGCGCTCCCCAGAGCCAATCGAAATTTCCTCCTCGTCCAAGATACTCTCATCGACAAGAATTCTCATGGGAGCGGGCAGCCCAAAAGGCGACACCGCCCCAAGCGAATAGCCTGTGGCTGCCAGTACCTCCTCCTGACTCGCCATGCTCAGCCGCGAACGCCCCAGGTAACGGCGCAAGGCGGACCAGGACACCTGGTCCGGTCCGCCCACCAACACCATCACAAATTCATCCTGGGCCAACCGGAACAGGATGCTGCGGACCACCTGATCAGGTCTTTGGCCCCTTTCCCTCGCCGCTTGCTCCAATGATGTTACTGGCCCTGGATGGCGAAAAACCCGGTAGGGTATGCCTTTTGCTTCTAAAGCGCGTGTAACCGGAGTCCGCATTGTCATTATTTATTGCCTTAATTTCGATAATTACAACAATAATAGCTTTCGACCTTGTTAGGTGGAAAACGTTTGACTGGAAGTATACTCCAGTTGAATTCGGAACGCAACTATGATTGTAAAAGTACGTTTTTTCTCATACATACCTGCGTTAACGCTGATCTTGCTTCTCGCCCTCTACCCAGGCATCCCTGCGATCTCCGCCCCCCCAACTCCGCCTCCGGAGACGATCGGGGACCCAGCTTCTGGAGAAGGGGGATCGTATTACCCTGATTTTACCTCCTGTGGGGGGCAATTAGCCCCCGCAGTGAATGCCGTTTTTGAGCAAGAAGTGGTCACCCTGGTCAATTCCGAACGAGTTTCCCGCAATCTACCCCCTCTTAAAGCAGTCGCCGGGCTAATGGAAGCAGCCCGTTACCATGCGGCCGACCTGGGACAGGATGATTACTTTGAACACGATACCTATGACCGCCAGAACGGCAGCCTGGTTTATGTCTGCTCGACATGGACGCGCATCGATTCTTTCTACAGCGGCGGCAGGGCAGAGAATATCGCTGCTGGATATACATCGCCTGCTTCGGTTATGGCTGCCTGGATGAACAGCGCGGGTCACCGTAACAACATCTTGAGCACAGACAACTGGGAAATCGGCGTCGGTTATTATCAGGGAAGCGGTTATTACTACCGCTACTGGGTCCAAGACTTCGGTAAGCGCTCGGGGGTTTATCCGCTCATCATCAATAACGAAGCGCAGCGGGCGGACGACCGCAATGTTTCAATGTATGTTTATGGCACCAACTGGAGCGAGATGCGTTTTCGTAACAATAATGAGGGGTGGTCGAACTGGCAGCCTTTTAGCAATCATGCCTCCTGGCAGCTCCCTGATTATTCCGGAGAGCATACGGTTTACGGTGAACTACGTTACGGCTCGCTGGTTGTCTCAAACAGCGACTCGATTTACCTTGAGCTGCCGGAGCAGCCCGAGCTGGGCAACCTCCCCTCCAACGTAAGATTCAACTATAACCTCCGCGAGCAGAGTTTTATTCCCACCAGGGCGATCCTTGCCCCTGAGAACGTGGGCGATGGTCAGACGCTAACCTGGAGTGTCGCCCAGCAAGGAGACTGGTTCGAGGTCTATCCCACGCAAGGTTCAACGCCGGATACTTTTATCGTCTCGCCCATCATTTCGCCCCAATCCGATCAGCAGATCTACCGGGGGTCTGTAACCGTAACTGTCACCTCGCCTGAAGGCGTGCCTGGGTCGCCCTTCGTCGTCGACCTTGAGCTGATCGTCACTAACACGGAGCTGGTAAAAACCTTCATTCCATTCTCGGTTGTAGTTCGACCATGAACAATTCGGCGCAATTATTTTGACGGGGCGCACAAGCGCCCCGTTTTGGTTAATTAATAAAACAGGTGCTTGAACAAGGCTGCGAGACCATAAACCTGCGGGATTTTCGAAACCAGGTCATCTGAAGGTAGATAATCCGAGAATAAAGGTATGATTTCAATATGACATCTTACACTACGTGCAATAGCTCAATTGTGATATGCTTTTCCTGGAAAGTGAGCGCATATGCACGAATTGCCCGTCACCGAAAGCATCCTTGAGATCGCTCTCCGGCACGCCGGCGAGGCTCAGGCTAAACGCATTACGGATTTATACCTGGTGATCGGGCAATTGTCATCCATCGTAGATGATTCGATCCAATTCTATTGGGATATCATCGCCCGGGATACGATCGCGGAGGGAGCCAGGTTGCACTTCAGGCGCATACGCACCAGAATGAAATGCCAGGAATGCAATCTGGAATACGAACCCCAGAATTCGGAATTCGCCTGTCCCGAGTGTAGTAGCTACCGCGTTCAAATTGTGGCTGGCAATGAATTTTTCATGGATTCTATCGAAGTAGAGTGAAGGCGGATGATCCAACGAGTCCCGGTTGTTGAAAACATACTCAACGCCAATGATCGAGTAGCAGTGGAGAACCGCCAAACCCTTGAGGCTGCCAGCGTGTATGCCCTCAATTTCATGGCTTCTCCGGGAGCAGGGAAAACCTCGCTCATCGAGCAAACCATGAAGAGAATTTTTAGCGAGATGCGCACTGCAGTGGTTGATGGCGATATCGCTACCAGCATCGACGCCGATCGCGCCGCGGCTGCCGGCGCTCTGGCTGTACAGATCAACACCGGCGGCGAGTGCCACCTGGACGCGGTGATGCTCAAGAGTGCCCTGGCGCAAATCGACCTTGGAAAGGTTGACCTATTGATTGTAGAGAACGTGGGCAACCTGATCTGTCCCGCCAGCTTCCAATTGGGTACACACCAGAGCGTTCTGATCGCTTCCGTCCCCGAAGGCGACGACAAACCATACAAATACCCGGGGATGTATCGCGGCGTCGATGCGCTCGTCATCAACAAGATTGACCTGCTCCCCTATGTGGCATTTGACATGGATTACTTCCGTCGCGGGGTTGAAATTCTCAATCCCGGGCTGGTCACCTTTCCACTTTCCTGCAAAACAGGAGAGGGAATAGAGCAGTGGATGGCCTGGCTGCGGACACAGGTGGGAAAGCGCAAAAAGGCCTGATTGGAAGCTGGTTTTAGCTGATGATGGATAACCTGTCTGGGGCGCGCATCCACATTACCGGAATTGTCCAGGGGGTCGGTTTCAGGCCGTTCGTTTTCGGGCTCGCTACCCGTCTCGCCTTGAACGGGTGGGTGCGAAACACCTCCGCCGGCGTCGATATCGAGGTCGACGGTCCACCTGAACTTATCCAGCAGTTTTACTCCGCATTGAAAAGCGAAACACCGCCTCTCGCCCGGATCGACACCTGCGAGATCAGCCCGCGACCTCCGAATGGGTTTACCACTTTTGAAATCATTCACTCGGCTGCCATCCAGGACGCCTTCCAGCCCATTTCCCCAGATGTCTCTATTTGCCCCGATTGTCTCGCTGAGCTCTTGGACCCTG
Source organism: Anaerolineales bacterium (assembly GCA_035286585.1). Lineage (GTDB taxonomy): Bacteria > Chloroflexota > Anaerolineae > Anaerolineales > UBA4823 > DSOS01. The sequence continues at coordinate 5,006 of DATEDC010000038.1, forward strand.
CGGATCGGCGTTTTCTTTACCCTTTCATCAACTGCACCAACTGCGGACCACGCTTTACGATTATCAAAGACATTCCTTATGACCGACCCAACACAACGATGGCTGGTTTCCCGTTGTGCCCAGATTGCGCTGCGGAATATCATGACCCATTGAATCGCCGCTTTCACGCCCAACCAGTCGCATGCCCGGTTTGCGGACCACGAGTATGGTTGGAATCCCCCCAGCAGATCTCACAATCCGCTGCCACAGCCGGAGATGTGATGCCGTCCGATCTGCTAACAGAGCAATGCGGGCGGGCAGCCATCCAAATAGCACAACGCCTGCTGCTGAAGGGAAATATCCTGGCGATCAAAGGGCTTGGCGGATTTCACCTTGCCTGCGACGCGACCAACCCGGCAGCCTTGCAGGAACTCCGTAGGCGTAAATTGCGCGTCGACAAGCCATTTGCGCTGATGATGCCTGACCTTCGAACCGTAAAAATGCACTGCCTGGTCACCCCTCATGAGGAGGAATTACTCCTCTCCCGCCAGCGACCCATCGTCATCCTTCAGCGCCGCCCGGATTCCAAAGTATCTCGGGAAGTCGCGCCGCTCCAGGATACCATTGGGGTAATGCTGCCCTACACGCCTTTGCATTATTTGCTCTACCTTGATTTTCTAAACCTGGGCTCTCAGACTCGACCCACCGACCCCCGCTTCCTCCCTCTTTCGCTAGTTATGACCAGCGGTAATCTAAGCGAAGAGCCGATTGCCACCCAAAACCCGGAGGCGCGCCAGCGCCTGTCTTCATTGGCGGATGTTTTCCTCATGCACAACCGGCCTATTCAAACTCGGTGTGACGATTCCGTTTTACGGGTATTCGATTTCGGTTCTGGATCACAAGTCAACGCAGGACTGTTGACACAAAGCACACCGACTGCATCGCTATTCCTGCGGCGATCGCGCGGCTATGCTCCTGACCCCATTCTTTTACCCTGGGAATTCCCGCCGGTATTGGCTACCGGACCTGAGATAAAAAATACATTCTGCCTCACTCGGGATCGGTACGCATTTATCAGCCAGCACGTCGGGGATATGGAAAATTTCGAGACGCTCCAATCTTTCGAAACCGGCATCCAGGAATACGAGCATATATTTCGAATTCACCCCCAGTTGATCGCCTGCGATCTGCATCCGAACTACCTGGCTACACGCTATGCAATCCAGCGCGCTGAGAAGGAGAGCATCCCATACATTGCCGTCCAGCACCACCACGCCCATATTGCCAGTTGCATGGCGGACAACGGCTTGCCGCCGGATCAAGCGGTCATTGGCATTGCGTTTGATGGAACAGGATACGGCACGGATGGAGCTATCTGGGGTGGTGAATTTCTCTTCGCAAATTATCGAGGATTCCAGCGTTTCGCCCATTTAACCTATATGCCCCTTTCTGGAGGAGATGCAGCCATCCGTAAGATCTCTCGCCTGGCTCTGGCGTATCTAAAGGAAGTCGGGGTTGAATGCAAGCCTGATTTACCCTCATACCTGGCGTTGAGTTCAGCAGAGCGTTCTGCGCTGTATGCGCAATTGGAGCATAGGTTAAACACCCCGCTTACCTCCAGTATGGGGCGCTTATTCGACGTCGTTGCAGCTCTGGTGGGCGTTCGCCAGCAGATTAATTACGAAGCCCAGGCAGCCATAGAGTTGGAGGCACTGGTAGACCCTGAAGAAAAGAATTCCTACCAGTTTGGGTTACATCCCGCTCAACTCGGCGTCCAAACACCCTGTCCCATCGATATTGCGCCGGTTTTACGCGCTATCCTGGATGATCTTGACAGGCAGCTGCCCTCCGCGCGCATCTCGGCGCGCTTTCACAATAGTGTTGTCGCTCTGGTCCATCGAGTGGTTTTGGCTATGCGCAGCCTGTACAACGCTGACCAGGTCGTTCTTTCCGGAGGAGTCTGGCAAAACATGGTTCTGCTCCGTAATACCGTAGAGATTTTACAACAAGAGGGGTTCGAAGTTTTCATCCACCGCCAGGTTCCCACTAACGATGGCGGCATCGCCCTGGGCCAGGCTGCCATCGCTGCGCAGCATATAGATCGAGGAGGTTAACATGTGTTTAGGTGTGCCGGGAAAGATTGTCGAAATTTACCAGGTCGATGGGCTTGCTATGGGGAAAGTGGATTTTGGTGGCGTGGTGCGCGAAGCCTGCCTGGCATATGTCCCCGAAGCCAAAGTTGGCGATTACACCCTCATCCATGTGGGCTTCGCCCTCAACCTGATCAGTGAACAGGAAGCTACGGAAACGCTCGCCATGTTGAACGAGATCACCTCGCTGGGAGGGGAAGATCCGTTAAGCGATCTCAATCCCAGCTCGAACCTGGTTTCAGAATTATGAGCAGAAGACCGCGATGAAGCACCTCAGTGAATACCGCGACCCTGGACTCGCCCTGGGTCTTCTGGCCAATATTCGCCGGACAATCACCCGCCCGTGGGTGATCATGGAAATCTGTGGCGGCCAGACACACGCGATCATGCGCCACGGCCTAGACCAGCTCCTGCCGGCGGAGATTGAGCTGGTTCACGGCCCTGGCTGCCCGGTGTGTGTTACCTCGCTCGAGCTGGTTGATAAAGCGCTGGCGATTGCCTCCAAACCCGGGCTGATTTTCGCCTCCTATGGGGATATGCTCAGGGTGCCTGGTTCCGCTCGCGACCTGTTCTCTGTGCGCGCCTCGGGCGGCGACGTCCGCGTCGTCTATTCACCTCTGGACGCGGTCCAGATTGCCCGCCAGAATCCGGACAAACAGGTGGTTTTCTTTGCCATCGGCTTCGAGACCACTGCTCCAGCGAATGCAATGAGCGTGCTCAGCGCGCATTCGCTCGGATTGGAAAACTACAGCGTGCTGGTTTCTCATGTCCGCGTCCCTCCCGCCATGCACGTGATTCTCGGTTCTCCGCGCAACCGCGTCCAGGGATTTTTGGCCGCCGGGCACGTTTGCACGGTCATGGGCTATTGGGAATATGAGCCGATTGCCAGGCAGTACAAAGTGCCTGTCGTCGTCACCGGTTTCGAGCCGCTGGACTTGCTCCAGGGAATACATCGAGCGATTCTTATGCTCGAAGAAGGTCGTGTTGCAGTCGAAAACGCCTACCCCAGGCTGGTGACTCGCGAAGGAAATCGCGCCGCACAAAAAGTAATACATCAGGTTTTTATTGAATGCGATCAGAAATGGCGCGGTATCGGGATGATCCCAGGCTCAGGCTGGCGCCTGCGGCCTGAATACGCGCATTTCGATGCCGAAAAGCGTTTTTCCGTTGAGCATGTCCAGCCGGAAGAGTCGCCGGACTGCATTGCTGGCCTGATCTTGCAGGGGATTAATAAACCACACGACTGCCCGGCGTTTGGAACTCAATGCACGCCCGAGCATCCCTTGGGAGCTACGATGGTATCCTCCGAAGGCGCTTGCGCCGCGTATTATCGCTATTCCGGAAGGACGCCGGTTCTCTCTGAACGGGTCAGCGCAGATTGAAGAAGGTTATATGGATCAAAATCCACCGTCCGATCATCCCCTCCCTGATATCGAGGGTTCTGTATGCCCCCTGCCTCTGGTTCACTCAGAGCAAGTTGTCATCGGACATGGCAGCGGGGGGAAGATGACCCATGATTTGATCGCTCGCCTATTTCTGCCGCCCCTCGATAATCCAGTCTTGCGCCGCGGGGATGACGCTGCTGTTATTGAAACGGTCAACGGCGCCCGACTGGCTATAAGCACCGATTCACACGTTGTCTGGCCGCTGTTATTTCCCGGCGGGGATATTGGCCGGCTTGCCGTATGCGGGACGGTAAACGATATCGCCATGTTGGGCGCCGAGCCGCTCTACCTGACGGCGGGGTTTATCCTCGAGGAGGGATTGGAGTTGAATTTGCTCAGGCGAGTGGTCGCCTCCATGCAAGCTGCGGCAGCCGAGGCGGGCGTCGATATTGTCGCTGGTGATACCAAGGTCGTCCAGCGGGGCAAAGGGGACGGATTGTATATCAACACGAGTGGAATTGGATTGCTCAATCCGGGGCTTTGCGTCGGCGGGCGGCATGCTCGCCCGGGGGATAAGATTATACTATCCGGCCCGATTGGCGATCATGGCATTGCCGTCCTGGCGGCGCGCGGCGAGCTGGGTTTTGAGACAGAATTACAAAGCGATGTTGCCCCGCTCAATCATCTGGTGGCTGCCATGCTGAAGGTCAGCCAAAATATACACGCGATGCGCGACCCCACGCGCGGAGGCCTGGCGACCACTCTAAACGAGATCGCCTGCCAATCAGAGACGAGCATTTTGATCTATGAGACATCAATACCTGTCCGCCCGGAGGTCAGCGCGGCGTGCGAGATGCTCGGCTTCGACCCACTTTATATCGCCAATGAAGGCAAGCTGGTGGCATTCGTTTCACCCGAGGATGCAGAAAACGTGCTCTCGGCAATGCGCCGTTCGGAATATGGCTCTGAGGCGGTGATCATCGGTGAAGTCCATCCCTCCCCGGCAGGCCGCGTCCTGATGCGCACAACTCTCGGCTCCACTCGCATTGTCGACACCCTGGCTGGCGAGATGCTCCCACGGATTTGTTGAAAACGCTATAGCCCAATGGACATCACTGCACGGGCTGTGATTGCCAGGCCAGCCAGCGTGATAAACAATGCGCTGGCAATAGGGACATAGCGCAGGACACCCTCCCTGTGAGGGATACGGTCGAACAGGCGTCCGGTGTATACGAAGGCCAGCCCAACCAGAGCAAGTACGCCTGCCAGGCCTACGCTGAATGCCAGCACCAGGATAAGCCCCAGCCCAACGCGGTTCAAAGCGATGGCTCCCAACATGACCACCAAAGCAGACGGGCAGGGAAGCAGGCCGCCTGAGATGCCCAAGGCCAGCAGGCTACGCCAGGTAACTGGCGCCCCATCCGCGCCAGGGGGCAGGTGCGAATGCCCGCTATGCCCGGGCGTATGGCTATGATCCTTCTCATGCGGGTGAATGTGGTGGTGTGAGTGGACCCCAACGTTGGAGTGGCGGTGATCATGAGGATCGTGGTGTGTTAAATGGAATGCCTTGTCGCCAATAGTGCGTACAGTCCGGCGCGCGGTCTGCCATCTGGTCAGGAACAGGTTCAGGCCTATCCCCGCCACCAATAAGCCGGAAATGAAGTTCAACCACGGGAAGAGTCTCTCCGGAAGGATGAAACGGGAAGCCAGCAAGGTGACCGCTCCGAGTGCGATCACACCTGCCGTATGGGTAATCGTTGTCGTGACCCCCAGATAAAGAGCGTGTACGGGTGTGCCGCGCGATCCGACCAGGTAAGCGCCAACGATAGTCTTACCATGTCCCGGTGTGAGGGCATGCATTGCCCCCCAAATAAATGAAATCATTAAGGCGAGCAGAAGTGTGGGAAAGTTGATTTCTTCCAACAATATAAGACGGGTAAAGGCGTCGTTGCGGTCTGCAATGGGGGTTTGCAGATCCTCCACAGCAGATGGTGCAATCCCCACACCTGGCTCACCTTCCGACCATATTTCAAAGGAGACATGGCGTTGATCTAGGGGGGTGGTAAGCAAGTCTTCTGGGTAACTCGTCAGCCGCTGGCTTAAGCTGGTTGTGGCGAAATCACCGATCAGGGTGACATCCTCAACATTGACCACAATCTCCCTCCACCCCAAGCGCTTTGGAAATGCGTTGTTTTGGAAGGCGATCTGAACCTGATTCTGCTGCGCTTCCAGTGGGGCATTGAAAATACAGGTTAAGCGCAATGTTGGCAAGCCACCAACTCCAGGTGGGAATTCAAGCGTTGACGATTCCAGGATCAAGGGAACAGGGCGACCGTTGAGTCGCAATTCCAGAGCCTGGCGAAGGGAGGCGCATTTGGCAGGATGGTAGCCAGCTTTCTCTTCATATTCCGCCTGGCCGTTCCCGTTAGCATCCAGCGCGGCGATCTCCTGAAAGGCAGGGATCTCGGCCATGTCGAGTATATACTCAACGAAGACAGCTTCCCGGCTGATGCGCAGGCCGGCGTAATGGTTGATGGTGAAGTTGCCCAGGGGGTGGGCCGATGCCGCTGGAACCAACGCGTGCGCGGCGATCAGAATGAGGATGAGAATGGCGAAACGGTGGGATTTCTTCATGGTCACCTCTATCGTTCACCTGGCAAATGTTGCCAGTTGATTCAGCGCGACGCGAGCCTGACGCGCCTGCAGCAGGTCGAAATGTGGGTTGATGGCCAGAGCTTCCGATAGCAATCGCTGCGCCTCAGCGCTGCGGCCCTGCGCCCGCGCAATCATGCCGGCGTGGTAATACAGCTTCGCATCGCGTGTGCCAAGTTCCATCGCCAGTTCCATGGATTGCTGAGCCTGGTCAAACATGCCGTTCTTGTAATAAGCCCAGGCAGCCGCGTCGTAGCCGTAGATGTCCTTGCGGTATTCGAGTTCGCTCAGCGCCAGGCGCAGAGCCTCCTCCAGGCGCATGTCGTGATCAGCATAGTAATTGGCGAGCTGGCGGTTGTAAACCTGTTGGTTGATCTCAACGAGCATACCAATATACTCCACTGTCTCATATTGAAGTTTTGCCTTCTCCTCCTGTCCAATGACGGTGAACAGATCGCCCAAAGAGGCTAGAAGGTCCGGTTGAGGGATGATCGCCGTAGCGCGCTGGTACAGGTCGATAGCTGCCTGGTATTCGCCTTGAGCGGCGCGAACCTTACCCAGTCCCGCCAGACCCAAATAGTAATTATCAAAAATTTTCAATGCTGTCTCGTAGTACCTCTCCGCCTCGTCAATTTGCCCCATGTTGAAGGTCAGGTCGCCAAGACGCAGCCAGTACCAGGCCAGACTCTCTCTGGATCCGCCCGAATTCATCGCCTGGCGGGCAGCGCTCTGCATCAATTGCAATGCCTCCTCGGGGTCCCCTCTCAGCTCGGCCAGGTGTGCCAGGCGTGCCAGGACTGCCGGTGTGGGGCTTTTTTGCAGCAGTTCCTGGTAAGCCTTTTCGGCTTCCGGGTAATTTCCCAAAGCCAGATGAGCATCACCGGCGGTTGCCAAAGCCTGTGAGATCCAGGGGTTGTTCAAATAGACCAGTTGGGCAAGCTCTAACGCATCGACAAAGTTGTGCTGGGCGTAGAAAACAGCCGCAAGGGATGCGCGGGCTGGAGCGTAGTCGGGAAGAAGGTTGAGAGACTGCTTCAACGCTGTCTCCGCACGCTGGTAGCTGGCGACATCTCCGGTCTCGCGGGCCTGGCGCAGGTACAACTCCCCAAGAAGGATGTAGCTGACCCCATCCTGAGGGTTGCGCTTTATCCGGCTCTGGAAGAACTCGATCGCCTCGCTGACGGGGGGCAGATTCGCCAGATTGCTGGGGTCGATGTTGGTAACATCAGCGAATGGTTGCCTGGTCGGCTGAGCTGTCTGGCGATGGAGGTTGAATCGAGAAATAGTTAGAATAGCCAGTGTCGCTAAAAGGATCAGGACGATCTTGCGCATGCCCGTTTGTCTGCTCCTAAGATGGATCAAGCATCTGAAGGCGGTTCCGTAGGGGCGGATTGGCCGCCCCCACAGAATCGCTGTAGCCGTGTCTAGTTTGCTGGCGCCAGGTACGGGAAGGTGGCTGAGAATGCGGAGTCGTTTGCGACACAGTCCGAGGTAACCAAACCATTGGTCACGATACCCAGTTCAATGTCGATAACGTCGTCAGCCAACCCGCGCCCGTTAGGAAATGGCGTTGCCATCGAAGTGTCGATGGTCAGTATGTCAGGGAGCAGAAAGTTCGCCAGAGCGTCAACGGTGGGGTTTCCCACGCCGTAAAAGATCTCGAGCGTATCTTCGACTTCGCCGCGGAAATCTCGCTGATCGTGCCTGGGTTTACCGCTGTTGAAGGCATTTTTCTGTGATGGCTCAGTACCAGATGGCTCGAAGGGGTTGTTGGGGATGAACACCGTGTTGATTGCCGGACGCCCCATCCGGTCAACCTGCTGGTTATTGAGTTCAGTGCGTGCCCAGACACCGATGCTACTGGTTCCAAGCGAGGCGCTGGGAACTTCCAGTACGATGGCGGAAACATTCAGACCCAGGAAGAAGTCGACTTCACTGCCATCACAGAAGCTTCGACCGCCTGCACCCAAGAACGCGAGCAGATCGAAAAAGAATGGGTCGTCGAACACCCCTGCTTGCAGCATGCCGCCTCCCATTACAGATATAGCCTGGCTCGTCTGGCCTCTCGCCAGAACAGCGCTTTCACCAAGCGCCGGCACCTTGCGAAGCATTACGTTTTGCACGAGAGAGGCGTCTGGTGTTGAGAAGGCGACTTTGTACGTCAGATCCTCCCTGGCGTCTCCGTTGGTGTCTATCATGAAATCGTAGGAGGCTCCTGGGTGGAAGGTCCCGTTATTCAGGATACCCGCCAGGGGATTGACGGCCATCACAAGCACCGTGCTGGACGTGTTACTGGGGGACTGAAAGACGTAGACGTCGGTGATGTCAAGACGCGTGTCACCGCCCGGCGGCGTAAGCCCTGGTGCATCCAGGTGATCGGCTGCCTGCGAAGGCAGGCTAACCGTGCCAAACAACAACGCCAGCGCGGTCAGGCCGTATAGACCAATTGTAACGATCTTTTTCATGGTTTTTTATCTCCTTTGGCTGGATTTGAATTTGTCAAATTCTGCGATCATGCATGCACGCAGATCGTGTTCCGGCTGATAGCTCCCAGTGCGGGATATATTCTTTATAACGGTAATAACCACCTCCTCCTATGTATCAGAATTGGAGCTCGGCCGCGCTAATGAATACTACCCATATTCATCCCCTGGCAGTACCATATACACTTAATACGAAATTCGCAGGGTTTTGAATCTAATCAACCCCGGATTGAAGTTATTAATGAATTGTTGGATTGGGATAGGAGTTAGGTTCGATGATGAACCAGGATCGAATGACCTCGCTCAAGCATCCGGTGAGAGCGGGCTTAACACGACGATCTCGCCGGTTGGCTGAAGACTACCCCCTACTGGTTCGACAGACACCCCGATGATGTCATAACTGCTGATGGAAGCAGGCGCCTTCACCAGGATGCTCGCCCGTCCGTCTTGGTCGACCGTGAAAGTACCTGCGCTTTCGGGGACGTCGCCTTTGATCAGCCAAAGCTGGTAGACACGGTCACCAGGCAAGGGCTGCAATCCGGTTATGATTACCCCGCCTTCGCGGCTTCCCGGATTGAAGATGAACCGACCAGAAGCCTCTGGCTGGAGCTCTGTCCCGGCGATAGCGATTGATTTGCTCCCCGGGTCGGAAAGGTGCAGGATTACTCGTTGCTGGTTCGCCAGGGCAGCTTGCAGGCTGGAGACTTCATTTCGCAAAACGGAGACCCTTGCAGAAAGCACCAGCCCCCAGGCCAGGGATAGTACTGCGATGGTGAGGCTCAATACTACCAGCATGGGTTGGGACCTTACGGCGAATCGTAACTTTTCCTTCAGCGACAGCCAGCGAGAAGCGCTATCCGGCGCCGGAGGCTGTGAAATGATACGCCCAAAAAGCTCTTTTTTCACGTTCGATGAGACCGCCGCGGGTTCAGCAGATAAAGTCAGAAATGTCGCTACTGGGCGCATTTGAGCGACGTACTCCATAGCAGTGGGGTCCTCTCGAAGATAAGCTTCGACGCGCTGCTGTTCTTCGGAGTCGAGGGTGCCTAAAATGTACCAGGGGAGCAGATCGTCTATACCAGTATTACGCTCACTCATCTGTGAAACCTATCTCCTCCAGCCTGGCGCGCAGTTTTTGTAGCGCGAGGCGCGCCCGGGTCTGAACTGTGCCTAGCGGTACACCAGTCTGTCTGGCGATCTCTTGCCTGGTCAGTCCGCCGAAGAAAGCCATCTCGATCACCTGGCGTTGCTCATCCGGGAGGGAAGCCAGGGCAGTATTGACCAGATGGCGGCGTTGTACACTTGCTGCTGCTGCAGGAACGCTCTGTTCGATGAATACATTCTTGATGACTTTTCTGCCTTCAACCGTTTCCATGCTCGATTGATCCCGGCGCAAGCGATCTATGCACTGGTGATGCGCGATGGCGAATAACCAGCTCAGGGCCGCGCCGCGTCCAGCGTCGTAACGGTTTGCCTTGTTCCAAACTCGCAGGAAAGTCTCCTGAACGATCTCCTCTGCCGTTGCTCTCTCGCCCAGGATTTTAAGCGCCAGGCCCATGATGGCGGATGAATAACGGTCGTAGAGCAGTTCGATCGCGGCCTCATCACGGTTCGCGATCTTTCCAATCAACTCCTCGTCAGTTAGACCGATTTGGTCCATCACCCGGTTGCCATTCTCCGGAACTGACGAGATCTACGAGCTAAAACAACCCGGCTAGCCTGAACTTCAACTACCGATAAAATGGCGAACACCCAAACCCTCTTTCGTATGCAGGAAAAATTTAACAACCGGCTACACCAAGTATAACCCGATTTTGGCATGTTTAATACCCAAATTGCATGCCTTATCTACGGCGATATTCAGCTACCCCTTAATTCGCTTCCCAGGATTTCGGCTGCCTGTTTTGCAGGCATCGTAGCCGCGCGCTTTAATTCGATCAACCGAGCGGAAAGCCTTTCTTTGAGTTCCTGCCTGCTGCCAAGCATAGAAGCAAGCACTTCGATTACCTTGCTGGGGGAAGCTCCTTCTTCGTTCAGGCAGTACACTTTCATTTGCATCATTTCCATGATGCCGACATGTTTTGGCGCAAAGGCATACATCATCATGGGACAATTCCCGAGCATTGAGGTGATGCCGCCATGCACCCTGGCAACAAAGCTGCCAACGCACAGGTTGTAAAGCGTTGGCGCAACCCTCGGGCGAAACGACTCATCGACCATCAATGCCACTCCGCCGTGCCGCGCCTGTCGAATAATCTCCCTTGAGGCAACCCGGTCATCATCGGGGTACACGGTGTTCATGGGGATAAAAACAGGCTGATACCCCTGCTCCCAAAGCCAATCCAGCGCCGCAGCAAAGCAATCAATCTCCTGGCGATACTGCGCTGGCGTCTTCGCTTCATAATGGGTTCCCGCCTCTCCATCTGCGCTCCGCAGCGTGCGCGGCGTCAGCCCAAATAAAGGGCGACTATTGTCCACCCAACCCGTACGCTTTAAAATCTCGACCCCTTCCTCAACAGCTGCCCATTCTAAAGAAAACCCTGGGTCTGGCGCCATCTCCATCTGGTCAAGATTCACACCGCAGGAGGCAAACAATGCCCTTGTATGCTCATCCCGGTAGGTAATCGCGCTGGCTTTGCCTAAGACCCACCTGAACACGGTGCGGGCGAATCTGGAGCGAACCGCCTGGCTGGATACCGACCAGAGCAAATGAGGCTTATGGAATAAACGGAGAAGTGCTATCAGATAGCCCATGACCATAACATGGTAGGTTTGATCGTAGAATGGAACTCCACCGCCAAAAACGAACAGGTCGCATTCGTAAATCGCCCGAATTACATTGAATAATTCTCGCCTGCTTTGGATGGGATTGATCCTGGAAGAAGATCCCCTGGATGTATACTCGCGAACCCAGACAGCGTTATCCGTCAAAACTGTGAAGCTTAACTGAGCAGCCAGGTGCTTTTCCAGTAGATCCGTTATGCTGAGCAGCAATACCTGGTCGCCGATATTGTGGCTGCCATACCATCCTCCCCAGAGTACAATTTTCTTTTGGACTCTAGATTCTGGTGTCATCGTTGGATAACTCAGCTATCATGGTAAATACGGCTCTATTGAAAGATCGGCTCCCTGCCTTGAAAACCCGCCAGCTTCCCAAACCGCTCTTCGAATGAAACAGGGGGAAGGGAGAATTCATCCTCCAGGCTTTGTATTGCGAATACCGATTCGCCCGCGTTCTCCGAGAGTTGAAAATGCTCGACAATCCGTCGCCTGGTTCGATTGTAAAGAATTAACCCATTTTGAGCTCCAACAACCAGCATTTCCTCGCTCAACATAGTCACACCTCTCAGGAATTTATCTGTGATCTTATCTGCGGAAAGGATAGTCTTCTTATCTGGATCGAATTGGATGATTTCGCCTGTGGTTGTGTTTAAATAAATCCCAATGCCATCCGGCATGGCCAACAGGCTGTGAGCTGGCGCGGTCGCGTTATGGATCGTGAGACACGGATCGAAAATCCCTGCCTCCGAGCGTAGCAACACCGCGCATCTTCCTCTGGCGGGTGGCACTACAAGGTTGCTGTGCATATCTTTCTTCAACGCCAAGGCCTGGCGGAGAATACTGTTGACGTGGATAAACCCCGACCACCATCCACGCCGCACCAGCCAGGTTTTGACTGCCATCAGGGAAGAATAGCCCCGGTTGACCACAAATCCAAGCGAAACCAGCAGCTTCCCATCAGGTAGCTGGCATACGCTGTTAATATGGGCGCCATCATATACGGTAAGCTCATGCGAGCGTGGATCGCGAAAATCTATTTCCCCGCTCGCGATGACCTTCTCCGATATAACTCCTGGCTGGTTCCAGGCTAAACTCTGCAGCAGGCCCGGTTCGCGGCGGAAGTCGATGTATTCTAATAATGTTCCTTGTAGATCGAACTTGAATAACAGGTCATTTCGAGCCGAAGACACCAGGAGGCAGTCGTTACGATCTATCATGACATCATGGATGCCGGCGCAGGCGGGATGGGTAATCACTCCTTGTAAATCCCAATTCTGATTGAACCTGAAAACTGCCACAGAATTAGCCAGGAAAATATCACCGCCCCGTATGGCAATCCCCTTTCCTCCTCGCAAACCACCCCTGGGATTGGGGTCAACATCGCGAAATGGCGGCTCAATAATGGAACCCTTCTGGATGATCCTGGCCCGCGTAGGGTCGAATACGTATATGTGACCTGATGGCTCGCTTGCAGACGCATTACGGCAGGTGGTTGTTATGATAAGAGATGGCATCTGCTTTAACTACTTAGAGAACTGGTGATAGGTAGCCAGGTGACTGTCCATTGCCTTATTAATTTCAAAATTATGGAGCACATATTCATACCCATGATGAGCTTGTTTCATCCATCGCTCGTTCGTCAGCAACTCTCTCAAACCTTTCCCAAAATCATCATCCTTCACCCAAAGACCGAAATTAGACGAAAACTCGTCAGGATCCACCGCGCTGAGCAGCGCGCATTTGTGCGCACAGGCTTCGATAAACGAATTTGGCAGCCCTTCTCGGGCGGAAGTATTGACCATCACCCAGCTCTTTCCCAGGACCTCAGAATGAGCATCGCTCTCGAACTGGTCGATAAATCCTGTCATTTGCAAATTGTCAATATCTCCATATTTACTGCGCAAATATTGGTCCCATTTTTTATCACGGCTTGTACCGATTGCAACGAATTGCACCTCCGGGAACTGTCTCGCCAGCTCGAAATACTTCTCCGGACGCTTGCGTCGATCCCATCTGGAAACGAAACAAACCGTAGGAGTGGCGGATTTCTCTAATTTTTCGGGCACTTCGACAGGAGTTGGCAAGAATTCTGGACCGTCTTCCAACCGGTATTTGGAGCGCGCCTTGGGGATCAACAACTTGGAAGCAGCATAGCGACCATCCGCTTCTCGAACGGCTTTTCCGACAAGGTAATTGTCTTCATAGAGGTAATTTAATATCACCTGAATACGGTTGACGCTCGGCAGTTTGAGCTCGGTGATCCAATCTTGCCAATTTCGAGTATCGCGGAAGGTGACCAGGTGCTTCCGACGAGGGGCAGCTATTCGAGCCAGGTAAGTTCCAAGCGAGGGCTCTTGTGAGTGGTAAATGTCTGCATCGATCGATCGGTAGATATCGATGGAAGATAAAATCTCACTGTTCGAAAAGCTATAGACCCGCATCCCATCCAAATTCTCAATGGCGAGCTGCCCACCTCGCCTGGGGACCACCGCAGAAACCTGGACGCCTCGTTTTACCAGCTCGCGCCCAATTATTCGGGTTGCCTTGCCAAAACCGCCGTATTTTCCCCAGGCAAATATTTCAACGCAAATTAAGCAAACATGCATAATCGGTTATATTGATTTCAATCTGCTGGAGATCGTCTCAGCCAGTTCGATAAACCCACCGGTTAAGCTCAGAAATAGCGTTCGGCAGAACAGAAGTAAAGAGAATGCCAGGGCGACTTCCGGGCTGATATCGAACGCAGACATCATGATCACAAAACTGACCTCTCGAATGCCTATCCCGCCTGCGAATGTCAGGGGGGTAAGTGAGGCCAGCAAGAAAACCGATCTCATCCAGCCAAGATTGGCAATTGAGATTTCAATCCCAACCGAGCGGGCGATGAACATATATGAAATCAGGCTAACCAGATCGGATAAGATTTCCGCGCCCACGAGCGTCGATAATTCTCTAAGCGTCAAATCGGCATAGCTGGCCATCGATTTTACCATCCGCTCACCATAATGCCTGATGACCTGAAACGCAGGGCGCCCAGGTCCAGAGTAGGACCTTTGCTCAAGCCATTTGGCTATGCGCAAACTGCCCTTGGTGAGCGACAACCACATCATCGCTATGCCCATAAAAAACAATCCAATCGTCCATGGATTCATATCCACCTGGCTGGTGCCGGTAATAAACCAGAATACACCGACGGCTATCACTGTAAACACATCCAGTAAACGATAGAACGCCATTGCGGCCAGCGTCTCGATGGATTTCCCCCTGGGTGAAATTCTCAGCCAGCGGATGCCGCTGCCGATGATTGCCCCGGGTAAGAAGAGTTGGTAAAACTTGACCACCAGGTGGATGGCGAACAACTTCAGAGAAGGTATGCTCACCCCCTGTTTGCGCGTCAAGAGCCCCAATTCGTAGGCGTTGATATATACCATGGGAAGACCGAGCAGCAGACCAATCGCTAACAAACCCGGATGTGCGGAGGAGATCACACCTACAACGTCCTGGATTGGAATCACCAAAAAAAGCCCAATGAATAAGGCCAGCAAAAACAACAATTTGATGGTTTTGAGCGCTTTTTTCTTCTCTGGGAGCGCGTCCTTTCCCAGCCATTCTCTAAGCGTGATCAATCGAATCACCTGCTTTCCCGATCAAGCCACAGCTCTCTGTATTGCCGGTTTCAGTCAGGGAGAAGGGGTTTTGCTGTTCTATCTGCCCCCTACAAGAAGAACCAGGCGAACCCCCTCGCCACCAGCGCGGCAATCGTGGCGATAATAACGGTCAATCCTGAGATCACCAACATAGCCCGGTACCCTAATTCGCGCCGCAAGACGGCCAGAGTGGCGAGACAAGGGATGTAAAAAACGACGAAAACCGTAAAGGAAATCATTTGTGCGTGAGTCAGCGCGGCCGAAAAATCAGCAACTCCCAAAGCCTGTCGCAGCATGATCAGTGAAAGCTCTTTCCGCAGTATCCCAAAGATCAGCGGGACGCCCGTCTGGCCGGGCAAACCCAACAGCCAGGTAAATGGGCGAACCAGGATATTCAGATAATCTGCGAAGTCCAAGTAATTCAACACCGCCAACACCACGCTCCCGACGATCAAGATCGGCCACGCCTCGACAACAAACTCCTTTGCCCTAAACCACGCCTTTTGAATCATCGTTCTAAAGGTAGGCATACGGTAAACGGGCATTTCCAATATTAATCCGGGAGTCTCCTCTGGCAGCATCGCGGAGATCAACCTACCCGTGATGGCTATCGTAAGCAGGTTGAACAGGTAAATCCCCAAGGCTATGCGAGGTCCGAGGTAAAAAGCCACTAATCCAAACACTACGGCAAGGCGAGCCGCACAAGGAACAAGCGTCGCCAGCGTTGCAGCCAGGAACCGATCGCGCCGGTCTTCTAACATCCGGGTTGACATCACTGCAGGCACGTTGCAGCCATAGCCCAATATAAACGGCACCACAGCCTTACCGTGCAGTCCTATCCGATGCATCAACGCATCCATCATAAAAGCCACCCGAGGTAAATAACCGATATCTTCTAAAAAACCCAGGCCGAGTAAAAAGGGGACTAAATAGGGTAATACAATTGCAACACCCCCGGCAACTCCTTGTAAGATGCCCGAAACAATACCAGCAATAAATGTCTCGCTGCCGATCAGGCCGATAAGAGTGCTTTCTAAGCTATTAAAAACAGTCAATAAGGGGCGTTCGAGTGCGCTGCCTACGCCATAGATGACTTCAAAAAACAACAGGAGTATAGTGACAAGCAACAGGTAGCCCCAGAATGGATGCAGGAGAAAATTGTCCAGTCGGTCTCGCCAGCTTATTTGCCGATTACCCAACTCGACAACCTGGCGTACCAGATTGGCAGCCATTACGTGCCGCTCGGCGCTCAAGACCCAGATCGGATCCTGGCCGCGTAAGTCTCTAATTTCACTTTGCAACCTGCCAATCCGCTCCAGCAGATCGGGTGAATCGATTTCCATCTTTTTCAGGTTATCATCCAAATTATCCGCATCCGCTTCAATGAGTTTTATGGCTAGCGCCTGGGGATTCAGCGTGTGCCGTCGTCCATCCAGACCCTGCACGATATCCTGGATAGCCCGCTCGATCGTGGGCTCATACATCGGTCTGGGAGGGATAATCTGCTTCTCCCCAAAACGTTGAGCTGTTACGAAAAGATTGCGAATCCCTCTCCCTTTGCTGGCGATTAGCGGGAGAACGGGGGCGCCGATCAGCTCCTGGAGTTTCAAGCCATCGATGCGCATGCCGTAGCGCGCCGCCTCATCCATCATATTGAGCGCCACGACAGTTGGATAGCCCAAATCGAGAATCTCCAGGGTTAATTCCAGACTCTGAGCCAGATGGGAAGCATCGATTACATTGACGATTACATCTACATGGTGGGAACCCAGATACTTAAGCGTTTCTCGTTCCGCAGGGTTAGAACCAGCCAGCGTGTATGTTCCAGGTAGATCTACCAAGTCCATCACTTCACCGGTAACGCGCACCTTGCTTTCCGTATAGGTAACTGAGGTGCCAGAAAAATTTCCCGTATGGGCTTTATAACCCGCTACCTGGTTGAACAACGTGCTCTTGCCGCTGTTTGGCTGTCCGACCAAAACGCAGCGCATATTATTCCTCAACGTGAATTTTTTCTGCCACTCCCCTGCCTATAGCGATCATGCGCCCGTTCACTTCTACCAGAACGGGTCCCCCGAGGGGCGCCCTGCGTAACACCTTAACCTGATCTCCCGGCACAAATCCCAACTGGAGGAGCTTATGCAATATCCCCTTACCCCCTTTAAAGCCGATCACTTTGTACTCCTTGTCGTCCTCTGCCTCAACCAATAACATATGATTGCCTCATAATTTACCGGTTATTTCGGGAATCGCCGTGGCAGACTCCCAGAGCGCCTGTTTACCCGCGCCGCTTCAAGCAGATATTATACTTCGCCGACCCCGGATTTGCGATTGGGTAAACAGCCGGGCTTCCATACCCGGTCGGAGCGATAGCTCTCGCTCCTGAATAGAGAAGCGTTGGTGAACCCCCATTTATTATGTGGAAGAATCAAAAATTAAGCTGAAGTCGATTGGATCAGGGTTCCAGGTTGATGGTTGGGAAATAGAGGATTGTCTCTGCCGCAGCGCGCAGCTCGGAAAAATTCACCAGGATCAGGTTCCGCTCACAATCGGGATAGGTTGTAAGATAAATTTTTTGTGTCTGCGCTATCCCCGCCAGGTCAAATACCTGCACCCACACAGTTCCGTCTGACTCAATAGGGCGATCAGCGATTTTTACGACATATCCACCCGGACCAAAAACGACCTCGCTGCCGGTCAGAGCCAGCTCAAATAATGGCCTCTCGCCCAGCCTTCCTCCCACTTCAACCACCAGATATAGCACAGGTATACCTGCCCGGTCAAGCACCTGCCCCCCTATTCCCAGCCAATTACAGCCTTCCTCTGTTCGGGCGATGTTTGCCATTCCTAATGGCGTCCCAGCCTGGATGCCAAAACGTGGATCTTCCACCCGCTCAACACCGTCCGGTGGGATTGTGTTTGCCTGGGTGGGTGTGGGATTCACTTCGACCGCAGGCGTAAGTGTGATAGTCGAGACGGGCGAGGTTAAGGTTGGCGAAGGCTCGGCATTGGTTGGCGTCGCCTCGGTAGTTGACGCTGTCGCTGTTGCAGAGGGAGGCGGCGTCTTAACCTGATCACCACCGGGACTCTCCAGCAATGAACAAGAACCTAAAACCCACATGAATACATATAAAAGATGAATTAGCGCCCGCGCGCTGCGGTTTCTGGAGATATTACCCTGGGCAAATACGCGGCTTACATTACCTGTTTCGCTGGTTGATGATGAATGGATTTCCATAGATAACTCCACGCTGCAATGACAAAATTCACAGCATTATATTTGCTAACCCTTATTATGCTACAGACCCGAAAGACCGCCCCTCCTCGACACTGGGATAAACCGGTACAAGTTTCGTGCCTGCTTCAATTGATCTGAAAGCTATTTGAAATGTCAAAAACAGTACAATCGATTACAATCGGGCATTATCTTATCCCTATATTTATAATCCAGGTCTCCCGCGCGAATTTATTACACCGTTTATGAAGAGTAATACTTCAGCCACCCAGGTTCGCAATCCGAGATCTCCCAAAGTAACTCGACTGGCGCTCCCGCTCATTGGTGCGTTGATCCTCTTATCCATACCCCACTTCATGTCCCCAAGAGTGCTCTCAGCCGCGATCGTCACGCCCTCACTCAATGATACAGGGAACATATCCCCCCAAGATACACCGGCATATTCCACCATCACGGCTACTCTCTCTATTACCGCACCGGTCAGCCCGACAGCCACACCGAGCCCCTCAGGTATATCGGTTACAGCCACATTGACTGCAACTCCCACACCCACTGCCACTCTGGCGCTTAGCTCCACGAATCCCACGCTGACGCCAACCCCAACGCCTCAAATCGATCAAACAATTATGCAAAGCGAAACCGGCTCTTACATTTATTTCCCGCTGATATATCACCACAAAATCCCGATAGCTCCTGTAAAAGCGTTATTTTGTACCTCTTTAGGTAACCCCCTCGCCATACCGGATAATTTCTCAGGTGGAGTAAACAACTCCATCGTGATTGGCGATAACAGGATCATCACTGACCTGGATGTAACCCTGGATGTCAACCACACCTGGATAGGCGACCTGCGCTTACAGCTTACGCATATCGACTCCAACACGGAAATCACCCTGATCAACCGGCCGGGATATCCTGCCAGCCAGTATGGGTGTGGGAACGATAATATTCGAACTATCCTGGACGACGAAATAACCTCGCCGGTCGAAAATAAATGCGCCGCCAGCCCCGCCGCCATCTCGGGTATCTACCAACCCCAGAATCCTTTGGTTCAATTTGATGGAATCAGTATCGCCGGCACCTGGACCTTAAATGTGGCTGACGTATATCCGAACGATGCAGGCAGCTTGCGCAATTGGTGCCTGGTAGCCAGCATCAGCGCGGTGCCGCCTCCGCCCACGCCTGAGCCGACAGCGCCTCCGCTTCCTTCCCAGGCGATCATTAACGGCGTCACCGGCAGGGTCCAATCATTACCCCTGGATTGTGAATCGCGCTCCGCGGTAGATTGGGCAAAATATTTCGGATATTCCATCGGCGAGCTGGCATTCTTCAATAATTTGCCGGTCTCGGATAATCCCGATACAGGCTTTGTGGGTGATGTTTACGGGAGGTGGGGGCAGATCCCTCCAAACCCATACGGCGTGCATGCTGAACCTGTTGCCGCTCTTTTGCGCGCTTATGGTTTGCCTGCTTACGCGCATCGTCCCTTGAAATGGGAATTACTTAAAGCTGAAATCGCCGCAGGAAACCCGGTATTTGTTTGGATAACCGGTTCGGTGGAAAACGGCATCCCAGTCTACTACACCCCCTCCGATGGACTGCATACGATAGTCGCCAGATAC
>DATEDC010000039.1:0-2801 GCA_035286585.1 Anaerolineales bacterium
GAGAAAACGCTGCTCAGGCTGCTGAGGGAAGAGGCTGGCCTGATCGGGACGAAGGAGGGCTGCGCCGAGGGGGAGTGCGGGGCGTGCACCGTCTTTCTGGACGGAGTGGCTGTGATGAGCTGCCTGGTGCCAGCGCCGCGCGCAGAGGGCGCTGAGATCGTCACCATCGAAGGATTGGCGCAGGATGGCGTGCTCCATCCTGTTCAACGCAGTTTTATCGAGGCGGGCGCGGTGCAATGCGGCTACTGCACCCCCGGATTTATCATGGCAGCCGCCAAACTGCTGGAAGAAAAACCCGATCCCAGCCTGGATCAAGTCACGCAGGCGATTACGGGGAACTTATGCCGCTGCACCGGCTATTACATGATCGTCGAGGCAATCGAGCGAGCGGCCCAGCTCGCCAAAACCGCATCAAGGGAGGTACAGGATGGGTAAATATGATAAGTACAGCAGCCAAAGCCGCCAGGCCGAGAAGCCTTGGGATATCCACCCTATCTGGCGAGGGATAGGCTGCCTGATGATGCTGCTAGTCCCGGTGATGTCCTACGCGGGAGCGGTTTTACTGGTGGAAGCGAACCAGGAGAAGGGCTGGATCGTGATGCCCAGAGAGCTGATGGCTAAAATATCCGTACCGGTGATCGGACCGGTCGAACACTTGTGGGGGAATTTGTTGTTCGCCCTGGCTCTATCCCTGATCGGGTTTGCCCTGCTGACGGCTTTGTACGCCCTGGTTTACCAGTTTATCGGCCCGCCGCGCTACGGCCCGCTGGATGCGCCACCCGAACGCCGCCGGGCGCGAGGCCGCAGGTGATGTTTGCAGGGAGCTCACTACTCACGACCAGCGCAAGCCCTTGGGGTAAAAGTTCTTAATCTGCCCGTTGGTAGATTTCCCCCAACCTAGAGGATAGCCGTTCACAAGCACCATGACCCAGCCGGACTGTGTGCTGCCCCGGATTGCCTCGCCGTGCAGGTAGGCGAACAGGGGCGCTTCCCCAAGGCGCAGCTCGATGACCTGGCGCGCCTGCTCGGGGCGTAAAGCCAGCGCCAGGGCATGGGCGGGTTCGAAGCGCTTGGTCTTGAGCCACCCCAGCCACCAACCGGGATGGAGCAGGCGCAGGGCGCCCATTTGTGGGCAGGATGCGGGCACCTGGTAGAGGTAATTGCCGTGCAGCTCGGGCTGCAAACGTTCTGCTGGCATGTCCAGCGCCTGGCGGGCGAACTCCTGGAAGAGCTGCTCAGCCTGTCCAGGCAGGCGCCGGGGCTGCCTGGCTCCCAGCGATCTGGGGAAGTGGTGACTGTTATTTTGCAATTTGGCGATGAAGTGACCCTCGCCCATGCCATGCTGAGGCCAGAGCCGCAGGGTCAGATCGAGGCTGGGGAGGGTACCCCGAGCGGGCAGCCAATCTGGCCGGCCGCGGGCAGCGCCGGGGACAGCATCGATCGACGCCAGGGCGAACTCGGGGTGCTGGCGCAGGAACTCAGCCACTACCCCTTCGTTTTCTTCCGGGGAAAAGGTGCAGGTCGAATAGACCAGACTGCCGCCCAGGCGCACCAGCCGCCCCGCCTGCTCCAGGATGGCAAACTGGCGCAGGGCGCAGCTCTGCACCGCTTCCAAAGACCAATCCCGGAGGGCAGCCTCGCTCTTGCGGAACATGCCCTCCCCGGAGCAGGGCGCGTCCAATAGCACCTTGTCAAAAAACCCCGCCAGCGCCTCTGCCAGGCGCTCGGGCGTCTCATTGGTAATAACCACATTGCGGACACCCCAGCGCTCCAGGTTTTGGGCCAGTTCGTGTGCGCGCTGGGGGTGAATCTCGTTGGCGACCAGCAGCCCCTGCCCTCCCAGCCGGGAGGCGATGTGGGTGGCTTTGCCCCCTGGCGCGGCTGCCAGGTCTAAGGTCTTCTCACCTGGCCGGGGGTCGAGAGCCAGGGTCACCGCCATGGCAGACGGGTCCTGCAGGTAATACAAACCGGCGGCGTGATAGGGGTGCTTGCCAGGCTTATCCGGGTTGCCCAGATAAAAGCCCTCCGGGCACCAGGGGATGGGTTCCAGAGAGAAGGAGGCGAGGCGGGTGAATTCATCCGGGCTGACCTTTAATGTATTCACCCGCAAGCCGGCGGTGGGCGCCTCTCGCAGGCAATCCAGAAAGAGGGGGTATTCCTGGCCCAGAAAGCCCTGCATGCGCCGCAGGAAGACGGGCGGCAGCTCAGGCATCCTTCGTCGCGGCGTCGGCGATCTTCAAGGCTTCATCCAGCACAACAAAGCCTTCCCGGAGCTGCTCTTCGGTGATGATGAGCGGCGGCAGGAGGAGGAGCGTGTGCCAGTGGGTGTAGAGATAGACCCCATGATCGAGAATAAACTGGCGCAGGGCTGCCATCTCGGGGCCGGTGCCGTTATAGGGCGCCAGCGGCTCCCTGGTTTTGCGATCCCGCACCAGCTCGATGGCGCCGAACAGGCCGATCGAGCGCACCTCCCCGACGGAAGGGTGCTGTTCTCCCAGGTCGGTCAGCATGCGCCGGAACACCGGCCCCATGGCTGCGGCGCGCTCGACCAGGTGGTCCTGCTGCATGACCCGGATGTTCGCCACTGCGGCTGCCAGGGAGATCGGGTGGGCGTTGTAGGTCAGCCCGCTCTGGAAGGCTTGGTCATCGAAGTGCCTGGCGATCTGGCTGCGCATCGCCACCGCGCCCAGGGGCGCGTAGCCGGAGGTCAGGCCTTTAGCCATGGTGATCATGTCCGGCACCACTTGCCAGTGGTCCACGGCAAACCACTTTCCGGTGCGCCCGAAGCCGCTCATCACCTC
>DATEDC010000040.1:0-4134 GCA_035286585.1 Anaerolineales bacterium
TCCCAGGGCTGCCAACTGACCATCACCATCCAGGCGACGAACCTTTCCAGAGAGTAAAACAGCCCACTCTGATGTCAGTATTCACTTTGTGGCTGCTAGTTCGCCAACAGTATCTTCCATAAGTGCGTGGCAAGTTAGCAGCTCAATGGTGCATCACGATGCACCCTGCTGGCCACCAGATTCAGCCGACGCGCGGCATACCAACCGTCCCCACCCTCACCTGAAAACCAGCGGGATTACCATCAGGATAAACAAACTCCAAAAGATATAACCTGCCGCGGCCACGCTGAAGGTGGCCTGCAGCGCCTGCGCCCATCTCTCCCTCCCCCAGCGCAGCAGGCGGTAGATCAGCAGCCCCAGGATGGAGATGTTGATCGCGTTCCAGCCCAGGATGGTCAGGCGGTTCATCGTGACCCCGCCCAGCGCCGTGCGGTAGATCGTTGCTGAAAGGGCGTACAGGCTGACCAGCACGGTCAAAACCGCCACCGCCAGGATGCCGCTGCGCAGGGCGCTTTGCACCCGCTCCGAGAGATCCGCCGGACGGATCGGCGTGGCGCCCATCAGCAGACCCATGATGGCGAAGAGCATCACGTTGTAGATGATCAGCACGTCCCGGTTGCGGAAGGGCTCCATGAAGTTGAACGGGATGACGAACAGGTAGATGACCAGCACCCCCAGGGCCAGCGGCAGGAACAGGCGCATCATGGTGGCGATGAATTTGCTCAACCCCTGGCTGAAGTCCTGGGAGGCCGGTTCCAGCGTCGGGTCGTAGACGCTGGCGACCGCCAGGACCGGGATCAGCCCGAAGCCGCCGGCTGCGATCAGGCGCATCAACACCTCCGGCAGGCTGACGCTCAGCGCCTGGAACATGCCGATGGTGATGCCCCCGAAGGCGATCCCGGCGATCAGGTAAACCCCCGCGGTGATAGCCACCTCGCTGGACTTGATCAGGAAAGCAAAGCGGTTCGGGTGCGTCGAGCCCCGCCCCAGTACGGCGACGCCCAGGGCGATCCAGGACAGCAGCGGCAGGTGGATCGCCGCCAGCTCCAGGTAGGGGCGGTGGTATCCCTGCCCCTGCCCGGGGGCGATCAGAAGGACGTAGAGGCATGCCCCGAGCAAGCCCAGGGCGGCGAAACCCGCACGCTGGTAGCCCTTACGAGCGGTAAACGCCAGGAAGCCCAGCGCCAGCAGGGTGGCGATCGGTGCCCAGAACAGGAACAAATAGGGGAGGTGGAAGAAGCGCAGATTTTCGTCGGAGAGCGCCCAGAGGATAAGGCCGGTGGCGATCCCCAGCGGCACGGCCAGTTTCCAGTTGGCGCCGGCGCGCTCGCGGGCTGGAGCGCCTGCAGCGCTCCCCAGGCGGTAATGCCAGGCGGCAAAGAGCAGGTTTTCAGGCTCATTCGCGTAGCAGGCTTCCACACCGGTCTGAAAGTCTGCTTCTGTCCCAGCTTGACGGGCAGCCTGGTACAGCTCTTCGAGGCTTGCAGGCTCGCCGGAGGCCGCCTGGATGGTGGCGATATAATCCATGGGATCATCTCCTTTGACAATGATGGACGGGTTACCAAATTGTCAATCTTTGCAAGGGTAGTGTATAGATAGTAAGCTGTCAAGCACTTGAGTGCTTAATAGCCTGCTACCAGGCAGTAATTACGCCCGCACGCCTGCTTAAAATGTATCATATGTTTTCAATTCACACTATTGCCAGTTCCGCCCACTTGTTGTACCCTCAGTGAGCTATGCGTTTACTATTCGTCGCCGATGGGCGCTCGCCTATCGCCTTGAGCTGGATCAGCTATTTTTTGGAATCAAGCCACCAGGTTCACCTGGTCTCTACCTACCCTTGCGACCCCGACCCGCGCCTGGCGAGCTTGCGGGTGCTCCCCGTGGCCTTCAGCCGTCTGGCTGGAGCGGGTGATAGCGGTGGGATTGCCCAGGGAAGATGGGGCGGCGCTGCCAATTTGCGGGCGCGGGCATGGCTGCGCCAGTGGCTGGGTCCGCTGACGTTGCCCTCCGCCGCGCCCAGGCTGCGCCTCATCATCGACCAGGTTCAACCCGAGCTGGTGCATGCCATGCGCATTCCCTACGAGGGTATCCTGGCCGCGCTGGCAAAACCGCCTGCCCCCCTGCTGATTTCGGTCTGGGGCAACGATTTCACCCTCCACGCCCCCTCGAACCCGCTGCTGAGCCGTTTGACCCGCCTGGCGCTGCGCCGCGCAGACGCCTTGCACGCCGACTGCCAGCGGGACGCCCGCCTGGCGCGTGCCTGGGGGTTAGGGGAAAATGTCCCCGCTGTTGTGCTGCCCGGCGCCGGCGGCGTCCAGCAGGAGATTTTCTTTCTCCCCAGCCAGGCCGAACGAGCCATGGCGGAGCGGGATCCGCAGGTGATCAACCCGCGCGGCATGCGCCTCTATGTGCGCAACGACGCCTTCTTCCAATCGATCCCCTACGTGCTGGAGAGAATGCCGGCTGTGCGCTTCGTCTGCCCGGCGATGGCGGGCGAGCCAGAAGCCCATCAGTGGGTAGAGCGCTTGGGCCTGGCTGGCTCGGTCGAGCTGCTCCCCCGCCAGTCACGGCCTCAGATGGCGCACCTGTTCCGCCGCTCGCTCGTCGCCGTCTCGCCTAGCATCCATGACGGCACGCCCAACACGCTGCTGGAGGCCATGGCTTGCGGTTGTTTTCCTGTGGCGGGGGATCTGGAATCTCTGCGCGAGTGGGTTGAGCCAGGCGTCAACGGCATGCTGGTCGACCCCGGCGACCCGCAAGCCCTGGGCAGGGCGGTGGTAGCCGCCCTGGGGGATGGCGACCTGCGCCAGAAGGCGGCTGAGTATAACCTTAAGCTGATCGCTGCACGGGCAGAGTACCAGGGGGTGATGGCAGAGGCGGAGAGATTTTACCGGGATCTAATCCAGGTAGCCGCGTAGGGCGTGCTGGACGTGCGGGCTGCGCAGGCGGCGCAGCGCCTGGGCTTCGATTTGCCTGACGCGTTCGCGCGTCACGCCCATCTTCCGCCCGACTTCCTTCAATGTGTGCGCCTTGCCATCGATCAGCCCATAGCGAAGCTGGAGTATGCGCGCCTCGCGCGCCGGCAGCTCGCTCAAGGCCTCCCAGATGCGCTCGCGGAGCAGATTGTTCGCCGCGCTGTCGTCGGGCGGCGGGGTGTCCTGGTCTTCGATAAAGTCGGCCAGCACGTCTTCTTCCTCATCGCCAACCGGGGTTTGCAGCGAGAAGGGGTGGCGGGAAGCCTGGATCATGTGCTCTACCTTGAGGGTTGTGACCTCGAGTTTCTCCGCCAGCTCGTCTGTGGTCGGATCGCGGCTGAGCTGCTGCTTGAGCTGGTGCTGGGCGCGCAGCATCTTGCTGATCTGGTCGCCCATGTGCACGGGCACGCGGATCGTCCTGCCCTGGTCGGCAATTGCCCGGGTGATTGCCTGGCGAATCCACCAGGTTGCGTAGGTGCTGAATTTGAAGCCGCGGCGGTAATCGAATTTTTTCGCCGCCCGCATCAGGCCGATGTTGCCCTCCTGGATCAGGTCCAGAAATGGCACGCCCCGCCCAATGTATTTCTTGGCGACGCTGATCA
Organism: Anaerolineales bacterium; assembly: GCA_035286585.1. Taxonomy (GTDB): domain Bacteria; phylum Chloroflexota; class Anaerolineae; order Anaerolineales; family UBA4823; genus DSOS01. The sequence goes on from DATEDC010000040.1 coordinate 3,581, forward strand.
CAAGCCGTGAATTGGCGATGATCAGGTGCTCGCGGGCTTCCCAGCCGTCTTCGATCAACGTGCACATTTCTCTCGCCCGCCGCGGGCTGGAATTGCCGCGGGCCAGCTCTTCGCGCGCCAGGCGCCCGCGCTCGATCCTTTTAGACAGCTCGACTTCCTCCTGCGCGGTGAGCAGAGGCACCCGGGCCGCCTCTTTCAGGTACAGGCCGATCGTGTCGCTGATGTCGATATTCTCCAGGATGTCGCCGCCGTTTGTGCCGGGCTGCAGGCGACCGTTTTGATTGCCCCCGTTATCCTCGCTCTCTGCTTTCTCGGGAATATCCTCTATATAGGGTATGCTCGCGCCCATCAAGGCCGCAAAGGCCTCTTCAAGCTGGCTGATATCCTCTTCAGCTTCCGGAAAATGGCTCAGGATATCATCCAGGGTGACGAAGCCTTTGCGACGACCCATTTCGATCAATATTCCAATGGGATTCAGGCTGCTATCGTGCTCTTCGATGAGCGCCAGCAAACTTTCGTTTGATAATCTAGTCATAACCTCGCTGAATGTTTAA
>DATEDC010000041.1:0-8847 GCA_035286585.1 Anaerolineales bacterium
CCCGCCAGTATTGCTGGCCGGGCGCTGGTTCACCCAGGCGGAAGAAGATGAAACTGCTTATGTTGCAGTCCTGGGGAATGAACTTGCCAATCGATTGGCTGGGGAACGCAACATCGTCATTGACCAGTTGGTTGGGCAGGAATGGAACACCTATACGATCATCGGCATTATGGAGGACTGGCCAGCGCTGCATTCGATGGGATATTCATCCGATGTGGCGTACGCCCCGGTGGATGCGATTTACCCGAGCGCTGAGGAGTACCCGTTGGTTGGGCAGATTCCGTTCCAGATACCTGAAGGGCTGGATTTCGAAGCCACCCTCGAACAACTGCGGCAGACGCTCAGGGAACACAAGAGCTCCTGGCTGGATGAACCGGAGAGCGAGCCACAAGTCGTGTTACCGGCTGTGCAACTGGCAGACCTGATCGTGTGGCGCAAGCGTTTTCACCTGGTGCTTGGCTTGTTCGCCGCCGTCTCGTTTTTCGTAGGGAGCGTGGGGGCGATGAATTATATCTTCGTCTGGGTCGTCAGCCGGTGGCGTGAGATCGGGATTCGCCGCGCGGTTGGCGCCGATGTGAGGGCGATCTTCCGCCTGGTGATCAGCCAGTCCCTGTCCCTTAACCTGATATGCGCCCTATTGGGCAGTGTGGTTGGGACAGTCGTCGGTCTGCTTGTCCAGTTCAATCAAGACTGGCCGCTCACTTTTCACCCGTATTGGATCGCCGTGGCAGTTGGTTCAGGCCTGATGGCGACTTTTTTATTCGGCAGCCTTCCGGCCTCCTGGGCAGCTCGCTGTCCGCCGATCGAATCGTTGCGCATGGAGTAAACGATCATGAGCGAAGCGTTGGTCGAATTGTGGGACGTCTCAAGGCATTTTCGAAAAGGAGCTGGGATTATCCGAGCCGTAGACCGTGTTTGCCTGCAGGTCTCACCCGGGGAATTCCTGGCCATTCAAGGACCTTCCGGCAGCGGAAAATCCACACTCTTGCACCTGATCGGCGCCCTCGATTGGCCGACTGAAGGCGATGTGATTTTTAACGGCGTCAATCTCTCTCGATTAAGTGACCGGTCGCTTTCGAAGCTACGCAGCCAGCAGATTGGAATCGTCTTCCAGAGTTTTAATCTTATCCCCGATATGAATGTTCTGGAAAACGTCGCATTGCCGCTGAAGTACGCGGGTGCAAAAAATGATCGAGAAAAGCGCGCCCTGGAGGTAATCGAAGCGGTGGGTCTTCTGGATCGGGCGAATCATCGCCCGAACGAATTGAGCGGCGGCGAGGAGCAAAGGGTGGCTTTTGCGCGAGCCTTGGTGAACCAGCCGGACATCTTGCTGGCGGACGAGCCGACCGGCAATCTCGATTCACAAAACCGTGCCATGATTCTGGATATTTTGCACAGTGTTCACGCCAGAGGTCAAACCATCATCGTCGTGACGCATGATCCAACCGTTGCAGACGCAGCCCAACGAAAGTTGTGGATGCTGGACGGGAAGATCCATCAGTAAATTTATGTCCATAGTCGTTCCAAACGCTGGTTGATTCCCAAGGCATGCCAGACCCCCTCAACGAACAGGCCAGAGCATGCCATCTCGATCAAGAAACAGATGGCATGAGTTTAAAAGTTGTCAACCCATCCCAATCCTGGTCAGGGCGTTTACCCTGTAGGCATCGCGCAGCTCACCATCCTGAAACTGCCTGGCGAGTTCCTCCACCACGGCCCTGGCCTGATTGCGCTTGGATTGGGCCTGATCATGGTGACTTGCGTTAACCAGCGCTCGAGCAGACCAGTTACATGCCTGCCAGAGCATGGGGCGCATGCCCAAAGCCCTGGCGTCTGATTCGGCTTGCTCGAAGGAGGCCAGACTTTTATCCACTTCACTCCGGGCTAGATGCACCTGCCCGGCTGCCAGGGCTGTCAGCGGGTACAGGTGGCGCATGCCCCGTTCCCGGGCGTAGGCCTGAGCCTGCTCAACCAGGCTCAATGCCTCGTCCAGATTCCCCCGAATGCAGGCCAGCAAGCCTGCGCCCGCCAGGTGGCGCGGCCGCTCCAGATTTGAAAATATTGTCGGGTAGCTCAACCCTTTTTGGAAGACCTGCTCGGCCATCTCCTGATCGCCCATGGCAATGGCGCAATACCCGAGGTCCGCCCAAACAACGCCGCCGGTCAGCGCACCGACAGGGGACTCCAGCAGGCGCAGGGCATGTTTATGGAGCTCAAGGACCTTATCGGTAAAATGCCCACTGATCTCAAGATAGATAGAACCGAGCGTTCCCAAAGGCGGCACCAAAATATAGGGCAGATATTGTTCCAGAGGCAGGGCGTTTTGTACCGCGGTTTGCCCAAAATCCAACGCTCGCTCGTAATCACCCTGCCAGCAAGCAAGCTGAGCCAGGAGCCAGTTGGCGAGCCCAACCGATTCGAGCGCGCCTATCTTCATGGCAATTTGCAACCCCTCATTAAGCGCGGCTCGAGCGGAATCAAAATCTCCGTTGCGGATGTAGCACATGGGCAGGGTAAAACTAAGCACCCAGGATTCATGCATCCGGTCGCCGACTTCACGGCTGACATCGAGGGCTTCCAGGGCCTTTTCGAACGCCTCTTCGAAGCGGGTCATGTACAGGAGGCTGGAGGAGACATGTTCCAGTCCCAGGGCCATGTACTCGCGGCTGCCCACCTGCTCACCTATTTCCACCAGCTCGTCCATGTGTAGCATGGCGCTGTCAAAATCAGCCTGGGCGGTGCACATCTGGCAGCGGATCAGGGCAGTCTCCCCGGCGCCGGATACGTCGTCGTGCTCCGCAGAAAGTTTCTCAGCGCGTGCCAGATATACTTCAGCTTCTTGAAATTGTCCCATGTAAAGGGCGGCCAGTGAAGCCAATTTGTTCAACGCCGAGATCTGCATGGATATATCCTGGCTGTTCTCTGCCAGATCAAGCATCTCATTGAATGTTTTTTGTGCCTCAGGGATTCGATAGGCATTTGTCAGTGTCTGGCCCAGGCCTTCATAAGCTCGGCGAACCAATTCCGGATGGTTAAGAGCGGTACGCAGGTTGAGAACCTGATTGTAATAATCAATCGCTTCGGCAGTGGCATACGCCCGGGCTGCCCGGTCGCCAGCCTGCACCAGGTAAGGCAATGCCTGGTTGGGTTGGCGGGCTTCGAGCAGGTGGCGCCCAATCTCGCCAACCAGGTCTGGCTGCGCATGAATCAGGGCTTCCGCCGCCCGGTGATGCAGCTCGCGGCGCTTGCTGAGCAAGATCGAATTGTAAGCCGCTTCCTGGGTCAGGACGTGCTTGAATATATAGGTCCGCTGGGGATGGCGAGCTACTTCGCGCACCAGCTCCCTGCGTTGCAGCTCGGCCAGGTGGGCCTCCAGAGCCCCATCGGCTTCGTGAGCGCCGTCGGCTTCGAGCACCCGAGCCAGAATGTCCTCAGAGAATTCGCGCCCCAGCACCGCCGCGCCCTGAAGAAGGCGGCGGGTATTTTCATCCAACCGATCCAGGCGAGAGGTGATCACCCCCGCCAGCGTATCGGGCAGGGCGATATCCTTGATCTCCTGCGCCGCCCGCCAGTGGCTGTTTTCCCGAATCACCAGACCCCGGTCGAGCAAGGAGCGGATTACTTCCTCAACGAAAAATGGATTGCCTTCAGATTTGTCCAGGATGAGCTGGCGCACACTTTCAGGTAAGTCCTCGATGTGCAGCAGGCTGGTAATCAACTGGCGCGACTGATCCTTATCCAGCGGATCGAGGTGGACGGCCTGATAGCGGTGAGGGTAATCCCGCTCGGCAGACTGGTGGAAACCCCAGGATGGCTCCTGACGGTGCGGGCGGAACGCGGCGATCATCATCAAGGGGAGGCGGTCGGTCAACGGCAGTAAAGACTGGAGCAGCTCCAGGGAGGTCGGATCGATCCAGTGCAGGTCGTCCAGGAAAAGCACCAATCTTTGGCTGAGGGCTAATTTTTCGATTAATTCGCGCACGGAGTTGAAGATCAAGCCACGCAGGTGCGGCGGCTCGAGGTATTTGACCCGCTCGGCCTCCTCCGGATTCAACCCGACGCCCAACATGGTGGCAAAGAAGGGCGCTACGGATTCGCCCTGCCCAGGATGAAAAGCCTCCAGCACGCTTTTGATCCGAGCGTAGCGGCCAGCATCCGTTTGCTCAGCTCCCAGCTCAAAGAACCCGCGGAATATGTCGCTAAACGGCGCAAATGGCGTGTTGGTCTCGTAAGATAAGGAGCGACCTTCCAGCCAGAGTACGCTCAATGCGCTGCCAGCCTGTATGCTGTTATGCAGCTCGACGACCAGGCGGGATTTCCCCAGGCCTGCTTCTCCGATCACCGAGATAATCCCCCCAGCGCCCCCCTGCAACCTGGAGAGGGCAGCTCCCATGGCAGCCATAGGCGCTTCGCGGCCGATCAGCGGCGCTTCCAGCCCGGCGATGCCGCGAAGACGCCCCGGCTCAGCCTTGACAGCCAACACCCGGTAAGCGTTCACCCGCTCCGCTCTCCCTTTGACCTCGACCTCCCCCAGGGGCTCGATGTCAAACAGCGGCCGGACCAGCCTGTGGGTCGGCTCGGCGATCTGCACCGTGCCAGGTTGGGCGGTTTGCTCCATGCGGGCTGCCAGGTTGATGGCGTCGCCCATGGCAGTGTATTCCATGCGCAGATCGGAACCCACCGCCCCAACCACCACCAACCCGGTATTGATGCCCACGCGCACATCCAGAACAATACCCCACTGCTGGTTGACCTGAGCGCAATAGCGTCCAATCGCCTGCACGATCTCCAGGCCCGCCAGTACGGCGCGCTGGGGATCGTCTTCGTGGGCAATCGGCGCGCCGAAGAACGCCAGCAGCCCATCGCCCATCAAGCGGGCGACGGTGCCTTCGTAGCGATACACCGGCCGGATCATGTGCTCGAAAGCGCCGTTCATGATAGAAGCCCAATCTTCGGGATCTAATTCTGAGGCGGCGGAAGTGGAACCTTTCACATCGCAGAACAACATGGTGACAACCCGGCGCTCGCTCTCCATGGCGCCGGCGCGCCGGGCGACCTCCAGCTTGGAGAGCAGCTCCTTGGGGATGTAGCGATTCAGCAGATCACCCGGGGCCTGTGCGGGTTCTATAGCCGGGGGAGCTATATCGGATGCGGCAGAAGGAACCTGACTCTCACCCTCTGCAGTGACAGGATGCCCGCAGTTGAAGCAGAAGCGCGCGTCGGCGGGCAGACTGGTGCCGCAATTGGCGCAGGTGATCGCGAGAGCATTCCCGCAATTCAGGCAAAACCTGGCGCTGGCTGGGTTCACCGTCTGGCATTTTGGACAGATCACGCATTCACCTCATTTCAGGATGCGGGCTCGCCCTCACCCCACAGGCTGATATGCACTTCGATCATTGACCCCCGATGGGTGTAAATCATGCTGGTCATGATGAACTCTTTCCACGCACGTAGCGGAATTAATACAATTATAATCTGAATTCTCCTCATTAAACCAAGGATAGCCTGCCAACGCGCCAGGAGCGCTTAAAAGCTGTCAGTAAACCTCCCGCAGGTTGGCAATATACACCAGGAGTGTGCTCAAGCAAGACCTGCGGGAGGTTATTCTTTTACCTCTTCTTAATACACCTGATGCGTCTCCTTATCCCACCGAACTGCTGGACTCTGATAAAATGGACAATCTCCCAGTCGGCTCTCCGGGAGTTAGCATTGAAGTTGAGGATAACCTTCTCGCCTTATGCCGATAAAATCGCCAGATCATTCAAACATCTCAGCGAAGCTGTTATCAAGCTTTGCCCGAAATCATCGCGGGTGCATATTCATTGTTTTGGCATTCTTCGTCGCCCTCTTTCCCCTGGCGGACGTTCTCCACAGCCAGGTCACAGCAAGTACCCTGGTCTCGCCAAGCGCTGATTTCAGGCCGGTCGGTCTCAGCAGCGAGAACTCCCTGGCGGGACCAAGCTACCTGCCTCTCATCTTCAAACAGTCTGAAAACCTCCCGCCAATCGGTCCTTACCGGGTCAACATCCCTTTTTTTAATGGCGATGTGCAGTTCACTGAGACCGCGATTTTCTGGTTCGGCAAAGTTAATCTCACTGAAAACTACGTGGATGTCCGCCTGGGCTACACGAATGAGGAATTGTACATTCGCCTGGCAGCCTTCGACCGTCGCTTGTGGTATGACACTACTCCAACCCCAGGCGAACTGACCGCCTGGGATGCAGCCAGCCTGTACTTGGATTTGGACGCGAACCCAGGTAAAACGCCCGGCATTAGCGATTACCAATTTGTAGGCCAGCTTAACTGGTACGAATCACGAACAGAATTCCAGACTGCATATCGAGGGGACGGTTTTGGTTGGGTGACTGCTCCAGTGCCATTCACGACCCTATCCAGATATCGGGGTGACCAACCCAATAACGATGTGGACGACAGCGGTTGGACCCTCACCTACCGTATCCCTTTCGCCAGCCTTGGACTCGAGCACCCGCCACTGGATGGGCGCGTCTGGGGCCTGGCTGTAACGCTCCACGACAGGGACAACGCTGCCGGAACGTCGATAGCGGCTAAATCCTGGCCGCCAGCCATGTCACCCGGAAATCCGCAAACCTGGGGTCAATTAGCCTTCGGTCTTCCCGCTCGTTCGACTCCTCCTCTAACGCCATCCGGAACTACTACGATCCGCCACGGACTGAACGGGGCTGGGGTGGTGGATGGTATGGCAGGCGGCGGCACCACTTGCGGCTCCGGACTTGATTTCTGGGAAGAGTGGGGAGAGGCGAATTACGCCGGCGCCAGCCAGGTGAACGTCCAGAATCAGTTTGACGTGGCGGATTGGCCGTGTTTCTCCAAGGTTTATATCACCTTCCCTCTGGATTCCATCCCCCCTGCGGTGGAGGTCATCTCGGCTACCTTGACCCTGTACCAGTTCGGCAACGCGGGCCAGGAAAGCGAGGTCGATCCCCCCATATCTCTTATCCAGGTCTTTACCATCGCTGATGACTGGGAGGAGACTGAATTGAACTGGAACAACGCTCCCTTCGCTTCGCAGAACGTCAGCCGGGCCTGGGTAGAACCTATCAGCGACGATCCCGGTCTGCCCGGAGCGCCCAGAACGTGGGACGTAAGCCAGGCCGTTGCCGAAGCGCTCGTGGCGGGTACACCTTTGAGGCTGGCGCTGTACTCTGCGGATGGCGACTATCACAGCGGCAAGTATTTCTACTCTTCAGACATAGGCGTCTGGAACGCCGGAGGGCGCCCAACGCTCACGGTCGTCTGGGGGAATCCGTAAATGAGAAACAACATCGGCAAACGAAAGCGTTCCTTATTTACCCGCAGCCGGGAGGCTATGCGGGAATACCCCCGCCAGTTTTGGGTCCTTGTGGGAGCAACCTTTATCGACCGCCTTGGCGGCGCGCTGCTGTTCCCTTTCTTCACCCTGTACCTGACGCGCAAGTTCACGATCGGCATGACCCAGGTGGGGGTGATCTTCGGGGTGTTCGCCATCTCCAGCTTCATCGGCAGCATGATCGGCGGGGCGCTGACCGACCGGATCGGGCGCAAGTCGATGCTGATCTTCGGCCTGGCGATGAGCGCCGTCTCAAGCGTGCTGATGGGGGTGATCGATGTATTGCCGCTTTTCATCGTGGTTACCCTGCTGGTGGGCATCCTTTCCGAGACGGGCAGCCCAGCCCAGCAAGCCCTGATTGCCGACCTGCTGCCCGAAAAGCAACGCGCCAGCGGATTCGGCATCCTCAGGGTGGCATTCAACCTGGCGGTGACCATAGGCCCGGTGATCGGGGGATTCCTGGCCTCGCGTTCTTATTTGCTGCTATTCATCAGCGACGCCGTTACCAGCCTGATCACTGCGGCGATCGTTTACTTTGCCCTGCACGAGACGCGCCAAAAACCTGCAGCGGATGCGCCCGAGCAGAGCATGGGAGAGACCTTCCGCGGCTACTTCAAAGTATTGAGCGATAAGGCTTACATCTGGTTTTTATTCGCCTCGATCCTGATGGTGCTGGTATACCTGCAAATGAACACTACCCTGGCAGTTTACCTGCGGGACACTCACGGGGTCAGCGAACAGGGCTTCGGCTACATCTTGAGCCTGAACGCGGGCATGGTAGTCCTGTTCCAGTTCTCGGTCACGCGCTGGATCAACCGCTACAACCCGCTGATGGTGATGACAGCCGGCACTCTTCTCTACGCCATCGGCTTTGCCATGTACGGATTTGTGGGCGCTTTCAGCCTGTTCCTGGCCGCCATGGCGGTCATCACGGTCGGGGAGATGATGGTCAGCCCGGTAGGCCAGGCAATCGTGGCCCGGCTGGCGCCGGAGGAGATGCGCGGGCGGTACATGGCCGTGTTCAGCTTTAGCTGGCTGATCCCCATCGCCATCGGGCCATTTCTGGCCGGCATGGTGATGGACTACTGGAATCCGGACTGGGTGTGGTATCTGGCGGGCATCCTCGGCGTGCTGGCAAGCGGGGCGTATTACTGGCTGGGCTGGCAGGCCGGACAGGCGCGCCACGCAGCAATCGACCAGCGCCTGCGGATCGTGGAGCGGCTGGAGGAGAGCAAGATCACCGCCGAGCAGGCTGCTCACCTGCTCGCTAGCGTCGAGGAAGGCGTGTGGACCCGGCTGACGCCAGCCGCAGCAGAGGCAGAGAAACGCCACGTGCGTATCCAGGTCAGCGCGCTGGGGAGCGGGGTGATGAAAAGCGACCTGCGCATCCCCATCGGCCTGGTCAGCACCCTGCGCCACACCCCGGGGCAAGTATCAGCCGCGCTGGCCAGTTATAACCAGAGCGAGCTGAAAGACAAGATTGGGGTGAGCGTGGCGGG
>DATEDC010000042.1:0-3156 GCA_035286585.1 Anaerolineales bacterium
ATCACCGCGATCTTCATATCCCACCTAGAACATCGAGATAGGCCTGGTACTGCTCCCGGGCGGTGCGCTCCCAGGTCAGGGTCTCTGCCCACAGGCGGTTCTGGCGGCCCAGCCGGCGGGCCAGCTCGGGGTCGCTCAGCAGGCGCAAAATGGCTTCAGCGACGCCGGAAACGTCGTCCGGCTCGGCCAGCAGGCCGGTCTCGCCATCTTTGACCGCTTCCGGCACGCCGCCGCTGCGCGTGGCGACCACCGGTAAGCCGTAAGCGCCCGCCTCCAGATACACCAGGCCGAAGCCTTCGAAGCGCAATCCTTCCTGGCGCGGGGTGAGCACGAAGAGCGAAGCCCCCTGGTAGCAGCGGGCAAGGTCCTCAGGGGAAAGCGCCCCCAGAAAAGAGACGGACCCCTCCAGCCCATGCTCCTGAACAAACGCCCGCAGCCTCCGAGCATATTCACTATGGGTGAGACCGCCAGCCAGGAAGTAGCGCGCCTGCGGGATATGGGACCTGACCTGGGCGAAAGCCGCCAGGCTGAGCGCCTGCCCCTTGCGCGGCTTGAGATCGCCCACGCTGAGCAAGGTGGGGACGACGGGGAACTGGCGCTCGAAGGCGACCTGAGGCGGCACGTGACGGGTAAAGTGATTGCCGTTCAGGATGGGCTGCACGCGGGCATGCGCCAGCGCGGGGCCGAAATAGCGCCGCATGAGGTCCGCTGTGCCGCTGGAAACCGGGCAGACCAGGCTGGCGCGGCGCAGCACCTGCCGGTAGAGCAAGCGGTCGAAAAGATGGGCGTACCAGATCACCGCGTAGGTGCCGTGGGCAGTCAGGACGTGCCCGACCCCGAGCTTGCGGGCCAGCCAGTGACCGACCAGGCCGGTGGGGTAAGCCTCCAGCGAATGGACCAGGTCGACCTCAGGCAGGCGCAGGGAGGCCAGTGCGGTCCGGGCGGCGAGCTGGCGGCGCAAGCCCGGCAGGCTGCCGGCAGCGGCCCCTTGAGTGGCAGGCAGGGTGTAGATCGGCCAGACGGGGAAGAGCTCCCGCGCCGCGACGGCGTCCGCCTGGGCGACCAGCAGGACCGGCTCCACATGATGACAAATGGCGCCCAGGAAGCCGATGGCGTGCGAGCGCCAGCCGGAGGGGCTGTTCAGCGAGGGCAGAACGTAGGCGACTCTCATGTAAATCAGAAACATTGAACGTCCCGCAGGTTTGTAATCACACAGGCTTATGTTTGGCGAACCTACGGGACGTTTTGCAGGATAAACATCAATAAAAAGCGCTCACTCGCTCCTGTCGAGCGACCTCACCGCGGAATTTAAACACCGAGACGGTCACGCCCAGCACGTAGGAGCCAGCCAGAAGGCCGGCGCTCGCCAGATAGCCGAAGCGCGGCACCAGCAGCAGCACGCCGGTCACCTTGAGCGCCGCCAACACCAGGTTGACCTTGGTGGGGAAATCGGGGCGCCCCACCGCCAGCAGGGCAGTGCGGTTCCAGTAGAAGGTGTTTGCCACCAGGAAGCCGACCAGCAGGATCAGCAAAGCCGGGTAGGCGGGCAGGTATTCCGGGCGATAAAAGAAGCGGATCGCCCAGCGGCCAAAAAAGAGCAGGAAAAGCGAGGCTGCCAGGGAATAGCTCCCGGCCAATATGGAACCCTGGCGCAGTACGTAGCGCACGTTGCCCCAATTGCGCCGGGCGACCTCGCGGCTAAGCTCCGGGTAAGTGGCCTGGGGAAGCGGGCTGATGGGCAGTTGCACCAGATTCGCCAGGGCCAGGGCGAGCTTGTAATAGCCGGTCTCGACCGGGTTGCGCAATAAAGACACCCAGAGCAGCTCGGAATCTTTGTTGATCAGGCTCAGCGAGGCGCTGATATTGGTGCTGATGGCAAAGCCCGCCAGCTCGCGGCGCTGACCGCGCAGGGTGCTAAGCGGCGTGCGCCACCAGCCCCACCCCCAGCGCCGGGTGGCTTCGAGCAGGGCAGCGCCGGTGAGGCCCAGCGCGCCGATCACTTTGCCGGCCAGATAAGCCAGCAAAATCCCTAAAAAACCGCCCTGGTTTACATAGACGAACGCAATAATCGCCAGCGTGACCAGGCTCTGGATTACGTTCAGTAGGGCCATGCGCCGGAAGCGGTCGAAAATCTGCAGCAGCCCCACCGAGCTTTCGCTGATCAAATTGGCGATCACGATCAGGCCGTAGATTACGAACCAATCCACAGCCGCGGGGTCCTTGGCGAAATAGCGGGCCCCCAGGGGAGCCAGCAGCCAGATCAGGATGAAGGCAAAAAACGAGGCGCTAAATTCGAGCAGGGCGGCGGCTTTGAATACCGCCGCGGCGCGGCGGGAGTCCCCGTTTTCGCTGTACTGGCCCACGTACTTGATGACCAGCTCTCCCATGCGGAAGGAGGCGAACTTGTTCACCACGCTGGTGAAGGTGGTGATCGTCCCCAGGACGCCAAAGCCTGCCACCCCCAGCAAGCGGGCAGCCAGGATGCTCTGCAGCATGCTGAGCGCGGCGGAGATGCCGGTCGCACTGAACAAATAGCCCGAATTCCTCACCACCCTGCGGACCAGCTCGTTCCCGGACAAACGCTTGAACTGAGCCTTCATCATGCGGTGTCGATCAGGCTGGCCCATTCCCGATTCTGGTTGTACCAGGCGACCACCCTGTCCAGGCCCTCCGCCAGGGAGACCTGCGGCTCCCAGCCCAACAAGCGGCCAGCCTTGCTGACATCCGCCCAGCTCGCCAGCATGTCCGCGGGGTGAGCCGGTCGGGTCTGGATGATCGCCCGCTGGCCGATTCTCGCCTCGAGCATGTGGATCAGGTCGATGATCTTGACCGACTCGTGCCCGCCCAGGTTGATGATCTCATAGCCGACCGGCTGGAGGGCGAGCAACGTGCCGCTGACGATGTCATCCACGTAAGTAAAGCCGCGGGTTTGCTCGCCGTCCCCATTCAGGCGCAGCACCTGGCCTTCGCTGATCCACTGGGTAAAACGGAAAATGCTCATATCCGGGCGACCAGCCGGTCCATACACGGTAAAGTAGCGCACCACGCTCACATCCAGGCCGTACAGGTAATGGTAGACGTGGCTGAGAGCTTCAGCGCCTTTCTTGCTGGCGGCGTAAGCCTGCAGCGGGTGGTCGCTGTCGGCTGTCTCGGGGG
>DATEDC010000043.1:0-47301 GCA_035286585.1 Anaerolineales bacterium
CCTGATTGCCACTTTCCAGAAGAACCTGCCCACCTGGCAGCGTTACTGGCGCCTGCGCAAGAAGGCGCTGGGGTACGACCAGTTCCACGTGTACGATATCAAAGCGCCGCTCACCTCCGCCAAGCCGGAGGTGCCTTACCAGCAAGCGGTGGACTGGATCGCAGAAGGTATGGACCCGTTGGGCGAGGAATACGTCCGCATCCTGCGCGACGGCTGCCTGGGTGACCGCTGGGTGGACTGGGCGCGCAACAAGGGCAAGCGCGAAGGCGCTTTCTCCAGCGGCTCTTACGGCACGCGACCTTTCATCATGATGTCCTATGCGGATGACCTTTTCAGCCTGAGCACGCTGGCCCACGAGCTGGGCCACTCGCTGCACTCGTACTACACGCGGGCAAATCAGCCCTTTATCTACAGCCGCTACTCGCTCTTCGTGGCCGAGGTGGCCTCTAATTTCAACCAGGCGATGGTGCGCGATTACCTGTTCCGCACCCAAAAAGAACGCGACTTCCAAATCGCCCTGATCGAAGAGGCCATGTCCAACTACCACCGCTATTTCTTCATCATGCCGACCCTGGCGCGCTTCGAGCTGGAGCTGCACACTCGCGCCGAGCAGGGCGCCCCGTTGAGCGCGGAGGTGATGACCGGGCTGATGGCGGACCTCTTTAAAGAAGGCTATGGGGACGAAGTGGTCTTCGATAGGGAGCGGATCGGCATCACCTGGGCGCAGTTCAGTCACATGTACATGAACTTCTACGTCTACCAGTACGCCACCGGCATCTCCGGCGCGCACGCCCTTGCGCACGGCATCCTGAGCGGGGAGGCGGAGGCGGCCGAGCGTTACCTGGATTTCTTAAAAGCTGGCGGTTCGCTGTACCCGCTGGAGGCGCTGAGCAAAGCCGGCGTAGACCTGGCAAGCCCCGAACCGGTCGAGCGCGCCTTCGAGGTGCTGGCAGGCCTGGTCGACCGGCTGGAAAACCTGGTCGGGTAATTCAGGCGCTCACCCCTTTGGGAGCGCCTACGATCCCTCAAACTGCCGGATAAACCCCAACACCCGGTCGGCGATTCCATCCCGGACTTCGCGGAACACCGCCAGGATCTCCTCATCTGTACCGGTGGCGCGCGCCGGGTCGGGGAAGCCGATATGCCGGCGCACGCCCGGCCCTAACCAGAGCGGGCAGTTCTCTGCCGCGTCATCACAAACGGTGATCACCAGGTCAAAAGCCTGCTCACGGAAGACGTCCACCGGCTTTGGCTCGCCGCTGTGCTGGATGCCGATCTCGGCCAGCACCTGGAGAGCTTTGGGGTGTACGGCGCTGGCCGGTTCCGTCCCGGCGCTGACCGCCTCCCAGCGCTCCCCCAGGCGGGCGTTGACCAGGGCTTCGGCTATTTGGGAGCGGCAGGAATTTCCGGTGCACAGGATGAGAACTTTTTTCTTGGGCGGCATTTTTGAGCTCCGAGCGGATTATATCACCGGCCCGCGGCGCTCAATGTCTCCAGGGGCTCTCCTTGAGGTGCCGTTGAAGGTTTCCATCACGGCGATTCACAATGAGCGGCGCCCAGGCAAAGCTCCGGGCGAACTTGCGCGGGGGTATAATTGTAATGTTAAGTTTCGACTGCCTGGTCATTAAAGCTTGAAGAAGCAAATCACTCGACAAGGATAGTGTTATCGATGGATATCGGAACCGTTCAACAGGTGAATATCGACGATTCGATGCGCTCTGCTTACCTGGACTATGCCATGAGCGTGATCATGGCGCGCGCCCTGCCGGATGCTCGCGACGGCTTGAAACCTGTACACCGCCGCGTTTTATATGCCATGTACGATATGGGCATCCGCTCTAACTCGCCATATAAAAAGTCTGCCCGCATCGTTGGCGAGGTTCTGGGTAAATACCACCCGCACGGCGACGCTGCCATCTATGATTCCATGGCGCGCCTGGCTCAAGACTTTTCGATGCGCTACCCACTGATCGATGGTCAGGGGAATTTTGGCTCGATCGATGGCGACGCCCCCGCCGCCATGCGCTACACCGAGGCGCGTCTGGCCGCCACCGCTGAGGAGATGCTCGCCGATATCGATAAAAATACCATCGATTTCACGGGCAACTTCGACGACTCGCTCGAAGAGCCAAACGTCCTGCCGGCCCGCCTGCCAAACCTGCTGCTCAACGGCTCTTCCGGCATCGCCGTAGGCATGGCGACCAACATACCTCCGCACAATCTGGGCGAGCTGTCTTCCGCCCTATCTTACTTGATCGAACATTACGATATGATCGACGATATCCCGGTGGAGGATCTCCTCGGATTCATCCCCGGTCCAGATTTTCCAACCGGAGGGGTGATCGTTGGCGCGGAAGGCATCCGCCAGGCCTACAGCACCGGGCGCGGCCGGATTGTGCTGCGCGGCATGGCTCACATTGAGGAGATGGGCGCCAACCGGCACCGCCTGGTCATTACGGAAATCCCCTTCCAGCTCAACAAGTCCAGCTTGCTCGAGCGCATCGCCGAGCTGGCGCGCAGCGGCAGACTGGATGACATTTCAGACCTGCGCGACGAATCTGACCGCCGCGGGATGAGCATTATCATCGAGCTAAAACGCGGCGCGCAGCCTAAAAAGGTGCTCAACCAGCTTTATAAATATACTCCGCTCCAGTCCACTTATGGAGCGCAACTGCTTGCCCTGGTGGATGGCGAACCGCGCCTGCTATCCCTCAAGCGGGCATTGCAAATCTACCTCGAGCACCGTCGGGAAGTCATCACCCGCCGCACGCAGTTCGAGCTCGACAAAGCCCGCCTCAGGTCGCATATCCTGGTAGGTTTGCTGATCGCCCTGGCGAACCTCGACGAGGTGATCCAGACGATCCGCCAATCGCCGGATGCGGAGGCAGCCAAAGAGCGCCTGATAGCCCGCTTCAGCCTGAGCGAACGCCAGGCCCAGGCGATTCTGGATATGCAACTGCGCCGCCTGGCCGCCCTCGAACGCCAAAAGATCGAAGACGAGCAGCGCGAGCTCCTGGAGCGCATCGCTTCCCTGGAGGACTTACTCGCCAGTCCGAAGAAAATTCTCGCGGTGATCAAGACCGATTTAACCGAGGTGGCTGAGAAGTACGGCAATGAGCGCCGCACGCATATCGCTCACGACGCCAGCGAAGATTTCGAAGAGGCAGACCTGATCCCAGACGAGGCGGTCCTGATCAGCATCACCCAGCGCGGCTATATTAAAAGGGTGGCTGCGAAAGCCTTCAAAGCCCAAGGGAGGGGCGGGCGCGGCGTCACCGGGCATGCGACCCGGGACGAAGACGAAGTGATGATGCTGATCCCGGCCCGCACGCTCGACACGCTTCTGTTCTTTTCCGACAAGGGCAAAGTTTACTCCGAAAAAGCTTACCAGATACCCGACGCAGACCGCACCGGGCGCGGCATCCCCATCGTCAACGTGCTCTCCCTGGAGGCGAACGAGACCGTGACCGCGGTGGTTCCCGTGCCAAATTTCAGTACAGCGGAGTTTTGCCTGATGATGACCATCAAAGGGCGTATCAAGCGGGTGACCCTTTCAGAGTTCGCCTCGGTCCGTCCCGCGGGCCTGATCGCCATCAGCCTGGATGAAGGCGACGAGCTTGGCTGGGTGCGCCTGACCCACGGGAGCAACGAGGCCATCATCGTCTCCGAAAAAGGCCAGGCGCTGCGCTTCTCGGAGGAGCAGGTCCGCTCGATGGGGCGCACCGCGGCGGGCGTGATCGGCATACGGTTGAGCAAAGGCGACCATGTCACCAGTATGGAAATCGTCGAGCCAGAAGGCGATCTTTTAGTGGTGACAGCCGGCGGTTATGGCAAGCGCACCCCGCTCAGCCATTATTCTTACAAGAGCCGCGCCACACGCGGCGTCAAGACGATAAATCAAAGCGCCCTCAAAAAGATCGGCCTGATCACTGCAGCGCGCGTGGTGCAGGAGGCCGATGATCTCACCATGATCTCCGCCGGGGGGGTGGTGCTGCGCACCAAGGTCAAGGATATCTCTCGTTCCGGTAGGGCTGCCCGCGGCGTCTTGCTGATGAACTTGCAGGCGGGCGATACAATTGCCTCCCTGGCCCGTATCGCGGATGCGGACCTGCGCCTGGTGGGTGCAACCGAATAACGTTTCTTCGCGATGCGCCAGATTCCTGATTAAAAGAAGGGTAAGACGATCTTCTCGGTGACCAACAGGCAAAATGCGCTCAAGATACAGGCTGACATCAGCAGTATCAAGGCGATGACAAAGCGCTGCGCGGGCGTCATGCCAAGCCAGTGCTTCGGACTCAGAGTGCTGACCTCCGGCAGCGAAGACCCTTCCTCATCGAAAAAAGAAGATGCGTCAGCCTGTTCGCGCAAATCGTCAAACATGATGTGACTCCCAGAAATGCGATACTGTAAGTTTAGTCGATTTTCACAGTCTGTCAACCGGGCGCAGGTGGATATCGCCCAGGCGAAAGCTCAGCTCCACACCGCCGCGAGTCTGAAGGCGAAGAGAGCCATCGGGTCCCAAACCCCGGATTCGCCCCTCAAATGGGGGCTGTGATTCCAGGCTCACCCGCACCCATTCGCCCTGAAAAGCCAGGCGCTGCTCCCAAGCCTGGATGAACCCTGGCTGACCCAGTCTGGGGAGCCAATCCAGCAATTTTAGCAGCACCAACCGCAGGGCGCTCCAGCGATCAACAGGGTGCCCGAGCGCATCTTCCAGGCAGGCAGCCGGGAAGTCCAGCGCTTCGGCGGGAGGCAGTGAATCAGGTGCAACATTGATGCCGACTCCGAGGACGACAGCCTGCAGCTCCTGCCCCTGCCAGTGAGCCTCTGCCAGAACCCCAGCCAGCTTGCGCCGCCCGACGATCACGTCGTTTGGCCACTTGATTTGCGCGAAAATCCTGGCGGAGAGAAGCTGGTTGAGGGCGTCGCAGGCAGCCAGGGCGCCCAGCGCGGTGACCTGGGGAACGGCTTCTCGCTCGAGGGCAATATTCTTGCCCTGCAAGACCAGGCTGAAGGCGAGGGCTGACCCTGGGGGCGTGTACCAACGCCGATTCAAGCGGCCGCGCCCGGCGGTTTGCTCATCGGCGACGACGAGCGCCAGGTGTGGACCGCCCTCCGCAGCCCAGCGGGCAGCCAGGTCATTGGTCGAGCCGACCTGAGGGTAATATCTGACTGCGCTGAGAGGCAGAGCGGATAGCAGCTCTTCAAGCTCGCGTTGATCCACAGCCCAATTTTACCCCAACGCTAAGTTCGCATTTTTACTGGACGAAATCCCGGCGCCATGATAAAATAACGCCCGCTCCCGCCCACAGGCGGGATAAATTGTGCCCCTACCGGGGGCCGAAAACCATCTCACACGCTTCCCGACCTGACCGGGCGTGCTGCGCAAGACAGGAATGGACATCAGATATCCTGGTTGCAGCTCCGGACAGGGGAGAAGGAAGCGGAGGAAAAACGCAAAGGAGAATTGAATATGGCTGTAGTATCTATGAAGGCGCTCTTAGAAAGCGGCGTCCACTTCGGGCACCGCACCCACAAGTGGCATCCGGGGATGAAGCCTTACATCTTTACAGAGCGCAACGGCATTCACATTATTGACTTGCAAAAAACGGTCAAGGCTATCGACCAGGCCTACAATCTGGTCCGCGACACCGTAGCCGAGGGCGGCACGGTGCTTTTTGTGGGCACCAAGCGCCAGGCGCAAGAGACGATCCAGCAAGAGGCGACGCGCTGCGGCATGCCCTACGTCACCGCCCGCTGGCTGGGCGGCATGCTCACCAACTGGCGGACGATCCGCCAGCGGATCAACGAGCTGGAGCGCCTGGAGCGCATGCGCGATAAGGGCGACTTCGAAAGGCTGCCGAAGAAGGAAGTCCTGCTGCTGACGCGCAAAATGGAGCGCCTCGAGACGTTGCTGGGCGGCATCCGCAAGATGGTGCGCGTTCCAGAGCTGCTCTATGTGGTCGATGTGCGCCGTGAAGAGACGGCAATTCACGAAGCCAATTTGCTGAATATTCCGGTCTTAGCCCTGGTGGACACAAACTGCGACCCGGGCAATATCGATTACGTCATCCCCTCCAACGATGACGCCATCCGGGCGATCAAGCTGCTGGTTGCCAGGATCGCGGACGCCGCACTGGAAGGCAGGGCCATGCGCAAAGAAGAGGAAGTGGAGGCTCTCCCCGAAGCAGCCGCAATGATCGCTGAGGAGCCTGAGCTGACGGATGAGGAACTGCTTGGCGAGGCCACTCTGGCAAAATTGGCCCCCAAATCTGCGCCAGCTTTGCTTGAGACAGACGAGATCGAAGCCGAAGATATTTTGGGCGGCGAATACGCTGAGGAGTATGTCGAAGAAGAACATGAGGAAGAAGAGTACGAGGAAGAAGAGCTCGCTGAAGACGAGAATGGTGATGAAGAGTACGAGGAAAATGAGCACCCCGCAGAAGAATATGATGATGAGGAGTTTGATGAAGAGGCCGAGTAAGCTACCGCTTACGCTGGTGAAGCCCGCTTCATTTAGGATTGAGGATGACGATCAGCATAGACCAGATTAAGCAACTCCGCGAAGAAACCGGCGCTGGTATTCTCGACTGCCGCAAGGCGCTCGAACAGGCTAACGGAGATTTCCAGGCGGCGCTCGAGTTTTTGCGTGAAAAAGGGCTGGCAACCGCAGTCAAGCGAGCTGACCGCGAGGCCACTGAGGGCAGGATTGAATTGTATTCTCACGGGGATGGCCGGGTGGGCGTCATGGTAGAGGTGAACTGCGAGACGGATTTCGTAGCCCGTTCCGAGGCTTTCCGACATTTCGCCCACGAGGTCGCCCTGCAGATCGCAGCCGCCTCCCCGCGCTATATTCGCGACGAAGACATCCCCGCCGAGATCTTGGAGAAAGAAGTTGAGGCTGCCCGGGCGCTCGCCCGGGAGGAGGGCAAGCCAGAAGCGGTGGTCGAGCGCATCATTGCCGGCCGTCTGGCAAAATTCAAAGACGAAAACACCCTGCTGCGCCAGGCGTACATTCGCGATGACGGAATCACTGTCGAGAAGCTCCTGCTCCAAAACATCGCCTCGATTGGAGAAAACATCGTCATCCGGCGATTTCAACGCTGGGAATTGGGCGAACAAAGCGATGAGTAAAACTCACATTGAGGGCCAACCACCGGGTTGGCTCTTTTTTTACACGCATGAGGGGCTTTCCAGGCTAAATCCAGGCGCCCCCAAAACTGGCTTTCCCCAAATTTTCGCAAAGGAGCTTTTCAGGTGAACAAGGACTTGAAATACCACCGAATCCTGCTGAAATTGAGCGGCGAATCCCTGGCCGGACCGCAAGGATTTGGAATCGACCCGCAGCGAGCAGAGGATATCGCCGAGCGGGTGCGCGAGGTGCGCAATCTTGAGGTCGATGTCGCCGTCGTAATTGGCGCCGGCAACCTGTGGCGCGGGCGCATCGGAATAGAGCGCGGCATGGATCGGGCCACCGCGGATTACATGGGCATGCTGGCGACGGTAATGAACGCCCTGGCCTTAATGGACGCCATGGAACGCCTGGGCATGGTCACTCGGGTGCAATCCGCAGTAGAAATGCACGCCGTCGCCGAGCCTTACATCCGCCGCCGGGCAATCCGTCACCTGGAAAAAGGGCGGGTGGTGATCCTGGGAGGAGGCACCGGCAACCCATATTTCTCCACCGACACCGCCGCAGCCCTGCGCGCCATGGAGATCGGCGCCCAGGTGCTGATCAAGGCGACCAAAGTGGATGGCGTTTACGACAGCGACCCGGTAACCAATCCCGGCGCAGTGCGTTTCGAACGCCTGTCTTATATGGAAACCATCAACCGCCGCCTGGAAGTGATGGACAGCACTGCGATCTCTCTATGCATGGACAACCACCTGCCCATTTTAGTGCTCAATCTCTGGCAGTCCAATTCGCTCCGTGAAGCCCTGTTCGGCGCCAGGGTGGGCACCCTGGTCTCAGACTAAGGCGCAAAGCACCCTCTCGGGGCCGGGTTTCGGTAGATTTCCCCCTTTTCGCTGACCGGATTTTCGGGTATCCTATAGGCAAGGAAAAGGAGAGCATCATGCTGAAGGAAGTCTACAAGGAAGCCGAAGCCAGGATGAAAAGCGCTATCCAGGCCCTGGAGGAAGACCTGGGCGGAATCCGAACCGGCAGAGCCAGCCCCGCCCTGGTTGAACGCCTCCAGGTTGAATATTACGGCGCTCCTACACCCCTGATCCAGCTCGCCAGCATCAGCGTCCCTGATCCCCGTTCTTTGCTCATCCGCCCCTTTGACGCCTCTGCCCTGAAAACGATCGAGCGCGCCATCCTGGCTTCGGATTTAGGGCTGAACCCCAACAACGATGGCAAAGCCATTCGCCTGAATCTGCCGCCGCTCACCGAGGAGCGCCGCCACGATCTGGTCAAGGTAGTTCACAATCGCCTGGAAGAAGCGCGGGTGGCGACTCGAAACATCCGCCGAGATAGCATTCGCGAGCTGCGCGAGTTTGAACAGGGTAAATTGATATCGGAAGATGATCTCGAGCGGGGGGAGGAAGAGCTTCAAAAGATCACCGATCGCTACATCGAGGAAATTAACGCCATCGGTGCGCGCAAAGAAAAAGAGATCCTGGAATTCTAAGCGGGTCTGCTGACTCAAACCTGTATGAACCCAGCCAAGCCAAAAGAACTGCCTGAAAATATCCCTACCCACATTGCCATCATTATGGATGGGAATGGTCGTTGGGCTTTGTCACGCGGGCTGCCGCGCCTGGCCGGTCACCGGGCCGGGACCGAAAACCTGCGCCGTGTGATCGAGGCCTGTATCGAGTTTGGGATTAAATACCTGACCATCTACGCCTTTTCTACAGAAAACTGGGGGCGCCCACCCGCCGAAGTTCATGGTTTGATGCGCATACTGGAGGATGTGATCGACCGCGAGCTCCAGGAGCTGCACGACCAGGGCGTTCAACTACACCATATTGGCCGCCTGGATCGCCTGTCGAAAAAACTGCGCCAAAAGGTCGTCCATGCCGTGGAGTACTCAAAACACAACACCCGGCTGGTGCTCAATGTGGCCTTCAATTACGGAGGGCGGGACGAAATCGTCTGTGCGCTCCAGCGCATGATCGATGATGGCGTGAAAGCTGACCAGGTGACCGACGAGCTGGTCAGCCAATATCTGTTTACGGCGGGCGTACCTGACCCGGACCTGATTATTCGCACCTCGGGGGAGTTAAGAGGCAGCAATTTCCTTATCTGGCAAGGCGCTTATTCGGAGTGGTACTTCACACCCACTTACTGGCCCGATTTCGATCGCGAAGAGCTGCTGCGCGCTCTGAACGAATTTTCCCAGCGCAGCCGGCGCTATGGAGGCCTGATGCCAATGAAAGAGGATACCGCTGCCCATGCTGGTTAAACGACTCTGGGTTGCGATCCTCCTCCTTCCCCTCGGACTGATCCTGATCTCCATTGGAGGCATACTCTTTGCCCTGTTAGTCGCCGCCTTCATAGGTCTGGCTGCCTGGGAGTACGACCGCCTCTTTCGCCTCGGCGGGTTCAAACCCGCTGGCTTTTTGATTCCCGCAGGCGCGCTGCTGCTGATCTACGGGCGAGTTACGGCTGGTTTTGAGGACGCCCACTGGATGGTCAGCCTGGTGATCCTGATCAGCATGGCTTATCACCTAGTTGCTTACGAGCGCGGCGCAAATACTGCTGCCTCAGATTTTGGCATATCCCTGGCTGGGATGCTTTACTTTGGGTGGGTTGGCGGCTATTTAATCTCCCTGCGGGACCTACCGGATGGCAAATGGTGGTTCCTCATCGCGCTGCCAGCGGTCTGGCTGGCAGATTCGGGGGCGTATTTTATCGGTCGCAGATTCGGGAGGCGCAAGCTCAGCCCGCGGCTCAGCCCCAAGAAGAGCTGGGAGGGGTATCTGGCTGGCATCCTCACCGGCAGCCTGGGCGCGGCTTTGCTGACCCTGGCGTGGAGGGTGGGGGCTGGTCCCGAGTCCACTATCTCCGTGTGGAAAGCAGCCCTGCTCGGCCTGATCCTTGCCATATTGACCCCCCTGGGAGACCTGGGGGAAAGCATGATCAAGCGCCAGTTTGGGGTCAAAGACTCATCCAACCTGTTTCCGGGGCACGGCGGGGCCTTCGACCGTATCGATTCCTGGCTGTGGGCAGGGGTCATCAGTTATTACGTGATTGTGTGGTTTTTTCTCTGACAACAATTGAGTCCACACCCCGCGCCTCGCGGTTGACGTTAACTGCGCCATCTGGTAAAATCCCCCTGCCCGGCGCGTGGTACCCTTCGCCCGGGCTGCATTTTACACAAGCACGGCTGCTCAGGGCGAGCAGCGCGCCAATACCAAGAATTCGAAAGGGCTTGACAATGAAAGTACTGCTTACCAAGGATGTTTATAAGCTCGGACGCGCCGGCGATATCAAAAAAGTAGCCGATGGGTATGGGCGCAACTATCTGCTCCCCCAAGGGCTTGCCGTTCTGGCGACGCCGGGCGCGCTGAAACAGATCGAGCATATCCGGGTGCAGGCCTCCGCGCAACGCGCGGTCCTTAACCAGGAAATGGGCGGCATCGCCGAACGAATCCAGGATCTGGTGCTTGCATTTCCCGTCAAGGCAGGAGAAACCGGGAAACTCTACGGCTCGATCACCCCGCAAATGATCGTCGATGCCATCAAGCAAAGGGTTGGGGCAGAAATTGAACGCCGCCAGGTGGACGCTCAGCCAATCCGTGTTCTCGGGGAGCACTCAGTCCGCATCCGCCTGACCATGGACCTGGTCCCCGAAATCAAGGTACAGGCTTACCGCGAAGGCGAAGCACCCGCGCTGTCCATGAAGCCGCAAAAAGAAACGCCTGCCGTAGAGACCCAAGCCGAATCGGCTGAGATGGAAGACGAATCTGAACAAATCGGCGAAAGCGAAGAGTCTGCGTGAAATCATTCCTCCGAGCGAGATGATTTGCACGTACCTGTTCGCTACCAGCCTGAGCTTTTCAGGGGCGGGTTATCCACCAGGAGGTGGCAATCCCGCCCCTTTTGTCTGAGTAATCGATGCTAACTTGCACGTGGGCATGATGGAGCCAATCGGGCAGCAACTCCGCCGGGCGCGCCAGGCGCGCACCCTGACCCTGGAGCAAATCGCACGGGAGACGCACGTGCGCGTTCATTACCTGGAGGCGCTCGAAGCCGGGGCTTTCGAAAGAATTCCCTCGAAAGCCCAGGCGCGCGGTTTTTTGCGCATCTACGCCAGCTACCTGAGCTTACAGCCGGACACCCTGCTGGCAGCCCTGGAAGGGGGGCTGCCGCCTGAGGCGGAAACGCCCTCAGCCGATGATCGCACGCTCAACGAGAATATTCAAGCACCGGCTGAACCAGCAGCTGAGCTGGCAGAAGTTCCCCAGCCGGCCGCAGCAATTTTTACTGAAGTAGGTCAGAAGCTCCAGCGCCAGAGGGAGCTGCTGGGGCTTTCACTCGAGGACGTCGTGCGGCACACCCATCTGCGCCGTCACCACCTGGAGGCGCTGGAATCCGGAAACTTAGCCGCCCTTCCTTCCCCCGTTCAGGGGCGCGGCATGCTGAAAAATTACGCCGCCTTCCTGGGGATGGAGCCAGACCCGGTGCTGCTGCGCTTTGCGGAAGGCTTGCAGGCAAGGCTGGTTGCCAACCAATCCAGGCAAGCCACAACCCGGCATCGGGCTCCTCGGCGAAAACTGAGCCTCCCCCTGTCCCTCAGGCGGGTGTTCTCGGCGGAGTTGCTCGTCGGCTCGTTCTTCGTCGTTTTTCTGGCGGGTTTCATGGTGTGGGGTGCGATCAGAATTTTTGCGCTGCGGGCTGATGAAGGACCTTCGCCCACTGCACCTTCGATTGCCGAAGTGCTGCTCACCCCCGACACAGAGACCCCTTCGCCCTCGCCGCCGCCTGCCACGCCAACGGCTCCGGGAGCAGCCCCGCGGATCGAGCAAACCGGCGAAAACCCACCGGAGCAAGCTGCGCCCGTTTCCGGCAGCGGAGACGCCGTGCAAGTTTATCTGACCATCCGCCAACGCGCCTGGATACGCATACTGGTAGATGGCAGGGTAGAATTTGAGGGGCGCGTCCTGCCTGGGACGGCTTACCAGTACACCGGCGAAGAATCGGTGGAGGTGTTGACTGGCAACGGCGCCGCAGTGCAAATTTTTTACAACCAGCAAGACCTGGGCCCAATCGGCCTGTTTGGACAGGTAGTCCATCTTGTCTTCACTCTGTCCGGCGTGCAGACGCCAACGCCTACCATCACGCTGACGCCTACCAGCACGCCCCGCCTGTCGCCCACGCCCTTCTTCGCGCCTTTGCCCTGATACAGGCGTTGGTACCGATTGCTTTTAGAGATATGGCAGTACACCGCGATGAGTGATTTGAAAAAGAAGAGTTTCCATATCGTTTCCCTGGGCTGCGCCAAAAATACCGTCGATTCCGAGTCGATGGCTCAATTATTAACGGGATCAGGCTTCTTTCCTCTCGATAGCTCCAAACAGGCTGAAGTCCTGATCGTGAACACCTGCGGCTTTATTGGCCCCGCCAAAGAGGAATCGCTGGAGGCATTGCGCCAGCTCGCCCGGCGCAAGCGCAGCGGTCAAATCATGATTGCCGCCGGCTGCCTCACCCAGCGCTATGGGCGGGAGGTTGCCCGCCAGGTGCCCGGGATCGACGGGATTTTGGGCACCCGCCGCTGGATGGATATCGTAGAAGTGACCCGCCGGCTGAGAAATGGCACGCACCCGGAGCCGCTCTACCACCTGCCGGAGGTCGAGACGGTAGGAGGCGACGACCACGGCGTGAGGCGCTCCGCTGTGCACGGGGCGAGCGCTTATCTTAAAATCGCGGATGGCTGCCGCCGACCGTGCGCTTTTTGCGCCATCCCGCTCATCAAGGGGACCGCAGTCAGCCGCCCTATCGAAGCCATACTGGCTGAAGCTGCTGCCTTGCAGCATAGGGGCGTGCGTGAGATCATCCTGATCGCCCAGGATACCACCGACTACGGTCACGACCTGGGCCTGAAAGACGGTCTGGCACACTTGCTGGAACGCCTGGTCCTCGCAGTTCCCGATGTGGACTGGCTGAGGATTATGTACGCTTACCCCGGTTATGTGACCGACCGGCTCATCGAAGTGATGGCGACCCAGCCAAGGATTCTGCCCTATCTGGATATGCCCCTCCAGCACGCCCATCCACAGACCCTGCGCCGCATGCGGCGACCGGCCAACGTCGACTGGGTCCAGCGCACCCTGGAGAAAATGCGCCTCGCCATGCCCGATCTGTCTTTGCGCACCACTTTCATCGTCGGCTACCCGGGGGAAACAGAAGAGGAATTCCAGGCCCTGCTGGACTTCGTTCAGGAAATGCGCTTTGACCGGGTGGGCGCCTTCCAGTTTTCCTTCGAGCCTGGTACAGCCAGCGAGCCTCTCGGCGATCCCATCCCCGAGGAGGTGAAGCGAGAACGGTGGGAGCGGCTCATGGTGCTGCAGCAGGGGATATCGCTGGAGAAGAACCAGTCCTTTGTCGGCAAGACGCTGGAGGTGCTGGTGGAGGGCCGGGGCGAGATGGAGGCGGGAAGCGGCAAAAAGGGCAGGGCGAATCGCATCAGCCTGGGGCGATCCTACCGCGACGCGCCGGAGATTGACGGAATGGTGATCATCCCCGGGCAGGCTCCGCTGGGCGAGCTGGTGCGCGCCAGGATCGATGGGGCCATGATTTACGACCTGAGCGGGGTCGTAGAATTGCATTAAACGAGAGGGCTATGCTTGCTATCGACGCGTTAGAAATCAAATTCGCCATGCAGGCCGTCCGCCTGGCTGCCGGGCTGATCCAGGGTGTGCAGGCCGAACTGGTCGGCGCGGCGATGACGAAAGAGGATCGCTCCCCGGTAACCGTCGCCGATTACGCCTCCCAGGCGCTGGTCGTCTACCTGCTGAGCCAGGCGTTTCCAAACGACTCGCTGGTAGGAGAGGAGGATGCCTCCGGGCTGCGCGATGCATCGGCGCGCCCCACCCTGGAGCTGGTGACCCAATTCGTGGGCCGGCTTGTACCCGGCGCAAGCGCCGCTGCCGTCTGCGATTGGATCGACCGGGGGAGCGCCAGCCCGGCGGAGCGCTTTTGGGCGCTCGACCCCATGGATGGCACAAAAGGCTTTCTGCGCGGCGACCAGTACGCCGTCGCCCTGGCGTTGGTCATCCAGGGGCAGGTGC
Source organism: Anaerolineales bacterium (assembly GCA_035286585.1). Classification (GTDB taxonomy): domain Bacteria; phylum Chloroflexota; class Anaerolineae; order Anaerolineales; family UBA4823; genus DSOS01. The sequence goes on from DATEDC010000043.1 coordinate 14,239, forward strand.
AGGTGGGGGTTTTGGGCTGTCCCAACCTGAGCGAAGCATCTCTACCTGAGATGGGCGGTGAGGGCTCGTTGGTCGTCGCGAGGCGCGGCCAGGGCGCATGGACGACCTCGCTGGCTTCCCCCGCAAAGCTGAAACGGCTGGCGGTCTCGAAGCGCAGCGACCCGGCCCAGGCGCGCCTGCTGCGCTCGTTTGAATCCGGTCACACCAATGTAAGCCAGGTCGATGAATTCGCCCGCGCGCTTGGCGTGCAGGCGGAGCCAGTGCGCATGGACAGCCAGGCTAAATATGCCCTCCTGGCTTCCGGGCGTGGAGACCTGCTCTTGCGCCTGCTTTCTCCTTCTAAGCCGGATTACCGTGAAAAGATCTGGGACCAGGCTGCCGGCTCGCTGGTCGTCGAAGAGGCCGGCGGGCAGATCAGCGATTTGCATGGCAAAGCCCTCAATTTCAGCGCCGGCAGGACGCTGAGGCACAACCGCGGCATCCTGGCCTCCAACGGGCGTCTCCACTCGCCCGCTTTACTCGCCCTGAGCGCCATCGGGGCCTGAGCGTAACCGCTGCCCGGCAGCCACGTTTAGCCATTCGTATGTCCCGCCTCGACCGCCTCGCCATCCTCATCAGCCTGCTGGGTTTTCTTCTCGCTGCGCTCATCAGCGACCGCATCTACGAGCGCATGGCTCACCTCGAAGATGAAATGGCCTTCGTGTGGCAGGCCCAGGCGATTTCCAAGGGCTATCTCACTTTGCCCTCGCCGCCAGACCCGCACAGCTTTCTGGTGCCGTTCGTGGTGGATTACCAGGGGCAGCGCTTCGGAAAGTACCCCCTGGGCTGGCCCGCTCTGCTGGCGGTGGGAATCATTTTGGGAGGGCGGCACCTGGTCAACCCCCTCCTGTCCGGGTTGGCGCTCTGGCTGATCTACCGCCTGGGCAAGCGCACTTTCGGCGAAACAGTGGGCCTGCTGGCTGCCGGCCTGACCCTGACCTCCCCCTTTTTCCTGCTCAATTCCGGCTCTCTGCTCTCCCATCCCTTTGGGCTGGTGCTGAGTGCATCCTTCGCCCTGGCCTGGTTAGCCTCCTGGGAAGCTGGCCCCAGGAACCGGCCGGCGCCGGCTGCCAACTCCTGGCTGACCACCACCGTCGCCGCCCTGGCGCTGGGTGTGCTCGGGCTTACCCGTCCACTGACGGCGGTGGGGCTGAGCCTGCCGTTTGTCATTCACGGCCTTTACCTGTTCATCCGCGGCGACCGGCGGGTGAGAATCCGGTTGCTGGCTTTTTGCGCCATCGTCGTCGGGGTGAGTTCCCTCCACATTTTATGGCAATTTGCCGTGAGCGGCGATCCCTGGCTCAACCCATATACGCTCTGGTGGCCGTACGATCGGGTCGGATTTGGGCCCGGCTTTGGACGCATCCAGGGGGGCCATACGCTGCGTCAGGCCTGGATTAACACCCGCCACAGCCTGTGGGTCGGCTGGCACGATTTGTTCGGCTGGGGCGCATACTCGTGGGTTTTTCTGCCCTTCGGCCTGATCAGCGTTATCCGCCACCGGCAGGGTAAAGCTTTGCTGCTGGCAAGCGTTTATCCCTTTCTGGCGGTTGTCTACCTGGCTTACTGGATCGGCTCCTGGCTATTTGGGCCGCGCTATTACTTCGAGGGCTTCTACAGCCTGACTCTGTTGAGCGCGGCCGGCATCGCCTTTATCGCCGGCTGGCCCGCTCGCCCGGATGAAGCCTGGCAGGGTAAAACGGGGCGGAGGCGCCTCCGACCGCTGCTGGTCACGGCTTTGCTGGCCCTGCTGCTGACTGCCAACCTGCTTTTCTACACACCCATGCGCCTGGGAGGGATGAAAGGGCTGTACGGGGTGAGCCGCTCCCGCCTGCAGCCGTTTTTAACGCCCGAAGCTCAAGCCGTTGCGCCGGCCCTGGTGATCGTACACGCCGATAAATGGACCGAATACGGCGCCCTGCTGGAGCTGCAAGACCCCTTCCTGAACACACCCTTTATTTTCGTCATCAGCCGCGGAGCCAGACCCGATAACGCCTTGAAAGAGATGCTCCCCCAGCGCACGATCCTGCACTACTACCCGGACGAGCCGAACAATCTTTATACAGCCCCGCGGTAATCTGTTGTGCCATTATGCAGGGTGCATCAAGACGCATTATCGTTACGCGAACTTGCCACGCACTTTCGAGAGTGCGTGGCAAGTTGTCCCCAGGAAAGGCGGGTAGCTGCAGATGGTGCGTTCTATCGAACGGCACCCTACATGCTGTATTTCAAGCTGCGCGGGCAATCGCCGTCAGCGCCAGGATGATTATCCCCAGGACCAGGTTGATGCGCACCAAGGTTGCTTCCTTCCGCCACAGGCGCTGGCTTTCCGGCGCATCCTGCCCCCAAGACAGGCGCAGGGAGAGGCGTTGGAGCTCGGGCAGCAACCCCCAGGTCAGGTAAGCGCTGACCCCCGCCATCGCCAGGAAGAGCACGTGCTTGATCAAGATCGCCAAAGCCCAGCGGTTGGAGACCGTAAAGAACCCCTGGTAGTTTGGGTTTGCGCTCATCTGGAACAACCCGGTGCCAAGCAGGACGACGAGGCTGAGCCAGCCTAAAGAATCAAGCCGGCGGCGAACTTTTTGCAGCAGACCGGCGTAGGCGACGGCATCCAATGTCTGCCGCGCGGCGGGCAGCACCAGGATCGCCAGGGTGGAGAGCCCGCCGATCCATACAACTGTAGCCAGCATATGCAGCCAATAGATCAGGCTGAGCGCCCAACTGGGGGTGGTCATGAATCGGGCGTTGGCGAGGGCTCTGCAGGCGGGGGAGGCGTGGCTGTGGCTTCGGGCGGCGGCGTTTGCGTGGGCTCCGCCTGGGTGGGAGCCGGGGTCAGCTCTCCGGTGGGCGTGGGCGTGGGTAAGGTGCTCTCGGGCGGCGGCTCGGGGCGCTCTTCTCCCTCGGCGCACCCTTGCGCGGCGAAATCCATTAAATCACGCACCTCGGGGTCGTCGCCGAGCTCCAGAGCCAGCTCGTACTGCTCTACCGCCGCGCACCATTCCCCTGCATCCGCAAGCTGCCCGCCGTAGCCAATCAGGGCCAGGCGGTAGCGCTCCGTAGCCGTCCAGCCAGAACCATCGCGCAGGTTCGGCAGCGCCGGGGCTACCTGGGCAAAGTAATAAACCGCCTGGCTCCAATCGAGCTCCCAGAAACTGGCCCCGGTAATATACAGCCGCGCCCAGGTCTGGTAACCGCTGGCGTCCGCGTCCAGTGGACCGAATTGCTCAGCCAGGGTGAGATCGTAGATCCCGCCCTCCAGGTCGCCCTCCTTGAGGATTTTATCTGTGCCCCGGTTGCGGAAGGCCACGTAAAGCATGTCATCCACCCAAACCGCACGGTAATTAATGTCAGCTTTGCGCAGCGCAAGGAGGGTGTCGATCGCAGCGGACCAGTTGTAGTTTGCCAGGTCTGTTTGAGCTTGCTGGAACAGCTCCTCGACGCCGCGCAAATCCGGGGTGGGCGTGACGGTTGGAGTGGGTGCAACTGTTGGCGTTGCGGTCGAATTCAAGCGCAAGAGCACCTCAGCCAGCTTATCGGTCACGCCAGGGTAGTTCGGATTCAACTGGATGACATACTCAAACCGCTGGCGCGCCAGGTCATAGCGCCCGGCTTCCAGGTCCTGAAGCCCTAACTGGTATTGCTCCTCAACTCTTACGGCAACCTGCTCGACCTCGGCGCGCTTGCGCTCGCCGATGCCTGCATTGTATCCCATGAATGCGCTGGCGACCGCGATCAAAAACAGCGCCAGCAGCCCGTACACCGTCCAGCCACGCCATGATAGCCGGCGAGGTTTGGGTGCCGGGGCAGCGGGCTTTTGGACCGGCACCAGGCGGGTCGCTTCCATGCCGGTGAGCTCGTTATCCCTGCGCCGGATCTCAACCGCTCGGGTAGCCTCAGAGTCGGGCGCCTCTCCGGCGCCCGATTCGACTGATCTGGGTTGGGTATCATCAAGATTCGAATTATCCATGCGGCCCATTATACCGCAGACGCTATGCCGGGCAGTTGAAACGCAGGCATTCCATCAAGCGCAGGGCATAAATATCCGATTGCCTCTTTCACCGGCTTTCTGGATTGTACTGATAGGCTTTTTGGATGTACAATTTATTCATATCTGCCGGTTGGTTGGCGGTTTTGACTGGATGTGTGCCGTAAATTCCAAATAGCCTCGTGCGTTGGCTAGAACTGCTCAGGCGGGCAAAGACCGCCCGTTCGACTCGGATGGATGTGGCGAGGCGTTGAACAGAATTCGGTGTTAGCACCGTCCGCCACATCAATCCGTAAATCGTTGAGCGGCTCGATAGTGGTGGACGAGATGAGCATACGAACAGGCGTTAACCCGCAAGCTCAATTTTCTTGCAACGAAGAAGGAACTTATGGCATTTGATGATTTGACAGATGAACAGTGCAAGTTAGTCACTACGCTGGTTGAAGATTTGACATCGGGAAATTACAGCTCAGAGTTTTGGGCATTAGCCACTCTTGGCCGAGGGTGGTTTCTCACGCTTGCGGGTATGGGAGGGGCGCAAGGGAAAGAAATAGAGGGATTCAAAGAGACTGACTTGCATAGTCTCAGCAACGAGGGTTACATAACTTTGATTCCAAAGAAACACGGCTACGCAGCTTCTCTAAAGCCAAAAGCTTATCAAGAGTATAAACGACACAAAGAAGGTGAGACCAAGGCTGAACAAGAGAAGTTGCCACTAGACAAGAGGGTCCTCGCTCCGAGCCTTGACACAAATCAATTGGCACGGATTGAGGCAAATTCCGAAGAGTTATTAACAGAACTGCGGAAGAACTATGGTTTGAGCAGGTCCCAAGCCGCTGTGTGGTTTCGGTGGACATTAGGAGTCTCAATATTTGGCTTCATCCTCCTCGCCGCTGGAATTACACTCGGCCTCGCTCAACAAACAACGATAGGTGTTGTAAATTCAACAGCGGGCATTGTGACAGAGTTTTTAGCACTCGTATTCTTCAGACAAGCAAGTGCTGCTAACCAGCGCCAAGACCAATACCATCATGACTTATTACGGCGTCAGCAAATTCTAGATGCGGTTCAGTTAGCGCGATTCATATAAAAAGAGCAAGACAGGAATAGAATCACGGAATCGATAATTCAGCAATTGCTTGGCATTCAGCAGAAACAATGATTCCCGCCGCCCAACCCCTGCTATAGCCGACCGTGCTACAGCTGGGCCAGAATGAAGGCTCTAACCCCAACCCGCACGGCGGTTGAGCTTTGCCGTTGGTGCGGCTTGCCCTAATACGCTCGGTTGAACAGTTCGATTTAGAAAGGAGACATCATGTCGGAAACTATTGCGATCATCCTGCGATTCCGCGAGGAGCACGCTGATGAGTTTGAGAGACTCTTCAAGGAAGAAGTGCTTCCCCTTTGGCACGAATTCAAGGCCCAAGGAAAGTTCATCGCTGCATCCCTTACGCCAGTCCAGGAAGGAAACCAAGAGAAGGAAGGGGTACGCGACTATATCCTCCACGTCGAGGTTCCCAGCCGTGCTGAGCACGAGGAGTTTGACTCGCATGCTCGATTCATGGAGTTCTTGCCGAAGGCCCGCGCCATGCAGCCCGAAGAACCCCTGGTGTGGTTGGGTAACACACTGTTTCAACTCTAGCCAAGCACGCCCTTGTCAGCCTTCCACGACGACGATCTCGTGCGCCCCGATGTCCAACCCGGCGGCATGGGGTTGGATACGAACCAGACCGTCAAAAGGGCGAACTTCGATCTGAAGTCCAGCTTGTGAGCTGGGCTTGCGTTGGCTGAGTTTGCTCATGGGACGCTCCTGGGTTGGAAAGATGACACGCTCCTTGGAGTTGTTGCGATCTAAGAGGAAGGGCGGCGGTTTCTGGGAACTTGAGAAATCCATGAATATCATCGTCTCAATCGGTCAAAAAGACTGCGCCAATGCCTTTATCACGGAAACAGCAACCGAGGTGCTTGATTATTATGGGGATTGATATAAGAAAATCTCTATATACGCCCAACACGGCGAGCGGCTGACGCGGAACGTTGGGCATTCGATATTTTGATATACTGTGCCAATGAACGTCGATTTCACTGGCAAAATTTGGTTCTGGAGGGGACCCGCCCCATGGTACTTCGTTACCGTTCTAGCGAAGTAGGTCTCGAAGTTCTCTTCTAAACGAAACGAGTCAATATCTGTTCCGGAAGGATAGCTGAGGATTAAGGCGATGACTATCATTGATAATGAGATGTTATGGCGCCAGTTTGGAGCAGCCATCGACATGTTAGGCGAAGCTCTACGCGACTGCCCGGATGAGCTATGGGAAAAGAGGCTGTGGGAGGATCAGCCAGACCAGTGGGTAGCAGCCGGTTTCTCGGCGTTCTGGTATCTGGGCTACCATGCGCTATTCTGGCTGGACCTCTACTTAACCGGGGCGGAAGAGGGCTTTGCCCCGCCTGCGCCATTTGACCTGGTTGAGATGGAGCCAGGCGAGGTCATGCCGCGGACATATACCCGCGCAGAGCTGCTCGGCTACCTGGAATACTGCCGCCGAAAGTGCCAGGAGACCATTGGTACACTGTCGCATGAACAGGCTTACCGGTTGTGCCGGTTCGCCTGGGGAGAGCTGCCCTTTGCGGAGCTTCAGTTGTATAACCTGCGCCATGTGCAGGAGCACGGGGCACAACTGCTCATGTTCCTGGGACAGCAGGCGGGGAAAGACGCAAGTTGGGTATCCCAGGCTCAGTGAATATCTCGTTAGCTGATCGTACAAGAAACGGATGGGGTAGAACGGCTGGTGGGCAGCTAAAGGAGTCCATATGACACATTCTCATCCTCAGGGCTTTCTCGCCGTCCCGCCCGCTGGCGAGGGACCCGGTGTATTGGTCCTTCATGCCTGGTGGGGGTTGAACGACACAATGAAGACCTTCTGCACGCAACTGGCTGAATCCGGTTTCGTGGCCTTCGCCCCAGACCTCTATCATGGCAAGGTCGCAGAGGACATCGCCGATGCAGAAACTCTTGGCAAGGCTCTCGACAGCAACTACCTCCAGGCCAAGGCCGAAATCGCGGAGGCAACCATATTTCTCAACGAACGCACTGGACAAGCCGAGCGTGGCCTTGCCGGGATTGGCTTCTCGCTGGGTGCCTATTATGCGCTGGACCTGGCCGCCGCCTATCCCGAACACATCCGTTCCGTCGTCCTCTTTTACGGGACTGGAGGTGGCGACTTCAGCAACTCAAGAGCAGACTACCTCGGTCACTTTGCCGAGAATGATGAGTTTGAGCCGCAATCCAACGTCGACGAGTTGGAGGAAACCCTAAGGCGTGCAGGCCGCCCGGTGACTTTCTATCGTTATCCTGGCACCAGACACTGGTTCTGTGAACCTGACCGCACGCAGGCATACAACCAGGCGGCAGCGAGCCTGGCATGGGATCGAACCCTGGCCTTCTTGAAGCGTTCCTCCACCTTGTGAGTCCTACCAATGAAAAACACGAACACACTCACGTAAAACACTCGCAATTCACTCCCAGCGGAGCAGAACCATGGACTATCAGGAGTACACGCAGCGCGCCCAACAAGCCGCCCAATTGGTGGAAGCCGGCGCCTATGAACAGGCGCATGAACTACTCCGCGCGTTAGTGGCCAGTGAGATCGCTGACCAGGATAAAGCGATGATGTGTTTGAACCTGGCGGTGGTGGCTGAGAAACTGGGCCAGACGGCGGAGGCGTTGCGCTGGTATGATGCCGGCATGGACTATGAACGCCGCCAGGGGCAATGTTTCGTGGCCGAGCAGAAAGCGCTATACCTGGCGGAACGGGGCCAGTTACGGGAGAGCCTGGCGGTGTATGAGGCCTTGCTGAATCGCGCTTCATTGGATGAGATGACGAAAGAGCGCATTCGTCAGAATATCCGTGAGTTACGCGAGCGCACTTCGGGCTAAACGCGGAGCGGCGGCCTGAAAGGCATCGCCAATTTCAACGGATAAAAGATGGTCATCCTCTAGCCTTGGGTCGTGTATAATCTCATTACAAGAGTTTGCAGGTCTGGGCGATTGAGCCATCTTAGCGAAATAACCACCTTTTATTAACCGTTTTCCTCCCGGTTAACTGGAGGCGCGCGTGCATTTGCCGGACATCAACAGCGATTATCTGCTTGGTTTCTTACAGGATTTGCTCAACACCCCCAGCCCGACCGGATTCGCCCAGCAGGCCATCGAATTGAGCGCCCAGACGCTAAGCGCCACCCCGGCATTGAAGCTGGCCCGCACGCGCAAGGGCGCCCTGGTGGCTACCTGGGAGGGCGCCCGCCGGGACGCACCGCGAGCCTTGACCGCGCACGTAGACACCCTGGGCGCCATGGTCAAGGAAATCAAATCCAGCGGCAGATTGAAATTAACCAGGATCGGCGGTTTTGCCTGGAACACCGTGGAGGGCGAGGGCTGTACGGTGTTCACCCGTAAAGGCGAGCCGGTGCGCGGCTCTATCCTGTTGGAAAAAGCTTCTACGCACGTGCACGGCAACCAGCGGGTTGCCGAGACCAAGCGCGAGGACGACAACATGGAGGTGCGCCTGGATGCGCGCACCCTCTCGGCGGATGAGACGCGCTCCCTGGGGATAGAGGTGGGCGACTTCGTCGCCTTCGACCCGCGGGTGGAGATCAGGGACGGCTTTATCCGCTCGCGGCACCTGGATGACAAAGCCTGCGTGGCCTGCCTGGCGGCGGCGGTCAAAGCGCTCCACGATGCTAACCTGCAGCCCATCCAGACCACCACGCTGCACATCAGCAACTACGAGGAAGTGGGTCACGGGGCAGCCTCGGGGTTTCCCGAAGACCTGGCGGAGCTGGTGGTCGTGGACATGGCTGCCGTGGGCGAAGGTCAGGCCTCGGATGAATTCCACGCCACCTTGTGCGTCAAGGACAGCGGCGGGCCCTACCACCACGGCTTGAGCCAGCGCCTGCGTGAGATTGCCGAACAGCACGGGATTCCTTACAAGGTCGATATCTACCCTTATTACGGATCGGACGGCGAGGCATACTGGCGCGCCGGCGGCGATGTGGCTGTCGCCTTGATTGGTCCCGGTGTGGACGCCTCGCACAATTACGAGCGCACCCACCTGGAGGCGCTGGTCGCGACCACCCGCTGGGTGCTGGCCTACCTGCTCAGTTAAGAGATACGCACCAAGAGATGATGAGCCGGCGAGAAAATAACATGCTGCTCGACGCCGCTTTGCCCCCCACGGGCTTAACAGCCATCCCCGCCATCGCCCGGGCTGCCGAAGAGCTGGGATTCGACGCCCTATGGTCCTCCGAAACCACCCACGACCCGTTCCTGCCCGGCGCCCTGATCAGCGAGCACACCCATAGGCTGTGCTTTGGCACCGCGGTCGCCATCGCCTTTGCCCGCAGCCCGGCAACGCTGGCTTACACTGCCTGGGACCTGGCTCAGGCCTCCAAAGGGCGCTTTATCCTCGGTTTGGGCACGCAGGTCAAAGCCCACGTCGAGCGGCGCTTCGGCATGCCCTGGCCTGACTCGGTGGTCGGCAAGCTGCGCGAGCAGATCGCGGCCATACGGGCGCTCTGGCATACCTGGCAGAGCGGGGGTAAACTCAATTTTCGCGGCGAGCACTACAAGCTCACCCTGATGTCACCTTTCTTCGACCCCGGACCGATCGAGCATCCGCAGATCCCCATCTACATCGCTGGCGTGAACACCGGGCTGGCCCGCCTGGTGGGGGAATGCGCCAATGGCTTCCACCTGCATCCCTTTCACTCAATCCGCTATCTGGAGGAGGTGCTCAAGCCCGCCATAGCAGAAGGCGCGGCTCGATCTGGGCGCAGCCCTTCCGAAATCGAGATCGCCACCTCGGCCTTTATCGTCACCACACCCGAGGAGGACCTGTTCGTTCGCGCCCAGATCGCCTTCTATGCTTCCACGCCCTCCTATCGCCCGGTGATGGCGCTGCACGGCTGGGAGGCGACCGCCCAGCAACTATCTGCGCTGGCCTCGCGCGGCGAATGGGGGGCCATGCCAGCCTTGATCAGCCCGGAGATGCTGGAGACCTTTGCCGTGGTTGCCGCCCCAGACGAGCTGCCGGAGCGTCTAAAAGCCAGGTACGCGGGCAGGATCGACCGCCTGGGAATTTATATCCCCTTCGCGCCGGGCGAGCGCGACGATTTCTGGGGAGGGCTGATCCGCAGCTGGAGAGCGTAGCGCCGGCCAGACCGGCGCAGCTCTAATTGCATTCCGCTGAATTTTTTACCCTTTGACATGGATGAGGAGACGTTCTACCAGCTCGAGCGCCGGCGCATGGTAAAGGAGCAGCTATCCGCCCGGAACATCCGCGATGCGCGCGTTCTGGAAGCTATGGAAGCTGTTCCTCGCCACCGCTTCGTGCCCGAAGAGCACCGCCACCTTGCTTACAGCGACGGCCCGCTGCCAATCGGCAGCGGGCAGACGATTTCGCAGCCTTACATCGTGGCTTTGATGACCCAACTGCTGCGCCTGGACAGCCAGGATAAGGTGCTCGAAATTGGCACCGGCTCCGGTTACCAGGCGGCTGTGCTGGCTTACCTGGCGCGGGAGGTGCATACCGTTGAGCGCCACAAAGGGCTGGCAGAAAAGGCGATCGCGGTTCTGGGCGAGCTGAACGTTGAAAACGTACACGTCCATATAGGCGATGGCTCGCTTGGCTTGCCGGCGTTCGCCCCATTCCAGGCGATCCTGGTCGCCGCGGCCGCCCCTGAGGTCCCAAGCCTTCTGCTGGAGCAGCTCGACGAAGGCGGGCGGCTGGTGCTGCCCGTTGGAGACCGGCAGGGCCAATACCTGGAGCGCTGGCGCCGGCGCGGGGCAGACTTCTCCCAGGAGGTGCTGGCGCCGGTAGCGTTCGTCCCCCTGCTCGGCAAATTCGGCTGGAAGGAGGGGGACTGGGAGAACTACTAACAGCAGCTTGCTGGCAGCAAGCTGCTGCCGGCAATCCAAAACGATTATTTAGCCCGGCTGATGGTCACGAACACCATCGGCCGGCGCTTTGTTTTCGTGTAGAAGAAGGATTTCAGGGTTTGCTCGAGGTCGCTCTGCATTCTGCCGTTCCCGGAGCGATTCAGGTTTTCGATCACCAACTGGCGGGCGGCATCCAGCAGCTCATCCGCCTCGCGCGCATAGACAAAGCCGCGGGTGATGATCTCCGGATCTTCGATCAATTGTGAAGATTCTGTATCCATCACCAGGTGAACCAGCACGAAGCCATCGCGCGAGAGGATTTCGCGCTCTCGAACCACGCTCGGTCCTATTTCGCCCACGCCAGCTCCATCCACAAAGACATAGCCGCCCGGCACGCGGTCGCCCAGTTTCATCCGCCCATTCGCGAACTCGACCATCTGGCCGTTTTCGATCACGGCGATGTTCTCCGCCGGGACGCCCACCTGCTGGGCCAGGATGGCGTGCTGCTTCAGGTGGCGCAACTCGCCATGGATGGGGATGAAGTATTTGGGCTTCACTAGGTGCAGCAGCAGCTTCATCTCTTCCTGGCTGGCATGACCTGAGACGTGGACCGGCGCCACGGCCTCGTAAATCACATTCGCCCCTCGCCGGAAGAGGCGGTTTATCGTGCGGTAAACGGTTTCTTCGTTGCCCGGGATGGGATGCGAGGAGAGCACCACGGTATCGCCGGGGATAATGTCGAACTGACGGTTGGTCCCGGTGGAAAGGCGCCCCATAATGGAAGACGGCTCGCCCTGCGACCCGGTGGTCATTAAAGCCACCTGCTCGGGGCGCAACTTAAGCGCCTGGTCAATCGAAACCAGGGCCTCATCCGGGATATCCAGGTAACCTAATTTGCGCGCCATCTTGGCGTTTTCCACCATGCTGGCGCCCACAAAAGCCAGCTTGCGCTTGTGGCGCACGGCGGCGTTGGCGGCTTGCTGCATTCGAGAGACTAATGAGGCGAAACTGGCAATGATAATTCGTCCCGGAGCGGTTCGAAAAACTTCGTCGAAGGCCGGGTCGATGACCCTCTCCGAGGGCGTCCAGCCCGGCCTGTCCGCGTTGGTGGAATCGGCCAACAGCGCCAGGACGCCGCGCCCGGCAAATTCCGCCAGCTTGGCGTAATCGGTGGGCCAGTTGTCCACGGGCGTGTGGTCGAATTTATAATCCCCGGTGTGTACCACCAGCCCAGCTGGGGTGGTAATCCCCAGGCCGACCCCATCCGGAATCGAGTGGCAGACGTGAAACAGCTCCAGCTTGAACGGGCCCACCTGGACCGCATCCCCCGCCTGAACGGTGTGGAGCTGGGCCTTCCCGAGGCTGCCGCCGCGCGACAGCTTGACCTCAACCAAGCCGCGCGTCAGCGGCGTGGCATAGACCGGCGCGTTCACCTGCTCCAGCAGGTGATTGATCGCCCCGGTGTGGTCCTCGTGCCCGTGGGTGATGAAAATCCCCCGGATTTTCTGCCGGTTTTCCAGCAGGTACTGAAAATCGGGGATGATGTAATCGATCCCGAGCATATCGTTTTCGGGAAACATCAGCCCGCTATCCACCACCAGGATGTTTTCCCCATATTCGTAGGCCATCATGTTCTTGCCCACTTCCCCCAAGCCCCCTAAAGGTAGTATGCGGAGACTGGCTCCGCCGCGTTTGTTTTTGTTTTTCATATCCTTTTCACAATGTTTATAGTATCTGTCAAACGAAAATGCCCCAGCAGGAGCAAACAGACGACTTGCGTCTCACCGGCCGGGGCGTGCGGTTGCTTACTGGATCCAGACAATTGCGTGGAATGATTCCACCCTTACTCTGTTGGTTGTATGGCGTACCGTAACCAGGCCGGCTTACCGGCCGGGACATCGTTCGTTATATCGAATGAAATTTTAACATAAGCGAGCGGTTTTGTCAAAGATCGCTTCGCTTCGAGAAAAACAAACGGGGACCGGAATGAGCTCCAGTCCCCGCCAGGCGTAAACCAACTGAATTTTAATACTCCGGCATCGGAGGCGCAGCCGGTCTCTCTTTCTCGGGCACCTCGGTGATCAGCGCCTCGGTGGTCAGGATCATCGCCGCGATCGAGGCCGCGTTCTCCAGGGCGCCGCGGGTTACCTTGGCCGGGTCGATCACGCCGTCCTTGACCATGTCGACGTACGCTTCGCTCAGCACGTTGAAGCCGATGTTCGGGTTCTTTTTACTCTTCTGCTCGCGGCGGACGTTCTCAAGGATCACCGAGCCATCCTTGCCGGCGTTCTCGGCGATCTTGCGCAGCGGGACTTCCAGCGCTTTGCGGACGATATTGACGCCCACCTGGGCATCCTCGTTCTCCATCTTCATGCCATCCAGGGCCTGCATGGCATTGATCAGAGCCACGCCGCCGCCCGGCACGATGCCTTCCTCGACCGCCGCACGGGTCGCCGAGAGAGCGTCTTCGACGCGGTGCTTCTTCTCTTTCAGTTCGGTCTCGGTCGCCGCGCCCACCCGGATAATGGCAACGCCGCCAGAGAGCTTGGCCAGCCGCTCCTGCAGCTTCTCGCGATCGTAATCGCTGGTGCTCTTATCGATTTCGACGCGTATCTGCTCGATGCGACCCCTGATTTGAGCCGGCTCGCCCTTCCCGCCAATGACAGTGGTATCGTCCTTGGTGACAACCACCTTCTCGGCGCGGCCGAGGTCGGCAATCGTGGCGCTTTCCAGCTTGCGACCGGTCTCCTCAGAGATCACTTCAGCTCCAGTCAGCACGGCGATATCTTGCAGCATGGCTTTGCGGCGGTCGCCAAATCCAGGCGCCTTTACCCCGACGACGTTGAGCATACCGCGCAGTTTGTTCAGAACCAGGGTAGCCAGCGCTTCGCCATCGACATCTTCGGCAACAATGATCAGCTCGCGCTTGCCCACCTGCACCAGCTTCTCCAGGATAGGCACAATGTCCTGGGCTGCAGAGATTTTCTTGTCGTGGATCAGCAGGTAGGGATCAGAAATCGAGGCCTCCATGTGCTCGGGATCGGTGATGAAGTAGGGCGAGATATAACCGCGGTCGAACTGCATACCTTCGACGTACTCGGTCTCGAACTCCAGACCCTTAGACTCTTCCACGGTGATGACGCCGTCCTTGCCCACTTTGTCCATCACCTCGGCGATCAGCTCGCCTATGGTGCGGTCCTGGGCAGATATTGAAGCGACGTTGGCGATATCTTCCTTGGTTTCGATGCCGATGGACTGCTGATTGATCTTCTCGGCAACTGCCTTGGTGGCGGCCTCGATGCCGCGCTTGAGCAGCATGGGGTTAAATCCGGCCGCCAGGTTCTTCATCCCCTCGCTGACAATAGAGTGGGCCAGCGCTGTGGAGGTGGTGGTGCCGTCGCCAGCGATATCGTTCGTCTTCGTGGCGGCCTCCTTCAACAGTTGGGCGCCCATATTCTCGAAGGGATCTTCGAGCTCGATCTCTTTCGCCACCGACACGCCGTCGTGGGTAATCGTGGGGGAACCAAACTTGCGATCCACGGCGACATTGCGCCCCTTGGGGCCGAGGGTGGTAATCACTGCTTTGGCAAGCAGGTCCATGCCTTTCTGCAAGCGTCGGCGCGCCTCTTCTGAGAACACCAATTGTTTTGCTGTCATAGGATATCTTCTCCTTCGATTTCGAAATGATTATTTCTATTCAACGATAGCCAGGATATCGCTCTCCTTGAGGATGAGCACTTTCTTACCATCGATCTTGATTTCCGTCCCCGCGTACTTGGCGAACAGGACCATATCCCCCGGAGCCACATCCATGGGGATACGCTTGCCATCCTCATCCCGTTCACCGGGACCTATGGACAGCACCTTGCCTTTTTGGGGCTTCTCTTTGGCTGTTTCGGGAAGCACAATCCCACCTGCGGTTACCTCCTCTTGCTCGATGGGCTCAACCACCACGCGGTTGCCTAGGGGTTTGAGATTCATAGACATAAACGCCTCCTGTAAAAGATTGGGATTTAGAGAGCAATCGACACACAGACAAGTTAGCACTCAAGCACACAGAGTGCTAACTCGCGGGTAAATCATACCTATTTTTTCGCCGAAAGTCAAGGGAATTCAGAAAGAAATTAACAAATTTCTGACAAATCCGGGCTGGAGTAAGATCAGGCAACCCTTTTCGGAAACCTGTGAGGTCAGCCCCCTGGGGTGGCCATTATTTCATCGGGTTGCGGGGTGGCAATGGGCGCCAACAGGTTCGGTGATGCAGCTAACTGGCTGCAAATCCCCTCGCTGTCTCTGACGATCTCCATCAGCACGGGGTCATCGGGAAACTCTGCCCGCACCTGCGCCAGGACGGGCAGGGCTTGCGGACAGAAATTCTGGTTTGCCCGGCTCAGGAAAGCCAGCACCGTGCCGTACTCGACATAGTAGTAAGCGACCGTTAAATTGGTCAATGGCAACCCCTCGACCGCCGCGCTCTGCGCCAGCAAGCCCTGCTCTACCAGGTTCCTGGCGATTTCGTTCTCGTCTGCCGTGCAGCCTGCTACGGAGCATTTCAATGCCGGGCTGGCGCTTTCGTAATTGCGCGATTTGATGTAAATAATGCCTAATTGCCCATAGGTGTTGGCGTTGGTGGGGTCAAAGGTCAGGGCTTTTTCCGCGTTGCGGGCAGCGACAAAGAATTCGCCTTGCTGGGAATAAGCTTTGGCAATTTCCATGTAAGGGATCGGGTTGCGAACGCCCAACTGCTCGTTAATGGCCGCGGCTTTGGCGTAGTATTCCAGGGCCAGGTCGTAAAGCCGCTCAGCCAGGGATGACTGAGCCAGGTGCAGGTAGTTCCTGCCGATGTAGACGTAAAGAAATGTCAGGTTGGGGCTGATCTCGGCTGCCTTGAGGTACTGCTCGATGGCAAGCCGGTATTGGGCGATCGATTCGAGCACCGTGGCGTAGACCCGGTGGGCGTCCATCGAATCGGGGGCCAGCGAAATCGCCTGGGCAGCGTACTGTTCCGCCTGAGACCATTTTTGCTGATCCAGGGATACTTCGGCGTAAAATGCCAGCGCCAGGGCGTTGCGCGGGTCAAGCTGGTAGGCGCGCACCGCCTCCCCTTCCGCCTCCTTCAGCAGGTCTTGCGCTTCTTCCGCTCCCACGTAAGAAGCGTTCCAATCCAGGACGAAGGCGCGTATGGCGTGGATGGTGCTGTCGTCCGGGTTCAGCTCAACCGCTCGATCGATCGATTCCAGGGCTTCGCGCAGGCGTTCACGCCGTTGAGCATCGTTGCTCAGCATGGTGATCGAGTACGTTTGAATGCGCGCTTTCTCCGCCCAGGCTTGCGCGTTGCTTGGGTCAATCTCCAGAGCGCGTTGGTAGGTATCGATGGCGTCCGGCCGCGGCGGCGCAGGCGGGGGCGGGTCTGGGTCATCCAGCTTGCCCGCCTGGAAGTATGCCTGCGCTTCCAGAAAATACGAATCGGCTGTGCGGGTGGGCGTGGGGGTCGGCAGGAACATGGGCTCAACCTGGCCGCGCCGGACGCCAAGCAGCAGCCAGATACCCCCCAGGATCAGCGATATCCACAGCAGCATGCGGAAGAAGCCGGCGTTCGACTTGCTCTGGTGAAATGTGGGGCGTTTTCCCGTCAGCTCACGTTCCATAATTCAGGGTGTTGGCGTGATCTCGCTCGACGGCGTGGGGGTCTCAAGGCTTTGCAGACACAGCTCCAGGCCGGCGCGCGCATTATCAACTGCCAGCTCATAATCTGGGACACCGCTGACCAGCGCTTGAAAGATGGGCACAGCTTCAGCACAGCGGTTGCTTTTCGCCAGAGCAAAGCCATAAAACCAATAATACTCGGCAACCTTGCCGTAATCCAGAGGCAAGCCTTCCACAGCCACCCCATCCGGGGTGACCCCTCCGCGCACTGCCAGACCCAGTTCGGTGATGGCGCCGTTCAGGTCGTTGTTGCGATAATACATCACACCCAGGTTGCCGTGAAGCCGGGGGGTCGCCGGATCGATGGAGACCGCGTCTTCAGCATACTGGGAAGCTTTGCCGAATTGGCCCTCGTTGGCATAGGCGAAAGAGATCTCCGTGGGAATATCGGCATTCTTGGGGTTCAAGGCGTATGCCGCCAGCAGCTCATCTACAGCCAGGTCGTTTTCGCCCATCAGTCGGTAGGCAAACCCCAAAAACAGGTGTAAATCCGCAATTTTATCGTTGATCGCCAGCGCAGCCTTGAATTCTTGCGCCGCCTGGTCCAGGTTTTCCGTGCCCGAGTAGAGCAAAACCAGGCCGCGGGCGCGATGGCTTTCCATCAGGTTAGGACCCAGCTCCCTGGACAGGCGGGATTCCGCAGCCGCTTTATCGAAGTCCTCGAAGTTCCCCTTGTTGACCAGGATTTCAGCGTAATAAGCATGGGCCAGGGCGTTATTTGCATCCAGCTCTATCGCTTTTCTCACCGCGGCTTCAGCAGCCAAGTAATCCTCTAAAAAACCCAACGCCCAACCCTGAACGGCATGGGCCATCGGGTTGTTAGGGTTTTTGAGCAGCGCATTCTGGGTGTTGACCACGGCTTCTTCATACTCGCCGGCGTACACCTGTGTGCGAGCTAAAGCCACGAATATCGCTGGATTGTTGGGATCGGCAATAATCGACTGTTTATAGGCGGCAATCGCCTGGGTCAGCTTTCCCTCGTTGAAAAACTGCTCGGCTTCGTTGAGAAACGACTCCGGGCTGCGGGTGGGCGTAGGCGTGGCTATGAACAGGGGCGGTGTTGCCGGTACGATCACCTGGTTAAAATACAGAGCCACCCCGATCAATATGAGCAACAGCATCACCCGCCAGGGGTTAGAGCGTTTGCTTGGCCGGCGAGTCACACTCCATTTATTCCCGCGCAAATACATGATTTCATCATACCATTGCGAGGGAATAAGCGTCAAGACGCGCTCGAGGCGCGATGTACTTGCCAAGCCCTGCTCTCGCGGCTAGAATCAGCTTATGCGCTTTGATGTGTTCACCCTTTTTCCGGAAGTGTTTGAGCCCTATTTGCAAACCAGCATCCTGCTGCGCAGCCAGCGGAGCGGCCTGCTGGACGTGCGTCTGCACAATATTCGCGACTGGACGACTGACCGCCACCATGTAACCGACGATGAACCCTACGGTGGAGGCGGCGGCATGGTGATGAAGCCGGAGCCAATTTTTGCCGCGGTCGAAGGAATTTTGGGCGTCCCTCCTGCCTGCCCCGTGATCCTGCTCACCCCGCAGGGTCGTCTTTTTAACCAAGAGATAGCCCGACAGCTCTCCGCAGAGCCGCACCTGGGCCTGATCTGCGGTCGCTACGAGGGGGTGGATGAGCGCGTCCGCCGGCTTGCGGATGACGAGATTTCGATCGGCGATTACGTTCTAACCGGCGGCGAAATCCCCGCCCTGGTGTTGATCGATGCTATCGCCCGGCTGATCCCCGGTGCGCTCGGGGATCCAGACGGCGCCCAGGACGATTCCCACGCCTCCGGCTTGCTGGAATACCCGCATTACACCCGCCCGCCGGAATTCCGCGGCTGGCAGGTGCCAGAGGTGCTCGTCTCGGGTGATCACGCCCGGATTGCTCGCTGGCGACGCCAGCAGGCGCTGCTGCGGACGCGCCTGCGGCGGCCCGACCTGCTGGCCAAAGCCGAGTTGAGCGACCAGGACCTGAAGTTCCTTGCCGACCTTGAAAAGAGCCAAAACGAGCTGGATGAATCGTGAGCGATCCATGCAGCGTTTTACGCCGCCTGATAGGTAGGTCTTATGATGTCGCGAGTCAAAGAGCGAATAATGAACGGGTATCCTGGTTTACCAGCTATCCGCTGAACAAACTCGATGGACAAGGCGCCTGAAACCCTGGTATTGTGGTCCGACGCACACCTGCTGGTCGTCAACAAACCCGCCGGTCTGCCCAGTTTGCCCGATGGCTACGACCGCCAGGCACCGCATTTGAAAAGCCGGCTGGAACCAGCTTTTGGTCCCTTGTGGATTGTACATCGCCTGGATCGCGACACCAGCGGCGTGATCGTGCTGGCGCGCTCCGCCAGCGCCCATCAATCCCTCAATGCCCAATTCGCCTCTCGGGAGACGACCAAGCTCTATCATACCCTGGTCGCCGGAAATCCCGAATGGGAGGAAAAAGATGTACGCCAGCCGCTGCGCCTGGACGGCGACCGCCGGCATCGGACGGTGGTCGACCCCCGCCAGGGGGTAGATGCCCACACCCACCTGCGCGTCCTGGAGCGTTATACGCCTGCGCGACCGATGAAAGGCGCTCGCGTTGCGGCTAAGTCAGGCCTGCCTGCCGCTCACTCCTGGGCGCTGCTCGAGGCAGCCCCCACAACCGGCCGCACGCACCAGATCCGGGCTCATCTCAGCGCCCTGGGGCTGCCCATTATAGGCGATAAGCTGTATGGCGGCCCAAGCCTGGAGCTTTCTCAACTCAAGGCAGACTACCGCGCCAGTCTGTCAGAGGCCCGCCCCCTGCTGGGGCGGCCTGGGCTGCACGCCTGGTCTCTGTCATTCAGACATCCCGCCAGCGGGGAAACCCTGGCTATCACCGCGCCGTACCCGCAAGACCTGCAGATCGCCTTGCGCCAGTTGCGCAGATACGCATTGTTAACCTAATGTCAGAAATTTTCCCCTGAGAGCGCCTTTTCTTGACGTTATTTCCCCGCCATGGTATCATGGTATTTGTCTTTTTAGCACTCTCGCACTGAGAGTGCTAAATTGAATGAGGACCGATGAGCAATTTGACCGAGCGCCAAAAGCTGATCCTTGCTCTGGTGGTGCGCGATCATATCGACACGACCCAGCCGGTTGGTTCAGCGCGCCTGGTTAAGTATTACAATTTAGACATCAGTTCAGCAACCATCCGCAATGATATGATGGCCCTGACGGAGATGGGCTACTTACGCCAGCCGCACACTTCTGCGGGCCGTGTTCCCACAGAGGAGGGCTATCGCTATTTCGTCCGCCAGTTGATGGGTCAAACAGAGCTCCCCATAGAAACCCGGCAGACGATCGCCCACCAGTTCTACCAGATCGGTCATAACGTCGATCGCTGGATGCGCCTGGCAGCTTCGGTGCTGGCTCACCACGCCCAGGCGGCCTCGCTGGTGACCGCGCCTCATTCCGAGCAAGCGCGCTTCAAGCATCTCGAGCTGATCAACACCCGCGGCCGGCACGTGTTGATGGTGCTGGTCATGGAGGGCGGTGAAATTCGACAGCAAATGTTAAGCCTGGCCGAGCCGGTTAGCCAGGAGCGCCTGAGCGCGGCGGCTGACCAGCTCAACCGGCTGTGCGATGGTCTGGATCCAGACGGCATTTTATCTCTGAAGAGCCAGTTAGAGGAGCTCGAACAGGATGTGCTCAAGCTGGTCGTGGAAGATATGCGCCGTTCGCAGCAAATCCTGGCCGGCGAAGTGTATCGCGATGGTCTGGCTAATGTCCTCTCCGAACCGGAGTTTGCCGATGTTGAGACAGCCCGCAAGGCCCTGCGCATCCTCGAGGAGCGCTCGCTCCTGGAGGACCTGTTGGCTCGCACAGTCATGACCAGCACTGTGGGCGGCGTGCAGGTGCTGATTGGCGGCGAAGGCACCTGGGAAGAGCTGCGCGATTGCTCTTTCGTGCTGGCCCGCTATGGTGCGCCCGGACTGGCCACCGGCACGCTCGGGGTACTTGGGCCGATCCGCATGGCTTACGGACAGTCAATCTCAACCGTGCGCTATGTCGCCGGTCTGCTCAGCGACCTGGTTGTCGACCTGCACGCAGACGCACAATAAGCCCCAAGATGTCAGGAGAAAGATGAAAGCAGAAGACAGTTCCACCCAAGAACAAACCGATATGGTTGAAATCAACAACCAGACTCAACAGGAAGATCTGGCGGCTACAGCAGAGACTTCAACGGAAACGGAGGCTCTATCTGAGCAGCAAGCGCTCCAGGAAGAGTTAAACGATTGGCAGGCCAAGGCAAGTGAGTACCTGGATGGCTGGCAGCGGGCGCGCGCCGAATTTGCCAACTACAAGCGGCGCATGGAGCGGGATCAAGCTCAGGCTTACCAGATTGCGGCTGGCAATGTCATCAAGCGCTATTTAGAAATCCTGGATGACCTGGAACGGGCTTTGAAAACCCGGCCCGCAGAAGGTGATGGCGCTGCCTGGGCCAATGGAATCGAATTGATCACTCGCAAGCTGGCCTCCTTTTTAGAGGCCGAGGGTGTCACGCCAATGCAGGCAGAGGGCCAGTTTTTCGATCCAAACATGCACGAAGCGATCTCTCAAGAAGAAAGCCCCGATTTCGTGAGCGGTCAGATCATCGAAGTAGTAAAACAAGGCTACTTGCTCGGCGAGCGGGTTCTGCGCCCGGCGCAGGTGCGCCTGGCAAAATAAATTTCAGCGCATAGTTCGGGAGGATCCTGACATGGGAAAAATCATCGGTATCGATTTGGGGACTACAAACTCCGCCGTAGCGGTGATGGAGGCCGGCGAACCAACCGTCATCCCCTCAGCCGAGGGCGAGCGCCTGGTCCCTTCGGTAGTAGCCGTCAACAAAAATCACGAACGCCTGATCGGCAGGGTAGCGCGCAACCAGGCGGTGGTCAATCCCGAAAATACCATCTTCTCCATAAAACGCTTTATGGGGCGCAAGTATGATGACCCAGAAGTTCAGCGCGCCGTCTCGCGGGTCCCGTACAAAGTAACCAAAGCGCCCAACGGCGACGTCCGCGTCATCCTGGACGAGAAGGAATATTCTCCGCCCGAGATTTCCGCCATGATTCTCAGCAAAATCAAAACGGATGCGGAAGCATACCTGGGTGAGCCTGTGACTCAGGCGGTGATCACCGTACCTGCGTACTTCAACGACGCCCAGCGCAACGCGACCAAGGACGCCGGCAAGATCGCCGGGCTGGAAGTTTTGCGCATCATCAACGAACCCACCGCCTCTTCTCTGGCTTACGGCCTGGACAAGAAAAAAGATGAAGTGATCGCCGTTTACGACCTGGGCGGGGGCACTTTCGACATCTCTATCCTCGATGTCGGTGATGGTGTTTTCCAGGTGCGCTCCACCAGCGGCGATACGTTCCTGGGCGGCGATGATTTCGACCAGCGCGTCATCGATTATCTGGCGGAGGAGTTCATGCGCCAGTCCGGGATTGATCTGCGTAAGGACCGCCAGGCGCTGCAGCGCCTTAGAGAAGCCGCCGAGAAGGCAAAAATTGAGCTTTCCAGCCTGATGCAGACCGAAATCAACCTGCCTTATATTACCGCCGACGCCAGCGGACCGAAGCACATGGTGATGACCCTGACCCGCGCCAAGCTGGAACAACTCACCTCCGACCTGATCGAACGCTCCATGGGCCCTGCCCGCCAGGCGCTGAAAGACGCCGACTTGCAGCCCTCCCAGATCAACGAGGCGGTCCTGGTGGGCGGCATGACCCGCATGCTTGCGGTCCAGGAAGCCGTGCGCAAGCTGTTTGGCAGAGAGCCGCATAAAGGGGTGAACCCCGATGAGGTGGTCGCCATTGGCGCTGCCATCCAGGCTGGCGTGCTGGGCGGTGAAGTGAAGGACATTCTTCTCCTGGATGTAACTCCACTGACGCTTTCGGTGGAGACCCTGGGTGGGGTGGCTACCCCGATGATCGAGCGGAACACGACGATCCCCACCCGCAAGTCCCAAATCTACTCCACTGCCACCGATAGCCAATCCCAGGTGGAGATTCATGTCTTACAAGGCGAGCGCCCCATGGCCTCGGATAACAAGTCGCTCGGGCGCTTCATCCTGGATGGGATCCCCCCGGCGCCGCGCGGCATACCCCAAATCGAGGTGACTTTCGACATCGACGCAAACGGTATCCTCAAAGTCACTGCTCAAGATAAAGCCACCAGTCGCAGCCAGCACATTATGATCACAGCTTCTTCCGGCTTGAGCGAAAGCGAAGTCGAGCGCATGCGCAGGGAGGCTGAAGCCCACGCGGAGGAAGACCGCATCCGCAAGGAGCGGATCGAAGCCCGCAATGCAGCCGACAACGCGGTCTATACCGCAGAAAAAGTGCTGCGTGACCTGGGCGAAAAAGTCCCCGCAGATTTAAAGAGCCAGGTTGAAGCGCAGGTGTCCAAGGTGCGGGAAGTCATGAACGGCGAGAATACCGCGGACATCCGCCGCGAGACTGAGGCGCTCAACCAGGTGATCCAGCAAATTGGGACGGCTGCTTACCAGGGCGCCAGCCCCGGGGGTGGCACGGCTGGGGAAGCTGGTCCCGAGACTGGCTCCGGACCTGAAGGCGAGGACGTGGTTGACGGCGAATTTCGCAACGTTTAATGAATATCACCAGCGGGCCGCGGAGCGCCGTTCTGATACCCTGATGACCCGCCTGGCTTTCTGATGATGACACCGCGAGATTACTACGAGATTCTGGGCGTCCCGAAAAACGCCTCGAACGAGGATATTAAGGCCTCCTTCCGGCGCCTGGCGCGCCAGTATCACCCCGACGTCAACAAACAACCCGACGCCGAGGAGAAGTTTAAGGAGCTCAACGAGGCCTATGCCGTGCTCTCGGACGCCGACAGGCGCGCCGCGTATGACCGTTTTGGGCATGCCGGCGTCAGAGGAGCAGGAGGCGCGCCCGACTTCACCGTTGACTTCAGCGATTTCGCCGATATTTTCGGCGATCTGTTCGGTTTTGGCGGTTTCGGGCGCACAAGCCGCCGGGCGCGCAACATGCCCCGCCGCGGCGCGGATCTCTCTTACAGGCTGGAGCTCACCTTCGAGGAAGCTGTATTTGGCCTGGAGAAAGAAATCGAGATCATCCGTGATGAGCTATGCCACACCTGCAGCGGGACAGGCGCGGAGCCGGGCACCTCGCCCGTGCGATGCTCTAACTGCAATGGGAGCGGCGAAGTGCGCCAGGCGCGGCAAACCATCCTCGGCTCAATGGTTCAGGTTGGGACTTGCCCGGTATGCAACGGCGTGGGCGAGACCATCGCCACCCCTTGCCATACCTGCCAGGGGCGCGGCCTGGAGCGGCGCACGCGCAAGAAAGTGGTCTCGATTCCCGGCGGGGTTGACAACGGCACCCAGATTCGGCTGGCGGGCGAAGGACAGCCAGGCTTGAACGGCGGTCCAAACGGAAACCTGTACATAACCATTTTCGTTAAACCCCACAGGTTCTTCCGCCGGCGCGAGCAGGATATTATTCTCGACCTGGATATCAACATCGCCCAGGCAGTTCTGGGGGCGGAGGTCGAGATTCCCACCGTGGACGGCCCAGCCGTGCTCAGGATTCCCCCTGGCACTCAGCCGGGGAAGGTCCTGCGCATGCGCGCCAAGGGAGTGCCCCATTTACGCAGCAACGGGCGCGGCGACCAACTGGTCGTGGTCAACGTTGCAGTCCCCACCCGCCTCACTGCCGACCAGCGCCAGCTCTTTGAACAACTGGCGCGCAGCTTGGGCAGCGAGGTGCGCCCACAAGAGCGCAGTTTTTTTGACTGGCTGAAGGAAACCCTGGGGGGGTGATAAGCAAAAGAACGAATGCCAGCAGGCTAATCGTCTTTTGTTTTTAACCGTCCCAAGGCAGGGCGACTTCATGACTGACTCGAGCTGGTTAGAAATTTCTTTGCTCCTGGATGGCGAGCTTGCCGAAGCAGCCGCTGAGGTCCTGGGGCGTTTTGTCTCCGGGGGCGTGGTGATTGAGGCGACCGCGATTACGGCGGACGCATTCGACGAGGGACAGGCAATCGGCCCGCTGCGGGTGTGCGGCTACCTGCCGGTGGATGCAAACCTCGAAGATCAGCGCCGCAAATTGGAAGAAGCTTTGTGGTACTTAGGCCGCATCCAGCCACTACCGCAGGCGCAGTTCAAACTGATCGAGGCAAAAGACTGGTCTGAGGCCTGGAAGGAGAACTACCGGCCAATAAGTATCGGCAGGTGCCTGAGCATCGTGCCGGCCTGGCTTGAGTCGCCGGACGCAGGTCGCACGGCAGTAAAGATCGATCCCGGGATGGCATTTGGCACAGGCACGCACCCAACCACCCAGCTCTGCCTGGAGATGCTCGAATCCTGGTTCCGGGAACGGGGTTACCTGAAAGATCGCTCACCTGTCCCGCTGGAGGTAATCGATGTTGGCTGCGGCTCGGGAATACTGGCGATTGCGGCGTTAAAATTAGGCGCACAACGCGCTCTGGGGGTGGATATCGATGAGGAAGCGATCGCCGCGGCCCGGGATAACGCCCGGCTCAACGGCGTGGCTGACCGGTTGGAGGTCGGTCTTGGTTCCGCAGTCGAGATTCGCTCTGGTAAATACTCGCTCAGCCGCGGGCATATCGTCTTCGCCAATATCCTGGCGCCCGTCATCATACGCCTCTTAGAGGAAGGGTTAGCAAAGCTCGTTCAGCCCTCTGGCGCCCTGATTCTCTCCGGGATGCTGGCGGAGCAGGCAGGTCAAGTAGAATGCGCTCTGGTCGCTCACGGGCTGAGGGTTGCAGAGCGCCGCCAGAGCGGGGATTGGGTCGCATTGCGCGTATCTCAGGCGTCCCTGGTCAGCCAGCGCTCGAGCCCCCCAGGCGGTTGGTAATTAGTCAGCGCTTCAAGCAGCTCCTCTGCATAGCTGGAGCAGGTAAACAATGAGTGGTGTTCCTCGTAAATAAACCCCTCCTGTCTGGCGTGTTGAATTGCTCCCAGCAGCGGATCGAAATATCCCAAAGTGTTCAATAAGCCCACGGGTTTATTGTGTAAACCGATTTGCGCCCAGGTCAACACTTCAAACAACTCTTCGAACGTTCCAAACCCCCCTGGTAGAGCAATAAATGCGTCGCCAAGTGCGATCATCCGGGCTTTTCTTTCATGGATAGAATTGACGACCTCCAGCCGGGTAAGTTTCGCATGAGCTAAAACGGGGGTGTTGAATAATGCCGGGATAACCCCGATGACCTTGCCGCCGCCGTGCAAGGCACCCTCTGCCAGGGCGCCCATCAACCCCGTACTACCGGCCCCATAAATCAACTGCAAGTTGCGCCGGGCGAGCAAATTACCCAACTGGTAAGCTGCTTCAATATAGTTGTTATTTAGCCTGTCAGAAGACCCGCAGAAGACACAAACGGAATTGATCAAAGATGATTTTCGAGCTCCTCGCGATGATTGGTCTAGTGAAGGGTATTAGCCTCGGAAAGGTCAAGCCCTGGAAGCGCGGTTAGTTGGATGAGACGATCATCCAGCCTGATCGGTCACTAGGTAAGCTTATTTTGGGGTGATTGAGATTTTATCCGCTTGTGTTGATAAAGCTCTCGGTCCGCCTTGGCGAGCATTTTATCCAGATCAATCTCTTCGTTGGGGTGAAAGCGGGCTACACCGACGCTCAGCGAGAGCTGATATGTCTGGCTGTTGGCGTTATAAAGATTGATATTATTCTGCAGCCGATCGATGATCTGTTCGGCATTTTGTGTTGGGGCATTGATAGCCAGGATAGTGAATTCATCGCCTCCCAGGCGGGCAATCAAATCCGAAGAGCGAAAGGTTGTTTCAAGAATCGAAGCGATAGCTCTGAGAGCATGATCTCCGTAATGGTGCCCAAAAGTATCGTTGATTTGCTTCAAACCATCCATATCCGCGAAGAAGAGCAGCATTTCCCGATTAGTGCGATCGGCGATTTTCAAATGATGTTCCGCCATATTGAGGAAGCCGCGTCTATTTAACAGCCCGGTTAGCTCGTCGAGGAATGATAACCTTTTCAACTCCAGGATGTTGCGGTGGCGTTCGATAGCATAATCAATGGAACGCAAGATATGGGCGACGTCGATCTCCCCCTTGACGATGAAGTCTTGTGCGCCTTCGCGAACTGCTTTCAGCCCAATTCGATGGTCGTCGCTAGATGCCAGAACGATGATTGGAATTTCTGTTGCGAAAGATTGCAATCTACGAAAAGTTTCGTATCCCTGGCTATCAGGAAGAGATATGTCTAATAAAATGACATCTATCACCTGGTTTTCATCGCGAATCATTAAGATCGCGTCCTCTAGAGTGGCTGCGTTAGTTAAGCGATAAGCGGACTGGTCTATTTCGTTAAGAACAAGACGAAGCATCCAGGCGTAATCGTGGTTGTCTTCAACCATGAGAATTGAGGTGGGTTCGAAAGTCATTTTGGTAATCATCCAACTCTAATTACTCCGATGATTGTAGCATGCCAGCATCTAGAGGTCAACAAAAACAAATAAATCTATTTTACCCTTGACAAAGAATACATGTTCTATTATATTATAGAACAAGTGTTCTGGTAGATTCAACAAATTTCTCTTTCGGGATGGTTGCTATGAATACAATAACCTTTTGGACGGATCGTCGGCAAGCAACGGACTTAATTCCTCATTATTTGAACCAATCAACCCACCGAGGAAACACCCTTTCCGAACTTCAACAATATATAAAATCATTTGGACCCGTACCCAATAGAACTTCATATTTAGGCACGTGTTACGACGGGTTGCCTCTCTTTCTTGATCTGGCGGATCCAACACCGGGTAGCTTGCTCTTAATTGGCTCTGATGAAATCAGTAATACCCGCTTTATAAAGACAATCTTGGCTTCGTCAATGATGATCAATTCGATAATTGACTTAAAATGCAGCGTCATTTCTCCAAATGTTGGAAATTATTACGATCTGACACATTACGATCACATGGAAAAATTGTTGTCAGCATTTGATTCGGCAGCTCACAAATATATTGTTGACATGGCTAAACTGGCAGAACAACGTAGAAATGGTAGGCATACTGGAGTCACTCACATTTTATTTATCGAAGATTTAGCCGAAATAATGAAGTACGACGATTTTGAGACGGAAAATCATTTGAGCTGGCTCACCTCAAATGGACCAAGGAATTCAATTTGGGTGCTTGCCAGCATCGATCGTCACAAGGTCGAAAAAATTGGAAAGAAAATGGTTCAATGTTTTGGAACCTACATCTTTAGTGATATGAATAATAACGAGAAACGGATGATAAATCATTCCGGAAATTTCATCGAGGAATTTTCCACTAGACTTGGCAGCGAAACTTTGAACTTTTATCTTCCAATGCTGGAATAATTCGTCATTTCACTATGTACAAATTTTGCGGAGGCAGTCATGAATATCGGCATGCTCTGGTATGATAATGACCATAAAGCGGAGCTCAACGCTAAAGTTCAGCGAGCAGCATCCTACTATCAAAATAAATACGGCGCACGCCCGAATATCTGTTTTGTGCACCCCAGCATGATCACCTCAAATATCACGGATAACGGCGAATTCACCATCAAAAGCGGAGAAATCATCATCCAAACATCAACATCCGTTCTACCCAACCATTTCTGGATTGGCGTCAACGGAAATATCGAGAAAAAGCTCACCTGATTTCAACCACCAGGCTTTCCATTGCTACTTCCCATTCCTGGTTTCCTGTTTTTACTTCCCCATCTATCCGCAGCAGCCACCGGTAGATGATCTTTAAATCTTCTCGGCTGAATTTTTTCGCCTGATCTGATACTTTTCCCGCCACGTAAGGGTGCAGGTGCAATATATGTGCCACATCGCGGTCATTATTTCCCAGGGCCAGAACTTCCTTGGCCAACAAAACCAGCCTGATCTGGCGAACTATCATATAAAATATCTGCATACGATCCTTCGTTTTGGTCAACTTACCTAATATCGCCAACGCCCTTCGATTATTCCGATTTCCGATCGCGTCTACTAACTCGAATATATCTGCCTGAGAAATCGACACCACCAGCAGGTCGATATCTTCCACATCAATCCTTCTCTGATAACCCACGTAAGCCAGCAGTTTTTCCAGCTCATTATAGGCGAGCCGAGTGTTATCACCGACCAGGCTCGCCAGCGATGCGGCTGCCCTACGGGAAATCTTACCTCCTAGGCGAATCGTTTGAACCTCGATCCACCTGGTCAGCCTATCCCCTTTTAATTTTGGGAAAGATTGAACGACCGTCAGACGGTCTGATTTCGCCACCCAAGCCAACAGCCAGTGCCCTTCCTTTAGGGTGAGCTGCTCAACCAATATTAGCACGGTCGTTTTTGGCAGGCTCTCCAATAATGCGATGAATTTACCCTGCGACCCAGCCGCCTCGATGGCTGGCAGCAGGTCTGTAACGATTACCATTCTGCTGGAGACGAATAACGGCAACGCCCCCACTATCAATCGGAGATCTTCCAGGGTAGAGGATCTCCCGTCAACACGGTCAATGTTTATCCCGGATAACGCGGCATCGCCGAGCCCGGCCTGAATCTCGGAAAGAAACAAAGCCAGCGAAAATTCATCTTCGCCGTGCAGGATATAAAGCCCCGCCGGATCTTCAGGCACGCTCAGCTCCGGGTAATAATGCGATGAGCCGCAAGATGACCTCGATGGGTCGGGATGATCTCTTCAACGGTTAACTCACCAATTTCACCCGAAGTAGTAATGTGCCTTTGGATCGACAAGCCCAAAGGCTGCGCTGCAATCAGCGCTATGGTTGCCAACGTTGCCGCCAGGGGGAGTCTCTCCAGCTTATCACGCATGCGCCTATCCGCCCCAAACAAGGCAATAAACGCAGCCAAGCCTGCCATCACGCCTGCGGTCACAAAATTCGTCCCACAGTTCGGGTGTACAGCCAGGTGATGCTCACCCGCTCTCAATCTTTCCCTGGCTTCACGAACGACTTCGCGCACAACCTCGGTGGGGATATTCCCGATCAACCAAAACCCCCTGGCATCTGAATGACCTGCCATGCTACGTTGGGGATAGCGCTGCGCAAGCAGGTGCAAAACCGCATGTTCGAGCCCATGATTGCGGCGGATACGGTCTACCACTGGTAGTTCCAGCACAGTTTCTTGAATAGTTTTTAGATAGCTCATCAACCTGTCCTCAGCAAGGATGTGTTCAAACCAGGCTTTAATCCACTGCTCTTATTCTACCATCCTGTCCCAATCGAAATTGAGCTGGCTGAATGGCTCTCGTCCATTTCAACGATTCCGCCAGGAACCGAAAACAATCATGGGAGACTGCAACGCAATCTCCCATGACGTATCCTGGGAATGTACCCTTTAATCACCAGTCGGCTCGGGAGCCAGGGCGCTTTCGCCCACCTGGGGTCTAGCCGCCACCTGAAAACCGGCAAACATCATAACAGCCGCTACCAGCTCGCCGATATACAAGAACTGCCCATAGCCCAGGCGGGTCAACGTGCTGGCGAAGCCGATCAAAAGGGCCCCGGCTGCGATCAGTACGTTGCCGAGCACCCGGTTCGGCAGGACGCGCTTGCGCCAGAACAGGTAAGCCGACCAGATGGCGCCCCCAACCAGGGTGAGCAGTCCATAGATATTGAAAAACGGGGTCGTCAGGCGCACAGTAGCCCCAAGCGGTAAAAGGCCGCGCGCAACCGTTACTTCCTCACCGCGGTAAACGACCTTCCCGATCTCCGCGTTGGGCGGGGGTGCTTCATCCGCTTCCAACCGCTTGGTGCCGTATTGCTCGCTAATGGGCTTGCTGGTCGTGAAGATCGTGGTATCCAATCTGGGCATGACCTGCAGCATCAAGTAACCAGCCCCGAGGCTCCCCAAAATCAGCACAGCCGTCACACCGTGAGCCCACTTCTTGCGCACCAGTAAATGCAGGGTGCCGTGACCGATCCAGGCCGCGTTCAGCACGGCGCCAAACAGGTACCAGGCGAAGAAAATCCACGGGTTCCAGGCCAGTGAGAGATAAGCTTCCGCAAAGCTGCCGGCGCCGAACATGGTCAGACCGATCCCCCAAAAGAGGAAATGAGGTTTACGGCGAACCAGAAAACGCTGGAACACCAGCACCACAAAAATAAACATGACGGCTGTCGAAAGAAAGGGCAGGATCAGGTTTATAGACATTTTTCTACTCCTTTTGGCTTATAGTTTCAGGTTAAAACGAAATAATACCCAGTAAGATCCCAACTGCAAATAGAATCAGCGCCCCCATCAAAATTGCCATACCAATTAATAACCCCGGGATGACCTTCTCATACAATGGAGAGTTGGATGGCATGCGAGACACCCGACCAGGTTTCTCAGTGTTCGAAGATTCCTTGTCCTCAGCAGACATGGTCTAGCACATCCTCACTACAGGCGGCCGCCGCTCCTGGTGTCATCGTGGTTTGCCGCGCTGATAAGCCTCGTAGGTTTCCAGTATTTTGATCAGGATCAGGTCCGTGAACAAATTGATCTTGCGGTATATGTCGCTCCAGGCAAAGGGTGAGCGCACCGAGGCGGCCTCAAAAACCGAAAGAAGCGACTCGATCAACACATTGCGGAAGAACAAAAAGGCGTTGACGGCATCTGCGGCGCTCAGGTCGTGTCGCCGGCCGCGTGAGGCATACTCATAGCCGATGGCCTCTGCTTCTGCTTCGGCGGATCTACCATCTTCGGTCAAAAAACCCACCAAGCCCTGCATAAGCATGCGCCCGCTTTTCCGGTATTGATCGCGCGCCTCCTCATCGAGCTTGTTGTACCACGCCTCTGCGCTCAACCGTCCTTCGCTGATCTGGAAACGCGTATTCCTCAAGGCGTTTTGGACAACAAGATGGGCATCCACCCCAGAGCTGTACGCAGTATGCGCCTGCATCCACAGTTCAAGTTCGCTGCGAAAGTAGCGACGGTGACCGCCCTGCGTGCGATGGACAGGAAGCTCGCCTTCATCAGACCAGCTTCTCACCGTGCTGGGGTGTACACCAAGCATTTTGGCCACCTCTCCCAGGCTCAACCATTTGTCAGATGCCATGCCTCGATTCCAATTATCCCGGCACTCTCAGGCCTCGGCGGATAAAGCAGCTTGCTCAGTCAAAGATAAGCGCCGCGATTGCTGCTGAAATGCGCCGACATCAATTTGCCGCAAGATGAGCAGGGAGATAAGCAGCAACCCCGCTTCGATGCCAAATACTACGATATAACCGATAATAGGAGAATGGGAAAGCTGGGTTACCAGGTCCCTGACTGCGCCGCCCAATACCGAGCCGATCAGGCGCGAGATGGCATTTGCCATTCCCCAGGCGCCGATAAAAAGCCCAACCTTGCTTGGGGTGGTCATATCGAGCATCAGGGAAAGATTGGAGACCGTGGCCAGACCGGTTCCGCTGCCCAGTAAAACAACCCCGGTGTAAAAAACCATTTGATTCAAGAGCAACCCGCTCGCCACAATCAAGATGAAGCCAAGCGTCGCTACCAATGCCCCGATCGATGCAACCAGCCGTTTGGCCACCCTGCCTTCGAAAGCCCCGGCAATAACCAGAGCCAGCAGCACACACCCGCCCCAAATGGAGGTAATGCGGGTGGTATCCTTTACTGCCATGCCAAAGGCTTCGCCCCCAAAGGGTTCCAGGAGGATATCCTGGCCTAATATCGCCGCCAACAGGATGATCAAATACCAAAAAAACAGGCTCGCCTGGCGGTTCTCTAAAACCGCCTTGATCAAGATTCCCCAGGACTGGCTCTCCGCAGGGTGCAAGGTTTGAGCGCGGCGCGATTCGAGCCTGACCAAACCGATCAAGCCCAGGGACAGGGCTGCCAAGCCGATTACCCGAAAGGCTCTTACCATCGCTTGCGGAGTATACGGATCCACCATCTGGCTCAAACCGATCGCCGTCACGACAATGCTGACAATCATCATGAACCACATCACCGCAATTGTTCGGCCGCGATTCTTTTCCCCGGACAGTTCGGAAGCCAGGGAGAGGTAAGCCACGGTGGCAAAGTTGAACCCCATCCCCCAGGCGCCAAAAGCCGCCACACCAAGAATTGTGCCCAACTGCCAGTTATCGGCTAACAGAAATGCTGCCTGCGGCGAAAGCACCAGTCCAAGCACACACAGCAGCAATCCAAGGACGATGTAGGGCGTTCGCCGCAACCCCCACAGCGGGTGCCGGTCCGAGAATGACCCGATTGCAACCTGAATAGGCGAAAAAAGGTAGGGCAGCGACGCTAAGATGGCAACCAGGGTGGCGGAGATCGATAGCTCTTTGATCATCACCCGGTTGAGCGTGCTGTTGATGGGTACCAGCGTCATCGCTACGGCAACATGCAACAATCCCAATTGGATG
>DATEDC010000044.1:0-2865 GCA_035286585.1 Anaerolineales bacterium
AGCCCTCCGGGGGAATGATCACGCCGTTGGTGCCGGTGACGGTTTCGAGCAGCACGGCGGCGATGGTCTCCGCACCTTCGTAGGTGATGATCTCCTCCAGGTGGTCCAGGTAATCCTGAGCGAAATCCGCCTCCGAGATATCCGGATTAGAACGGTGAAAGGTGGAGCGGTAGCGGTACGGATCCAGGAAGTGCACCACGCCCGGCATCAGGCTCGGCTCCCAGGCCAGGCGGCGCGGGTCGCCGGTCAGCGCCATGGCGCCGGCAGTGGCGCCGTGATAGGAGCGGTAGCGCGCCAGGATTTTGTGCCTGCCGGTGTAGGCGCGAGCCAGCTTGACTGCGTTCTCGTTGGCGTCCGCGCCGCCCAGGGTGTAGAGGAAGTGGTCTAGATTGCCAGGGGTGATCTCCGCTAGCAGCACCCCCAGGGCCGCCCGCGGTCGTGTGGCCATCGGCGGTCCGGCGAAGGGCAGCTCGCGAGCCTGGGCGACGATGGCTTCGATCACCCGCCGGTCGCCGTGCCCGATGTTGGCGCACATCACCATGGAATTGAAATCCAGGTAGCGCTTTCCCTGCGTATCCCAGAAATACACGCCCTCAGCGCGCACGACCGGGATGGGGTCTACCTGGGCCTGGGCGGACCAGGTCCAAAAGCTGTGCTGCAGCGATAGCGGCAGGATTTGGTCGTCGGGTATATCGAGCATGCGTTTATATCCTATGAATACCATGGAGTGGTTGTTCTACGTTATTTTACAACGAAGAGGGCAAGATAGTAATTACCAAAAGTTAATCAACTGCTCGGCTTAGCATCTGTCCGTCTTTCCTGAATGAAAAAATACAATACCCTTTGCGGCTCTGCCTCTCTGCGCCTGCCCTGAGCGCATTCGAAGGGTCTTTGCGATAAGTTCTTTCTGTTATTGCCTGCTACACAACCCGGCTTGACAAGGGCTGGCTTCACTGTTACATTTGCGGTGTTTAGCTTCCAGTGGGTTTGCGAGCGAAAAAAGATACACCCACCAGGGTACGCGGAGGGAATCGGAATGCACACTTTCATACTGGCTGTTCACAACCTGCTTCGCTGGGTGGCCCTGTTCCTGGGCATTTTTGCGATCGTGCGCTCGGTATCCGGCTGGCTGGGAAGGCGCGAGTGGAGCCAGG
Source organism: Anaerolineales bacterium (assembly GCA_035286585.1). Lineage (GTDB taxonomy): Bacteria > Chloroflexota > Anaerolineae > Anaerolineales > UBA4823 > DSOS01. The sequence goes on from DATEDC010000044.1 coordinate 1,155, forward strand.
CGGACCGCAAAGCGGGGGTTTTCTTCACCTCGGCGATGGACGTCCAACTGCTGCTGGGCTTGTGGCTGTACTTCTTCCTTAGCCCGATCACCAGGACGGCCCTCGGCAATTTTGCCGCAAGCGATTTTGGGGCTGCCATGGGCGACCCCGAACAACGCTTCTTCGCCCTGGAGCACGCCTTGTATATGCTGCTGGCGGTGGTCTTTGCCCACCTGGGTAGCCTGCTGCCCAAGAAGGTGAGCGAGTCCAGGGCAAAATACCAGCGGGCGGCGATCTTCTTCATCCTGGCGGGGGCGGCGCTGCTGATCGGCATGCCGTGGATGCGCGCCCTGCTGCCCAGTTTTTAACCATGACCTCCCAACCGCTCGCTGGGCTGCGGGTGATCAGCACGGCGGTCAACGTGCCAGGTCCGGTCGCAGCAGCCCGGCTGAGGGGGATGGGCGCCGAGGTGCATAAGATCGAGCCCCCCGGCGGCGACCCGCTGCAAATTGCGGCGCCCGCCTGGTACGCCAGCCTGTCCGCCGGGCAGCGGGTGCGCAGGCTGAATTTAAAAGAGCCCGGCGAGCGTCAGGTATTTGACGACCTGCTCCGAAACAGCGATCTTCTGCTCACTTCCACCCGCCTTAAGGCGCTGGCCCGATTGGGCCTGGACTGGGAGAGTCTGCACGCAGCTTATCCTCGCCTGTGCCAGGTAGCGATCATCGGCTACCCCGAGCTGGACGAGGACCTGCCCGGTCACGACCTGACTTACCAGGCTGCGGTGGGACTCGTGCAGCCGCCTCATATGCCCGTGACGCTGATCTCGGACCTGGGAGGAGCCGAACAGGCAACCAGCGCAGCCCTGGCGCTGCTGCTCGAGCGGGAGCGGCTTGGGGTAAGCGGCTATGCTCAAGTCTCACTGGCCCAGTCGGCGCGGGATTTCGCCCTCCCTGTTCAGTACGGGCTGACGGCACCGGGCGGGGTCTTCGGCGGCGGGCTGGCCTGCTACCGGCTGTACGCCGCCCGGGAGGGCTGGATCGCTGTGGCGGCTTTAGAGCCGCACTTCTGGGCTGGCCTGCTGCGGGAAATGGGGGTAGAACCCAGCGGCGCAGAGGAGAAAGAGCTTGAACGCTTATTCGTTACCCAGACAGCCGATTATTGGGAATCCTGGGCGCAAAGCCGCGATCTGCCCGTCCTGCGGGTGAGAGCTCGGTGAAGTATATTAACGTCAATTCAGCATAAGCCCCGAATACTGCTAAAAATGATACTCCCGACTCTCGCCTGTGATGATTGTCTGGCTGCGCTACGCCATGGGTGTGCGCATCCCTCCGGCAGTCGTAGAGAGGCGTCTACCCTATTAGCCTGAAATCTTTGCGCTTTGCTGCGCAATTTCAACCAACGCCCGTAGCGCTTTGTAAACCGACTCCGAATCCGGGAAAACCCGTGCCAAATCGGGCGAGAGCACGACGATATTGCTTCCCGCGGCATATCGTTCAGCGTACTTTCCACGCACGCCATACTGAAATCGTCTTCTGCCGCTAATTCAGGCTCAGCCATTCTCTTTTTTTCTTTACTCATAAGCCATCCTTTCACTCCGAGTAGCAAGACGGGCGCTGATAATATGAATGGTATCGCCGCGTTCTGTATGAATAACCACTAATAGCTGATGGACATTCTCCCATTATCATCCTGTATGGCATTATAATCCTTCCATGTTTCAAAATTGGCGTCC
>DATEDC010000045.1:0-4102 GCA_035286585.1 Anaerolineales bacterium
CCTCGAAGGCGTTGAAGGATTTCATCCTGGCCGCTATTGCACTGCCTGCCAGCCGCCAGGTCAGGCTGGCGCTCGTCCGCTCCGGGGCGAAACCCATCTCGTAAGTACCCGAGACCTGACGGGTCTGCATCGAAGCGTTGCCAGAACATACCGGCAACCAGTCATAAGACTCCCGCCGATTTGCCCACAATTAAGACTCGTCAGGTCTGCCCCCCTGCCCGGCGTATGATGGTCATCACGGTGATGTCGTCCACCTGGGGCTCCGATTCGGCGAAGGCGAAAACGCTGGCGATCAGGGCGTCCTGGATGGCGGCGGACGGGCGCCCCAGGTTGGCCTGCACCACAGCCTGCATACGGCCCTCGCCGAACAGCTCGCCAGCCGGGCGCATCGCGTCGGGGATGCCGTCGGTGTACAGCAGCAGTAACGCCTCCGGCGGGATCTCGGTGCTGGCCTGCTCCCAAATGGCCCCATCGCTGATCCCAAGGGGTATGCCCGTGCGGCTCAATGCCTGCGTTGCACGTTCCAGGGAGGGCAAGAAAATGAAGGGCGGCGGGTGACCGGCGTTACAGTACGTCAGGCGGCCGTTGCGCAGGTCGAGAACCCCATAAAACAGGGTGACGAACAGGCCGGATTTCATATCCGCGATGATGCGCTGGTTTACCACTTCCAGCAGCCGCTGCGGGTGATCCGGATAATCGACGGCGTACGTGCGCAGCAGCGTGCGGGTCAGGGCCATCAACAGCGCCGCGCCCATGCCCTTGTCCACCACATCGGCGATCACGATGCCTACCCTGCCGTCGGGCAGCGCAAGGAAGTCGTAGAAATCGCCGGAGGTCTCGCGGGCTGGTCTCCAGGTGGCGACGATATCCCAGCCTGGCGCTTTGGGCGGCGCCTCGGGCAGCAGGCTGGCCTGCAGCCGCCCGGCCATGGCCAGCTCCTGGCGGCGGATACTCACAGTGTGCAGGGCGCGGGCAGCCTGGTTCAGGAAGCCGTTGAGCTGCAGGTCGCGCTCCCTGCCCTCATTCAGGGGATCACCGACCAGTTCATCGTAAATCGCCGCCACACCAATCGGCTTCTCCCCGGGGACGATCAGCGGAATGGCGCGCAGCACCCGCCCTTCGCCTTCGTGGCCGCGCAGCGGGACACCCTGGCGATAGGCGCGCGCTTCCAGCCGGTCGGCGAGGAGCGCGATCTGGCGGTCGCGCAGCAGCTCTCCATTCTGGCTAACCTCACTCGAGCCGATCAGCCGCAGATGGTTCTCCTGCGGCGGGGAGTACCAGACCTGCGCTTCGCTCACCCCGAAGGCGGCAGAAAGCCCGCGCCGCAAGAAGTGCACCGCCTGCGCCAGGTCCTGAGAGGCGTAGATCGAGTTGATCGTGGCTGGCAGCAGGTCCAGCCGGGCTTGATGGTTGCCAGCGTAAATGCTGGCCTCCAGGTAATCGATCGCCGCGTCCCAGCGCCCGGCCATGGCCAGCACATGCCCAACCCGCCCCGGCGTGAAATGCTGGGCCAGGAAGCGCCGGTAAATCATGTTCTGCAGCCGGTAGCAGTCCGCCTCGACCTGCTCGACCACGCCGGTTAGATAGAGCGGATCCAGATCTGGGGAAAGCGGCAGGGGCAGCGCCGAACGCGGCACGCTGTCTTGTTCCAGCAGGCGCAAGATACACTCCAGCAGGTCAGGATCTTCCTCGATCAGGCGCACGCCCTCAACCAGCGGCGCATACTGGAAAACGTCCCGGCGCAGGAAACGGTTCGCAATGTGCGTCACCACCCTGGTATGCAGGCGATATGATGAGCGCTCGATCTCATGCTCGGCGCATGCCTGGCAGATCTTGCGGATGAGATAAGTGTCTCCACTGGTGTACAGGAGCAATCTGCCTACTGCCTGAAGGGTGGTGCTGACGCCATGCTCGCTCAGGAATTCCATGATCAGCGCCCGGCTGTCCTCTTTGGATAGGTCGCCAATAAACACACGGCGGGCGATGCCACGGAAGGGGGACGACTCGCCCACGGTGAGGGTCGCCAGGCTGAGGGCGCCGGAGACGACCACCGTCACCCGATATTCCAGCGTTTGCTGGTCCATATAGGCGGCGCGCAAGGAGGTGAGCAGCGCCTGGACCATATCCATGGGCAGCGCTTCCAGCGGGTCGATGATCAGCACTAGGTCGCGTTGAAGAATATCCAGGTAATCTGAGAGGTAAGCCCGGAAGACCGCGCTGCTTGCCTCCTGGTCGTAGGGGGCGGGCAGCTCTTCCCCAGTTTGCTGGCTCAGGCTCTCCGCCACCAGGCGGGTCAGATCAGCAAAGAACGCCTGCTGGGTGAGAGCGCGCACCTGATGCAGGTCGATATACGCGCAGGTCCAGCCCAAAAGCCGCGCCAGGTTGCCTTCAATGTAGCGCAGCAGCAGAGTTTTGCCGCTCAGGCGCGGTCCCAGCAGGGCGCAGTACACCCCGTCTTCCACACTTTGGATGATCTGTTCGACAGCCTCACGGTGATAGCGCGCGGTTGCTGGAGCACCCACGGTGAAGTCAGCCCCGATCATAGCCTTCCTCCTTGACCTTGCGGAACAGGAAGTTCAGATCGTAAGTTTGCTGCAGCACCTTGGTAAAAACCGGCGAGGTGAAACGATAGACCTGCCCTTTGCGGTGGATAATCCCGGCCAGGGTGAGCACGCTGCAGGCCTCATCGATTGCCCGCTGGGTCAGGATGATGCCGCCTTTGCGCAACACAGCGTCAATCTCCTCCTGGCTGAAGCCTTTAGCGCCGCCGCTTTGGGCGGACATTAAGATGGCATAGATCAACGCCTTTTCCCGGTTTTCGGTGTTCTGCATGAACGAAGTCAGCAGGTGACTCGTAAAACCCTCGTCGGTGTAAACATCGATCAGGCTGTCTGGGGTGATCTCCCGGCTTCCGCTCATATCCAGGTGGCGGAGCAAGATCAGGCAGTAATACTGGATCAGGTTGGGATGCCCGGCGGTCTCCTCGTAAATACGGCTGACGACTTCATCTTCGCTGCGGATGCGAACCCGCAGGTTCTCCATGGGCGTGACGATCAGCTCGCGCCCCTGATGGCGGGTGAATTCGTTCAGGCGGATCTCCTGGGCAAAGTTGTAAAACGGCGAATCGAGCATGTACTGCTCCTGCATGGCCTCGCGAAAGCCAGCCAGGATGTACTGGCAGGCGCCTTTGTTGGAGGAAGCCCTGAGCATGCGGAAGAGCTCCCAATCGCCGCGCTGCATGATGACTAGGTTATCTACCTCATCGAGCAAGAAGATGATCTTGGCTTTGAGCAGCTTGCTCATCCGCTCCAGGAAATTCGGGAAAAAGAAAACGTACTTTTGCATGTGCAGGCGGGGCAGCTCGCGCGGATTGAGCTTGCGCACCACCTCGCGAATGTAGTCATCAGTCGAGAGCAGGTCGCTGCACTCCAGGTAAACCACCCGGGCTTCCTCCTCGCGCTCTTTCAGAATGCGCTCGGTTTCGCGCAGCAGCGAGGTCTTGCCGATCCGCCGGATGCCCAGGATGGCGTGATTGCTGTCCGGATTGGCCAGAATACGAGAGATTTCCTGCTCGCGGCCGAAGAAGCGGCTGCCGGTGACCGGGGCGCGGGTTTCGTAGGGCGACAGGTAAGAGATGGGCACCTGGGCGGAGATTAAATCGAGCAGCTCGCCGCTCGGCCGCCGGGATTGGGCCACGTTCTTTTGCTCTTCGGCACCGATCAGCACCAGGTTGTAATTCAGGCTGGTCTTATGCTTCAGCAGCGGGTAGCTGTTGCCGTCCAGCAGCACCAGCACGATCTGGCGGCTGAGGTTGCGCTCGCGCACCACATCCGCCAGGCTCTGCATCACGTGCTGGGCTGAAACGCCATCCAGGTCCTTCGTTTTCACCCAAATGACAGGCGTTCGATCGGGCAGGCGCAGCTTCCAGGATGAAAGATCGATGTGGAAAAGCTCGTAACCCAGGGAGGGTTTACCCTCGCGCACGGCGTATCCCAGTTCTTCATGCAGCATTTTGAGCAGGCGCGGCCAATCTTTTTGCATGGATAAGCTCTCCGGGAGTGAATTATAAATCGAATACATAGGTTATCAAAAATGAAAACCT
>DATEDC010000046.1:0-5996 GCA_035286585.1 Anaerolineales bacterium
TCAAGTGACGAACGGGCCGGACTTGCACGTCCTGCTGGCGACGGGCAGCCCACACCCGGCTGATAACGAGGAGCTGGGGGAATACCTGGACCTGGGCTCGCTGAAGGGCAATATCGGCAACCAAAATTACGATTTGCCTGCCGGTATCGACGTAAACCTGTACAGGAGCGTGGTTATCTATTGCAAACCCTTTCACGTGGTCTTTGCGACAGCCGCGTTGGAGTGATTTGAGGGCTGATCCCAGGTAGCGAACATGAATTCGTCGGTCAGCAGAGGATACTCCATATTCCAAACCAATCCCTTCCCGGGGCCATGATCAGCCTGCAAAATTATGATCGGTGGCGAGGCGCTCGCCTTCTTCAACGCGGGGATGACCTCCTTGAGACGCTGGTTTATATAAGTAAGTTGGTCTATATATCCCCTGGCATACGACTCGCGTGTGCCCGGGAAAGCGTCACCATCCAATAAATTGAATGGGTATTTGTCGTATACTGGCTCTCCTTCGGGCCCAAAGACGAACGGTGGGTGTGGCGCGATGATATGAACGAAGACAAACTTCAGCCCTGGCTCTGCGGCGAGGCGTGGGAGGGAATCGAGGGCGAATTCGATTCTCTGGCCCGTGGCGCGGTCCGCCGCCGAGCTGCTTACCTCAGATAATGTGGATCGCGTCAGGGAATGCGAAGACGACCGGGGGTGCGGCTATCTGTTCATCGACCAGAGCAAGAACCGCAGCCGCCGATGGTGCTCGATGGAATCCTGCGGCAACCGCGCCAAGGCGCGCCGGTATTATGCCCGGCTTCAAGCGATCAATTCTTAGGGCTGAATCTCCAACAGCTCAATCTCGAAGATCAGCGTCGCCCCTGGGGGGATAACTCCGCCAGCTCCGGTCTCGCCATAAGCCAGCTCAGCCGGGATGACCAACTGGCGCTTGCCGCCCACCTTCATCGTTGCTACGCCTTCATCCCAACCTGGGATCACCTCGCCCATCCCCAGCTTGAGGGCGAACGGTGCACCGCGTTCCAGCGAGCTGTCGAATAACGTGCCATCCTCCAGCCAGCCAGCGTAATGCACCACCACGGTTTGCCCTTCAGCAGGCGTTTCACCTTCACCCTGGACGATATCGTAATACTTCAACCCGCTCTCGGTGGTGATGTAGTCTTCCTGGGCCACTTCAGTGATCGCCAGCGGCTCGTGCGCAGCGACCAATTCGATCTCCATGATGATCGTGGCATTCGGCGGTATGTTTCCAGCGCCGTCTGCTCCAAAGGCCAGCTCGGGCGGTATTACCAGCAGGCGTTTCCCACCCATCTTCATCGTCAGCACGCCATCTTCCCATCCCGGAAAGACGGTGCCTCCCCGACCCACGACGAAGGTGATTGGCTCGCTGAACTCTGAGCTAAAGATATACTCATCCGCACTCTCGCCCTGCACCCAGACGGTGAAGTGCGTGGTCGCGATGCTGCCGGACACCACTTCCTCCCCCGCGCCTGCCGTAATATCGTAGAATTGGACGCCCTTCTCGGTGGTAGTTAAGTCATCCTGCGCTATCTTGGTTGGCTGGGGCGGCTCTTCGACCGCCAGCAGTTCGACTTCCAGGATGATCGGGGTGTTAGGAGGTATGCTCCCGTATCCTTGCTCGCCAAAAGCCAGCTCCGGTGGCAGCACCAATTTGGCCGTCCCCCCCGCCTTCATCATTCCTACCCCCTCTTCCCACCCGGGCAGAAGCTGCTCGCGGCCGAAAACAATCGTCACTGGCGCATCATCCTCTCTGCTGTTTGCGAACACAGTCCCATCCGGCAGTGAACCGATGAAATGCATGCTGACCAGGTCGCCAGATTCCGGGCCGCGCCCGTCACCGCTCGTGATTTCGAGGTACTGCAAGCCGCTTTCGCTGACCTGCGCCCCTTCCAGGATAAACGACTCCGCGCTGGAGGTCTCGCTCGAGGAGGGGAATTCCAGTTGTCCCACCCTGGAGGTGGCTGTCGCCTCCACAGTTATCTGGGCGCTTTCCACGCTGGCGTTGGCGGGCGGCGTCTCTTCGCTAGAGCCAGAGGACGCGCAGGCTGCCAGGATAAGCAGCAGGAGCGTTCCACAGATGGTCAGCCCCATCCATTTTCGATGAATTTTCACAAATAGCTCCTATCTGGGAAATTATTTGCTCAGCGGTAAGTTACCGTCAATCAAATCCGCAATATGCTGCCAGTAAATTGCTGGCTAGTAGAATTACCCGCAGCATTGTATCATGTATACTTGAGAATGAGCCTCCTCCTGGATAATAGGCGCATTAAAGATCCACCTGCCTACCGGTATTGCAAGGTGTGTAAGTTTCTCACGCCTTATACGTTCTGTATAATGACACTCGGGCGAGTGTCTTAATGGGCTAGCCATTCACCCAGCTTCATCCCTCCTGGCTGGCCCTATTTTATTGTTTTCCAGGGTACGCATTGGAGGAACGGCAAACATTTACCCGAAATCCCAATAATCATATTTCTCTAATTGATGATAAAATCAATAAACTCATATCCAGGATTAGTGATAATCCCGCCAGTCCTGTGCCGGACTGGTGCTTTAATTCCCTTTTATTAAATCCGGGAGATCTCGAATGGAAACCAAGCTGTATGTCGGCAACCTGTCTTACGACACCTCCGAAGAAGAGTTGCGCACCCTGTTTTCGGGCGCAGGCACCGTCGCCTCCGTAACCCTGATCAAAGACCGGGCTACAGGCAGGTCTAAGGGCTTTGCCTTCGTTGAAATGAGTTCGCAAAGCGAGGCGGAACAGGCGATTAAAATGTTTAATGGCGCCGAACTCGGCAATCGCGAAATCAAAGTAAATGTCGCCCGGCCGCGTGAGGAGCGCACCTCAAACCGTTACGAAAGCCGTCCAGGCAGGGGAGGCTACCAGGATCGCCCCCGCCGAAGTGGAAAAAGAGATTCCCATCGCTGATCCTCTTCAATTGCAATTTCTGCCAACCATTTTTGTTACAATTACAAACATTATTGTAAATTGACAAACCGGCTAAAGTCTGGATAATAGGGTTAACCGTTTTCCCTTAGTTGTGAGAGGAGGGCATATCGAAGGAAAATGAGCTTACCCATACCCGTATCGTCGCGCTTAGGCGCCAGATTTTACTGACCCATCCATAGCAATGACCAGCTTGAAGTTGTAAGAGGCTTAGAAATAGATCATCCGCTCCGCTTATTCCTGAGAAAGAAATTGCAGCCGGCTGGCATTGCACCGAAAAATCGAATGATGTACTGGTGGAGAATAGCACCTGGGACTGTCCGGGTGTTATTCGTTAATAAATCGGCTGGACAAATCTCCCATTCCATGATAGACTCAGGGCTAGTAAGAGGCCAGTAGCAGTTCTGTTTGGTAAGAAGGAAAACAACGGCTCAAGGCAAATGCTCTTGAGCCGTATCATTTTGACCTGACCGATGGAACCAATACGAAGTCTCACCAATCTACTCAGTTTGAATAAGGAGTCAAGTAAAATGTCAGAACGTATTATCGGAACGGTCAAGTGGTTCAACGGAAGCAAGGGCTACGGTTTCATCGAGCAGCCCAGCGGCGAAGATGTCTTCGTCCACTACAGCGCCATCAGCTCAGATGGCTTCCGGAACCTGCAAGAAGGTCAGAGAGTGGAGTTCTCAGTTGAGCAAGGCCGCAAAGGCTTGCAGGCTGTGAACGTCATCGCCCTTTAACCATTATCGGATGATAACAACCAAAAGTGCTGGTCAGAGAAGACCAGCACTTTTGTACTTAACGAACATGCTGCCGCACGAAGATTTATCCGCCATCACACAGGGTTGACTGCAAAAGGCAAGGGCTCGCCGCGCACGCCGGCGATGAGATTTTTCACCGCCTCGACCAGATTGCCCACAGCCAGGCTACCCCAAAGACCGCAAACAGGCACACAAACACCCAGCCAATCACGGGCATGGGGCGCTCCCAAAACAGCAGCCCTGCCAGGAATGCCCCCACACTCAATACGCAGAAGATAGCTTCCATCTGGAGTACCAGGTGCACTTCCTGCCTGCGGGTTGCCCGCCAGCCGCGGAAGCTTGTGTAAGCCAGGCCTAACAGCGCAGCCCCAACAATCCGGCTGATCACAGGGTCGACAAACGTACTCCCGGGTATTCTGAGCTCGGATCCAGGCAAGCCTACCTGGACTGGCACCCAACCCACGCCAGTCAAAGTTCGACCTGGGATCAGGTAGAGCAGCCCGCCAAAAACCAGGGCCAGGATCAGGTGCACCAAAAAAACTGTGCGCAGCCAGTTGGGGAGTGGTTCATCCATCTTCATTCTCCTTTTTGATTGAAAGGTCATTGTGAGCCGCCCGCCAGGGCGGCGTGGCAATCTCCCGGCTAATCATTTTGCTTGGCTCACGATATGCACGCAGCTAAGCTTCGAGCAAGCCCTGTCAGGGCTGGGCTACGCTTGGACGCCAGGCGGCGTCGAAATCAAGCCGCTCCCACGTAGTGAGCCGCAGCCGCCCCGCCCCACTGGCTGACATCACGTAGATATCATGATTGCTTCCAGTAGGCCAGCTCTCATACACCAGCCATAACCCATCCGGCGAGTAGCGCGCCTCGCGGATCGGAATCGGACCCAGTTCATAGCGAATTTCACTGTATGCGCCGTCATTATAAGATGCTGCCACCAGGTATGGCACGCCGCCCGGTTCCAGGGACTGGTTGAATATAACAACCTCGCCATCCAGAGACCAGACCGGATGGGTATTGATCGCCGAAGCGCTGCGCGAGAAAATTTCTTGATTCGAGCCATCTGGGTTCATGGTCCAGATCTGTACAGGTCCCTTCTGAGTGGTCACAAAGGCAATTTTGCTGCCGTCCGGTGACCAGGCCGGCTGCCGGTCAAAGGAGTACTGTTCAGAGAGCCGGATGACCGAGTTATCCTCCAAATCCAGCAAGTAGATCCTCGGGCGTCCGCTGTTGCGCAGTGAGCTAAAGGCGATGTGCCTGCCGTCGGGAGACCAGGCCGGGTCAAAATCTCCGCCGTACACATTGGGCAGCGGGGTCAATCCGCTGCCATCTGCATTGATCAGGAACAGCCCGGCTCCTGGATAGATAGCCTGCTGCCCGGGGCAAGGCGAAATAAACACCAATCGCAGACCATCCGGAGACCAGGAAGGCTGGCAGGCGCCTTCGGGTAAATCGGTGATTTGCCGCGCCTCGCCGGAGATGTCTACATTCATCAGCCAGATCTGCACCTTTCCAGAACGGTCTGAAGCGAAGGCAATCTGACCATTGCCGCCTCCAATTTGGGTGGGGACAGGTGTGCCGGTAGGAGTTACCGACGGTGGGATTGGGGTGCGGCTTGGCCTCGGGGTAGCGGTAAAGGTAGGCAACTCGGTTGGCATCAGCCCGGTCGCCTGGGACGCCTCGGTTTCCTGCGTGGCTGCGCCGAATCCCCCCGGCTCTGCCGAAGCCTGCCGTGTGGCGGTACTTGTTGCGTTGGGATCGATGATCACTACCGGGACCGTGGTCGTGCTCGCCGCTCTGACCAAATCCATTGCCTGGGTAAGCCAGGAGGGGTAAATGATATAAGCCGCCGCGCCCGAGGCCACCAAAAACAAGAAAAACAGGCTGAAAGCCAGCCACCCTGAAACCCGGCGCGGTTGTGCGAGCGCAGCTTCTCCCAGTGAGGCGTTGCTATCCAGCAGCAAACCCGCAAAACTTCCCGGCGGGGCGATATATTCACTCGAAGCCGCTTCAACCTCTGGCCTGGGCTGCGACGCCAGTGGTTCCCGAACGCCCTCCGGTGGCGGCTCGACCTTGTAAATGCCGGTTCGCCGGCGCGTGGTGGCGCCGCGCACGCTCAAGAGCGCTTGCTTGAACTCCTCAGCAGTCTGATAGCGATCATCCGGGCGGACTTCCAAAGATTTTTCGATCACGCTTGCCAGGCGCCGGGAGACGCTCGAATTGCGTTTACGGATCGGCGTCAAGACGGTCTGGTCCATCGTCCGGGCCAGCGC
>DATEDC010000047.1:0-12943 GCA_035286585.1 Anaerolineales bacterium
ACCACCATCGGTTGGTTCTTGCTCCCCTTGTGCCTGGCGATCGCCATCACCCGCTACCGGCTGTTCGATATCGACGTTATCATCCGCCGCACGCTGGTCTACACGGTGCTGACCGCCTCATTGGCGCTCGTGTATTTTGGCCTGGTCATCCTGCTCGAAAGGACATTGAGTTCCCTGGTGGGCAGCAGTGGGCAGGTCGCCACGGTGATCTCCACCCTGGCGATCTTCATCCTGTTCACCCCGCTGCGCCGCCGGGTGCAGGATTTCATCGATCGGCGCTTCTACCGCCGCAAGTACAACGCCGAGAAGGCTCTGGCGGAGTTCGCCGCCGCTGCCCGGGCTGAGACCGACCTGGAGGCGCTCACCGCCCAGGTGGTGGAAATCGTGCAGAACACGATGCAGCCGGAGAGCCTGTCGTTGTGGTTGAGAGAAAAATGAAAAGGAGGGAGATTACGCCCCTAAGGGTAACTGGCGCGTGGTCAGCACATCTATGGGAGAAAGGCGGCGCACTTGCTCGGGTGAGAGCGTCAATAAAGCCCGAGTGGAGCCATCCGGATTTACGAACTCGACCTCGTAAGCCAGCCGGGGTTGGGTATAGATTTCAACAATGGTCCCCAGGTCGCCTGCTAGGACCTGGTGGTCAGGGAAATTTGCGGTGACTATGATGGTTTCCAGAATTCGGATCTCACTCATTTCCTGCTACCTTTCGTCTTGTTGCCGGTTCTATCGTGACCAGTTCGGGTTGGTCTTGTCCCGTTCGTATGATCCATACGGTAGTTACCCAGCGGGGTTCTCCTTGCGGGCCCTGCAAAGGGGCAGTGATAGTGTATTTTTGCCCGAAGGGCGATGGCTGACCGGAATCCGCTGGCTGTGCCAGGTGTTGGGAACGGATGTCGGCTTCCAGAGTTTTCCATTTCTCAGCCGTGTAGCCCATCTGATAGAAAAAAGCCGCTTTATACTTGCCGGTGTCGTGTTCTGGGTTGAGAGCATAGTCGCGCAGCTTGCGTGCATTTATTTTAGCCTTTTGTGCATTGGGCAATTGTCCCGGCATGCTGGCATTATAGCATAGCCTGATCCGAACCATACATCCGCTGGTGAGTTATGACTTGGCCTGTAATTTGCCTGCAATCATAGGTTGATCAATGTTTCCAAAAAGACGCTTCGATCCCGGCCTGTTGCTCTTCGCAGTCTTCTGCCTGGCGCTGCCCAGCGCCTTCATCTGGCTGCACCTGGTCACGCCTTCCGATGGCGCCCGGCTCAGGCGTAACCAACAGGTTATGACCCCCAGTGGACCGGTCCTGGAGCCTTACCAACCGGGGCAGAGCCTGCTGCAATCCGGCGATGTCCTGCTGGCAGTTGACGGGACCAGCATGCTGGATTGGACGCAGCGCCTGTTGGATTACAGCCTGGTGCGGCCCGAATGGAAGTATGGCGATCGGGTAACCTATACTGTGTTGCGGGCCGGGGAGCAGCTTGACCTGACCATCACCCTGCAGCGCCTGCCCTGGCGGGTCATCTTGAGCGAACATTGGGGCGTGATTTTGGCTTTCCTGCTGATCCAGGCGTTAGCGACCTTCGTCTACCTGCAGAGTCCTGCTGATCCAGCCGCCCGGGCTTTGTTCTTGTGGGGCTTTAGCGCCAGCCACACCTATACTTGGGCTTTCTCCTTGCAGGTCAGCGATCTCGTGGGCGCCACCGGTTTTTGGCTGTACCGCCTGGCTGCCACCGGTTTGTGGCTGATTTTTTGGGGCGCGACTGGTCATTTAGCCCTGGTTTTCCCAAGATCGTTGTTCTCGGGAGTTCGGCAAAGATTGCTGATCGGGCTCTCTTACCTGGTCGCTATCTTGATTTTTATTGCTTATGTCTCCTGGCGCTGGGTCGACTCCGTTAACTTGTTGGACTGGTGGAACGACTCGTCTTTCGGCGAATTCCTGGTGGCTGTGTGCGTGATGCCGATGTTTATCGTCTTGCTTATTTACCAGTACTGGCGTAGCCCCTCTACGGTTGAAAAGATCAAGATTCGCTGGGTCGTCTTTGGAGGCCTGACGACCGGCATCCTGGCTTTCACACTCTATTTCCTGGCATACCTGGTATTCGATCAGCCATTACTCAGCCCTAATGCGTTGGGGCTGGTCACCTATCCCTTTCCGCTCGCTCTGGGAATCGCCATCTGGCGCTACCAGTTGTTCGATATCGACCTGATCATCCGCCGCACGCTGGTCTATTCCATCCTGACCGCTCTGCTTAGCGGGTTATATTTCGCCGGAGTGATTTTGCTGCAGGAGCTCGTGAACGTGATCAGCGGCGTGGAAGACTCGCAGGCGGCTGTGGTGGTCTCCACTCTTTCCATCGCCGCCCTGTTCACCCCGCTGCGCAGCCGGGTGCAGGATGTGATCGACCGGCGTTTCTACCGCCGCAAGTACAACGCCGAGCGCGCCCTGGCGGAGTTCGCTGCGGCAGCTCGGGTCGAGACCGATCTGGAAGCATTGAGCGCCCAGGTGGTGGAGATTGTTCAGCAAACCATGCAGCCGGAGCAGGTGAGCTTGTGGTTGCGGAGTGATAGCGAAGAGCGGGCAGGCGCGCCGGGAGCGGCCGAGTGAGCCACCATGCTGACGGTCATGGTGCTGGGCAGCCTGGGTGCAGCCCTGGCGGGAGGTGCAGTCCTTGGGTTGCTTTTAGAGCGTCATCTGCTTCCGCGGGCGATTGCAGGCTAAGCCTGATGGATCGAAAACCATCCGATCAAAGGAGAATATAATGATAGAATTTGTCTCGATAGTTTTCCTGAAAGCCCGGGGGCAGCTGGATGTGTGCCTTTTCCTGGTGCTACCCTTAGCTTGGACTGCGGTGAGCCATGCGTAAAGTGTTTAAATGGGTTGGGATCATCCTGGCTGTAATCCTTGGCCTGGGCATCGTGGCAATTTCCTACATCTACATCGTGACCGAAGCCAGGTTAAACAAAATCTATGCTGTCCAGGTTGAATCGATTGAATTGCCGGCGGATATCTCCACGGTTGAGCGTGGGTATCCGCAGGTGATATTGAGCGTTTGCCGGGATTGCCACGGCCAAAATTACGCCGGTCAGGTCATGGAGGATGATCCCATGACCGCGCGGCTGGTCGCCCCAAACCTGACCCGCGGCAAAGGCGGCGTAGGCGGCAGATTTACCGTGCAGGACTGGGTGCGGGTGCTGCGCCATGGGGTTGACGAGGACGGCACCTCGCTGATCGTAATGCCAGCCGATATTTTTGCTCACTTGAGCGATACCGATTTGGGTTATGTCATTGCTTATCTTCAATCCGTCCCGCCGGTGGACAATGAGCTGCCCGAGATCAGGCTCGGTCCCATGGGGCGATTTTTTGTCCTCCAGCAGCCGATTTTTGCCGCAGAATTGATCGATCATGACGCCCCACGCCCGCCTGATCCGGAGCGGGGTGTCAGCGTGGAATATGGCAGGTACCTCACCAGCCTGTGTGTCTCCTGCCATGGGGAGGATTTCGCTGGCGGCGAGCAGG
The DNA here is from genome assembly GCA_035286585.1 of Anaerolineales bacterium. GTDB lineage: Bacteria > Chloroflexota > Anaerolineae > Anaerolineales > UBA4823 > DSOS01. The sequence continues at coordinate 3,513 of DATEDC010000047.1, forward strand.
TGGGTGCCGGGCTAAACCTGACCCCGGGCGGCGATCTGGCTAACTGGACCGAGGCCGATTTTATCCGGGCTATGCGCACGGGTAAAAGACCGGATAACAGAGATCTTGATCAGGAGATGATGCCAGTGCGTATTACGGGTCAGTTCAGTGATGATGAGCTGAAGGCGATCTGGCTTTTCCTGCAATCCCTGCCGCCCCTGGAAAGCAAGCTGATGCCCGAATCTTAGGAGAGTGTTATGAAAGATTCCAGGCGTATACCAGCAGATCAACCGGTCAGTAAGCTCCTCTCAGGTAAAAGAGGCAGGTTGATCTCCGCGGCCAGGTTGTTCCTGGTTTTAATCGCCTTCATCGTGCTGGTTTTGTTTGCAGCCGGCATACCTGCCCGCTTTTCCCAGCAGCTATCTAATGTCGAGCGCTTAACTCTGCTGGATATTGGCCTCTCCTCAAATGCTTATGTAAGCATCGTCTTGGGTGTGGATTTGCTGGTCGTGCTGGCGCATATCGGGATTGCGGCGGTCATCCTCTGGCGGCGCCCGGATGACTGGCTGGCGTTATTCGTGGCCTTCACGTTGGTTCTCAATGGTGGCTCCCTGCCGATCGCGGCCGCGGCCTCGAGCGCCGGGCTGCATCCCTTATGGGTCTTCCTGGACCGCAGCGTGATTTACCTGAGCCTGTTATCCAGCGTGGTCTTGCTCTACGTTTTCCCGGATGGGCGTTTTGTGCCCTCCTGGACGCGCTGGCTGGCGGTCCTCTGGGCCGCCTTCACTTTGCTGGCTATGTTCTTCCCCGCTTCGCCTCTCAGCCTGACGGGCTGGCCTGTTTTCCTGCAGTTTTTGGCCCTGCTGGCCTGGTCTGGCATCGCCATCTCCGCCCAGGTCTACCGCTACCAAAACGTATCTGGACCCGTCCAGCGCCAGCAAACCAAGTGGGCCCTTTTGGGCCTCAGCGCCGCGGTGGTGGGTCCGATCTTTCTGCTCGTGCAGCCGGAGGCGGGCGCCCAAACCGGGGCTGTCTCTAACCTGCTCTACCAGCGGGTCGGGGCCGGCTTTTTCACCATGACCTTTCTGTCTGACCTGAGCAGGTCAACCCTTTTCCGGCTGGGCACCATGTTATTCCCGGCCTCCTTCGCCATCGCCATCCTGCGCTATCGCCTTTGGGATATCGACGTGCTGATCAACCGCACGCTAGTGTATACCACGCTGACCGGCGTGTTGTTGCTGATCTATTTTCTCAGCGTGGTTGTCTTCGAGAGCCTGTTCCAGCTCGTTCTCGGGCAAGGGGAGTTCGCCGTGGTCGCCTCCACGCTGGCGATTGCCGCCGTTTTCAACCCGCTGCGCGGCCGCGTCCAGGAGTTTATCGACCGCAGTTTCTATCGCCATAAATACGACGCCTTGCAGATCTTGGCCAATTTCAGCAGCAGCCTGCGCGATGAGGTCGATCTGGACCAGTTATGCGAGCAGCTGACGAATGTCGTCGCTGAAACCATGCAGCCCGAGACCGTCTGGCTGTGGATGAAAGAATGAATCCTGGATTAGGAATTTCTCGTAACGCTTTGCGTAACGATCACAAGACGCTGGTTGAGTAAAATATAGTTGGATATACGGAGAAACTATGTTTGCCAGATTGCGAAAAACTCTTCGCTCTGAGAAAGAAGAGGCTGTAAATCTAACTGAGGAGGAAATGCCTGTTCCGGCGTATCAGCCAGAGGCAGCTCGAACGTTCACCTGGGACCTAACCCCGAATGATCCTTTGTATGCCTACTTGTTGAGCGCCTCCAGCGTGGTGGAGGTCGACAGGCTGGCGCTGGATTCGCCCTCTCTGCGGGCGCTGAAAGCCGCCGGGGTAAAGGTCTGTGTGCCTTTGGTCACCCAGGGCGAGCTGGTAGGCGTGCTGAACCTGGGCGACCGTATGAGCGAGCAGGAGTACTCCAGCGACGACCGCCGCTTGCTCAACAATCTGGCTACCCAGGCTGCCCCGGCATTGCGCGTGGCCCAGTTAGCCCGCCAGCAGCAAGCCGAGGCGCGCCAGCGTGAGCGGTTGGAACAGGAGATGCGCGTGGCGCGCATCATCCAGCAGACTTTGCTGCCCAAAAGTTTGCCCAACCTCCCCGGCTGGCAGGTGGCTGCCCACTGGCAGCCGGCCCGCGCCGTCGGCGGCGATTTTTACGACTTTATCGACTTCCCGGATGGGCGCCTGGGCATGGTGACCGGCGATGTCACCGATAAAGGCGTGCCGGCGGCCCTGGTGATGGCGACCACCCGCAGCATCTTGCGCAGCGCCTCTGAGCGCAGCTCCACCCCGGGACAGATCCTGGCTTACGCCAACGAGCTGCTCGTCTCGGATATCCCGCCCAATATGTTCGTCACCTGCCTGTATATGATCCTGGACCCAGCCAGCCGGCGGTTGACGATTGCCAACGCCGGGCACAACCTGCCGATCCATCGCAGGGATGAGGTGGTGCACGACCTGCGCGTCACGGGCATGCCTTTAGGCTTGATGCCGGGGATGGATTACGAAGAGATCGAAGTCACCCTGGAGCACGGGGATAATATCCTGGTCTACAGCGATGGCCTGGTGGAAGCTCACAACCCGGCGAAGGAGATGTTTGGCTTCCCGCGCTTGCGCGAGCTACTGGCTTGCTCGACGGATGGCGAGGGTTGCCCGGCGGGAGAGGCGATGATCCCCTTCTTGATCGACGATTTGAGCGAATTTACCGGTCCTGACTGGGAGCAGGAGGATGATTTGACCTTTCTTATCCTGGAGTGCCTGCATTCACCAGTTGCACCCATTGCAGACACGCTATTCCTGGAAGAGCAAGAGGGGGTTGAATACCGCCTCCTGGCTGAGTTCAGCTTGCCCAGCGAGCCGGGCAACGAAATCCCGCTCATGGAGCGGGTGGTGCAGTCGTTTCAGGGTTTGGGTTTGCCAGGCACCGTGCTGGAGCGGCTGAAGACCGCCGTGGCAGAGACGGCTATGAACGCCATCGAACACGGCAACCGCTATCAGGCGGAACTGCCGGTAGAGGTCAGGGTCAGCATGTCGGCGGACAAATTGTGCATCAGCATCAGAGATCAAGGCGGCAGCCAGCCTATTCCGGAGCCTGAAACGCCCGATATAGAAGCCAAGCTGGCTGGATTACAATCGCCCCGCGGATGGGGGCTCTTTTTGATCAAAAATATGGTGGATGAGATGCGGGTCTCCGCGGATGGGGTTCATCACACTGTCGAGCTGGTCTTCCGCTTGAAAGGAGCATGAAGATGGAGCGGATTTTTAGCGCTAGCGTGCGCGACTTATCCGGTTTGGTTGTTATCGATTTGCAGGGCGAGATCAACGCCTTTGCCGACCAGGAGCTCAGCTCTGCTTATGACCAGGCTGAAAGTCACGATACACGAACAATCGTCTTGAATTTCCAGGAGGTAGGCTATATCAACAGCACCGGCATCGCTTTGATCGTCGGACTTCTGGCGCGGGCGCGTAAAACCGGGCGGCGTATGGCCGTTTATGGCCTGAGCGATCATTACCGGGAGATATTCCACATCACCCGCCTGGCAGATTTTATGAGTATTTATACCGATGAGGCCAGCCTGGTGGCTGAGCTTGGCTAGATTATGGTAGCGGAAAGGGAGATAAAAGCATGAGAGCAAATGTAACCATGACGGTGCGTAAGGCTGATCAAAATTCCAGCGTCATCGACATCCACGGCGAGATCAACGCTTTTGCCGAGAACGCCTTGATGGATGCCTACACCAATGCGAGCAGCGATGGGGCGCGCAATATCATCTTGAATTTCGACGGGCTGGAATACATGAACAGTTCTGGCATTGGCCTGTTGGTGACGCTGTTGATCCGCGCCAAGCGCCAGAATCAGCGCTTGCTGGCTTTCGGACTGAGTGATCATTACCAGCAGATTTTCGAGCTCACCCGGCTGAACGAAGCGATTGGGATTTACGCCTCCGAGGCCGCCGCGCTTGGAGCAGTTTGATTTTTCCACTTGCCAAAGGAGGAAGCAAAACATGAATACCCCTGTTCAGGAGGATGCCAATCAGAAGCGTTCTGAGACGGCCTGGGCGCCCCCGACCACACGCATGAAGGTGGGCGAAATGCCCGCGGCGGTCAGAAATATCAACGTAGATGGGCGCCAACCCATGTCTCCCTTGCAAGGATTTGGGCAAATGTGGCAGAAAACCTTCCAGGTGCGCTTAACCGGTGTGGATAAAACGCCTGCCGAAGTCATGCAGATCTGGAAGGAGAATTTCCCCAAATTTCAGCCTCCCGATAACCGCTTTTACCCTACAATGGCGGGCATTAAGCCCGGCGAGGTGCTCCTGATCGCGGCTAAGGTGCCGCCTTTCCCCGGCTTGCCGAGCATCCTGCCGGTGAATACCGGCGTGATGGTTTTGTACGCCGATGACAACACTTTCACGGTCATGACGCCCGAAGGGCACCCCGAAGCTGGCTGGAACACCTTCAGCGTTTACGAGGAAGATGGGAGCCTGGTGGCGCAGTGCCAGTCGCTGTGTCGTCCCAACGATCCCTTGTACGATTTCTTCAACCGCTTCCTGGGCGCTTCAGGTCAGCAGGACGAGATCTGGGTTCATGTGCTGGAATCCCTGGCGGATCATCTGGGTGTCCATGGCCAGGTGACCACGACGAAAGTCCTGGTCGACCCCAAGGTGCAGTGGTCGCAAGCCAAAAATATCTGGCATAACGCCGGCATCCGCACGGTCTTCTACGTGCTCGGCGCGCCGCTGCGCTGGCTGCGACGTAAAAGCAGCGCCGGGTTGAAGATTTAAGTAGATGAATATTCAAATGCTCCGGACCTGACAGGTTTTCATCACCAGGGAGGTTGGCAGGATAAACTTTCCCGAAAGAGCCATGCTCATTTTCCCAGTTGTAAAAACCTGTCAGGTCTCCATTGAGGAGAGTAATATCATGGATGAGGAAAACCACCTCGATCGCAGTTCGTCATGGGCCAGGCCGGTCTCCAGGCTGGCGACCGCGGATTTGCCCGCCGGCGCCGTCAACCTGAACGTCGCTGGTCGCCAGGTCGTCGGTCCGTTGCAGGGTTTTGGGCAGCTCTGGCAGAAAACGTACCAGGTGCGTTTGAGCGGAGCAAATATCGCCCCGGTGCAAGTCATTCGGGTGTGGAAAGAAAACTTCCCCGACTTCTGGCCGCAGGGCAACAAGTTTTACGCTCCCCTGACCGGCATCAAGCCCGGCGAGGTGGCGGTGCTCAACCTGGCTGGTCCGGGCGGTTTGAGCGGCCCCGGGGGTGTGCCAGTGATCTCAACCGGTGTGCTGGTGATCTACGCTGACGATGAATCGTTCTCCTTTATGACCCCACAGGGGCACATGTTTGCTGCCATCATCACCTTCAGCGCTTACGATGATGAAGGCACGGTGGCCCAGGTGCAGGCTTTGATCCGCGCCAATGACCCGCTCTACGAGCTGACCTTCCGCTTGGGGTTTGGGCACAGGATGGAAGACGAATTCTGGCGGCAGACGCTGGTCAACCTGGCGGCTCATTTTAGTGTGAGGGGGCAAGTGCAGCAAAAGGTCACCCTGGTAGATACGCGTGTCCAATGGTCACGAGCTAAGAATATCTGGCACAATGCCGCTATCAGGACAGCTTTCTACATGCCGGTGGCGCTGGCGCACAGGATCTTCAAAGGGCGCTAGAAGTTCAACCATCCCAATTGCTCATCAGCCTGCGGTTTGGCACCAGGCCGCGGGCTTTTCGCGATAGGGGCTGGTAGGTGATGATCATCTTATGCTGACAGGATCGCAACCCAAATACGATGCGGTGGTCGTCGGCTCGGGGCCAAATGGCCTGGCTGCTGCGATCACCATGGCCCAACAGGGACATTCGGTGCTGGTCATCGAGGGGCGAGAGACAATCGGCGGGGGCGCGCGCACGGCAGAATTAACCCTGCCCGGCTTCCAGCACGATGTGTGCTCTGCCATCCACCCGCTGGGCATGGCCTCGCCCTTTCTGCGCTCCCTGCCCTTAGCCGAGTATGGACTGGAATGGGCGCTCCCACCCGTGGCGGTGGCGCACCCGTTGGACGATGGCCCCGCGGTCCTGGCGGACAACTCGTTGGAGCAGACCGCACTCGGGTTGGGTGAGGACGCCGGCGCTTACCGCAAGCTGGTTGCGCCATTCGTGGCGAATTGGGAAAAGCTGATCGAAGACCTGCTCGGCCCGCTGCCCCTCCCCCCGAAATACCCACTGCTCGATCTCGCTTTTGGCTTGAAAGCAGTGCTCACCGCGCGCTTTTTTGCCAGGACGTATTTCTCCGGGCCGCGGGCGCGAGCTTTGTTTGCCGGTATGGCCGGACATGCCATCATCCCTCTGGAGAAGCCCATCACCGCGGCTTTTGGCTTGATGATGTTCATCCTGGCGCATGCGGTGGGCTGGCCGCTGGCGCGGGGTGGCTCTGCCAGAATCACCCAGGCCATGGCAGCCTATCTGCGCTCCTTGGGCGGGGAGATCCGCACCGGCTGGAAGGTTGAATCCCTGCAAGCCCTGCCCCCTTCGCGGGCGGTATTTTTAAATCTCAGCCCCAGGGCCGTGATCCGCCTGGCCGGAGATCGCCTGCCCTCCGGTTACCGGCGCCAGCTCGAGCGCTACCGCTACGGTATGGCTCTGTTTAAGGTCGATTGGGCGCTGGACGGACCCATCCCCTGGAAAGACCCGGGCATCCTGAACAGCGCCACTGTCCACCTGGGGGGTACTATAGAAGAGATCGCTGCCTCCGAGCGCCAGGTCTGGGCGGGCGGGCACCCCGAAAAGCCCTATATTATTCTGGCTCAGCAATCCCTGTTCGACCCCAGCCGCGCCCCTGCGGGCAAACACACCGCCTGGGCTTACTGCCATGTGCCCAACGGCTCCACAGTGGATATGACCGCGCCGATCGAAGCCCAGGTGGAGCGCTTCGCTCCTGGTTTCCGGGACCTGATCTTGAAGCGCCATACGCGCAACGCCGTGGAGACGGAAGCCTACAACCCCAATTATGTGGGTGGGGATATCAACGTGGGGGTGCAGGATATTCGCCAGTTCTTCACCCGCCCCACGCTGAGCCTGCGGCCCTACATCACCCCCCTCAAAGGCGTGTATATCTGCTCATCCGCCACGCCGCCCGGCGGAGGCGTGCACGGCATGTGTGGCTACCACGCCGCGCGCCTCGCCCTAAGGCGCGATTTCAGCTAAGTCAGCTGCCAGCTTCATCCCTGCCTCGCCGCTTAGATATGCTAGGAGCGCGAAGCTGTTCAGCACATATACAGGTTTATCAGCGCTCACGGAGATGTTCTTCTAAAAACGCTTCAGTGAGTCTCTTCTCGGTTATGATCATCCCCGCGGCCCGAACCAGCGGCTTGTGCAACGCAGGTATAATCGCCAGCACGCCCCCATAATCCACGATCCGCACTTCAGCTCCAGGCCGCAGCCCGTATTTTTTACGTAAATCTGCCGGGATGACCACCTAGCCCTTTCTGGATATTGTAGGCATGGCTTCGCCTCGTTAAAACAATCGTCTCTGCCCGGCGGCGCTGGCGTCTGCCTCGTCCCACGGTAAGGGAGGCAGTGGCGTACGCCCGGCGACCCGGCGGTGCAGCTCGCGGCACAGCCAGGGGTCGAGGCGCTCGTCCGGGCAGTGACAAAACACGTACGCCTCCGCCCCTTCGCCCAGCCGCCTCGCCAGGTGTTCCGCCCATTCGTCCAGGTAGGCGCTGTTGAACTCTCTTTGCGGGTGGCCGATGTAGCGCAAGAAGATAAAATCAGCGCTGCGCTCGGGCAGGATGGGCAGGTGCGGTTTGCGCAGGCGGGCTTCCAGCAAGCGCTGGTACACACTGCCGGCCAGGATCTGATCCCCCTGCAATCCCCGGATGGGCCGCGTGTCGATGACCACCCGCGCCATCTCGTGTTTCGAGAGCAGCGCGTTGAGGCTTTCGTTGTGTGGCGCGTCGAACCAGGCGAGATGGCGCACCTCCACCGCTAACCGCACCCCCGGCGGCCAGGCGTCCAGGAACGCGGCCAGGTCCTCCAGCAGTTGCGGGGGATAGCGCGGTGGGAGCTGCAGGAACATCGGTCCCAGGCGCTCGCCGAGCTGGCTCATGGTCTCGGCGAACTGGCGCGCCAGCGGGATGTTCCCCGCCAGCTTGCCGGCGTGGCTGACCGTCCGCGGCAGCTTGGGGCAAAAGCGGAAGGTCTCGGGTGTGGCGGCGACCCACCCCTGCAGTGTCTCCGCCGAGGGGACGGCGTAGAAGGTGGTATTGCCCTCCACCGTGTTTAGCCGCCGGGCGTATTCCCGCAAATAGTCGCCGGCCTTGGTCCCCGATGGGTAGAAGTCGCCGACCCAGCCTTTATATGCCCAGATAGGACAGCCCAGGTACAGGTTCATCGCCCTCACACGTTGAAGCGGAAGAAAATCACGTCGCCATCCTGAACGATATAATCCTTGCCCTCCAGGCGCAGCAGACCCTCGGCGCGCACCGCCGCGTCGCTGCCGCAGCGCGCGAAAGTCTCGTAGGAGACCACCTCGGCGCGGATGAAGCCGCGCTCGAAGTCGGTGTGGATGACTCCGGCGGCCTTGGGCGCGGTCGTGCCGCGCGGGACGTTCCAGGCGCGCACCTCGTTCTCGTTCTTGGTGAAGAAGCTGATCAGCCCCAGCCTGGCGAAGCTCTTGCGGATGACCTGCTCCAGGCCGCTTTCTTCTGCCCCCGCCAGTTGCAGAAATTCGCGCTGCTCCTCGGCGCTCATCCCCTGGATCTCCTCTTCGAGCCGGGCGCAGAAGACCACCACCTCGGCCCCTTGCGCCGCAGCCGCCTCGCGCACCAGGCGGACGTATACGTTCTCATCCGCCAGCCCGGTCTCGTCCACGTTGGCCACGTAGATCACCGGCTTGGCGGAGAGGAAGCGCATTTCGTGGTTCAGGGCTTTGAGATTTTCGTTCTCCTGGTCGGGGTAGCCGGCCACCGGGCGCCCGGCGCCCAGGTGAGCGCGCAGCGCCTGGGCCAGCTCCAGGGTGGGCTGTATCTTCCGCTCGCCTTTGGCCTGGCTGCCCAGGCGCTCGATCTTGCGCTCCAGTTGCTGCAGGTCGGCCAGGATCAGCTCCAGGTTGATGGTCTCGATGTCGCTGCGCGGGTCGAGAGTAGGGCTGACGTGCACCACGTTAGGGTCGTCGAAGCAGCGCACCACGTGCAGGATGGCGGCGGTGTCCCGGATGTTGCCCAGGAACTGGTTGCCCAGGCCCTCGCCCTGGCTGGCGCCTTCGACCAGCCCGGCGATATCCACGAATTCAATCGTGGCGTGGATGGTGTTGGGCACTTTGACCAGCGCGGCCAGCTTCTCAACCCGCGGGTCGGGCAGCGCCACGATGGCGCGGTTGGGCTTGATCGTGCTAAACGGGTAGTTCGCCACCTGGGCGAGCTGC
>DATEDC010000048.1:0-7154 GCA_035286585.1 Anaerolineales bacterium
GTGTTCAGCACCATTTACGTGGTTAGCGGTTCCCTCACCCAACCCATCTTTGGCTGGCTGACGGATCGGATCGGGCCGCGCTGGGTAGCGTCGGTGGGGATTTTTTGGATGGCGGCATTTTATGGAGCAGCCATGTTGATCTCGAGCAAAACGTCCCTGATATTCCTGGTGCTTGCCAGCCTGGGATCGGCTGCTTTTCACCCGGCAGGAACGATGCAGGCGACGCTGCGCGGCCGGACGCATTATTCTGGACATGAGACCTCAGCGGCGGCATATTTCTTCGTGTTCGGTCAGTTGGGCTTGTTTTTTGGACCGGTGGTTTCTGGTCCGATGCTGGAAGAATACAACCTAGTGGGGATGTTACCGTTCGCCGTGTTGGCTATCCCGGCAGGCTTGTTCGCTGCCCGCCAGTTGCGAAAACCGGCAGTCGCTGTGAGGGCACAGAAAAATGATCCCAAAGCCCTCCTTCACTCAGTGGATCGACCTAAAACAGGCGCGACCCTGCTGTTTTTTGCTTTGCTGGCTGCGTTCCAGGCATGGGCGCAACAGAATATGATCACCTTTATCCCCAAATACCTGAGCGATATGGGCCAGAGCGCGGCCACCTATGGGTTGATTGCCGCCTTATTCATGGGCGGTTCAGCGCTGGGCAACCTGTTGGGGGGCAGGCTGGCAGATCGATACGGGAAACGCAAGGTTGCGTTTATCGGTCTTACCCTGGCAGGCATACCGCTGTATTTCGTTTCCCTTGTAGGCTGGTCGCCCAGTTTATATCTGCTGATCCCGCTGGCAGGCGCGTTGACCGGGGCTACCCATTCCATTATTGTAGTGCTCGCACAGCGCATAATCCCAGGCGGGATGGCGCTCGCCTCAGGGCTGATCCTGGGCTTTATGTTCACCAGCGGCGCCTTGGGCACCCTGCTGAGTGGTCCTGTGGCAGACCTGTGGGGATTCCCGGTACTTTTCCAATTCACTGCTGGCATCACTCTGGCGGCAGCGATATTGGCCTTGTGGCTGCAAAAGAGCTGAGGAATAAGAGATTAATCTCTGACCTCGATGGTTACGTTCACATCTGTCCTGACGCCTAATTGAACCAAAGCCATTGGAAAAGGCAGATAATGACCCGCGGGGTAATCGAAATTTGGGTTTTCGGTCAGACCCATCCGCGAGCGGGTGTCTGTGAACGCTGCGATTTCAAGCGGCGCATTCGCAATAATTTGTACCGTTATTCCGCCTTCCAGGCTCCAGGAGACGCCATCTGGGGTTCGATTCAGGTAATATCGCTCTCCCCAACCCGGTGTATATCGATCCCAGGGATCCAGAAGAATTGGGATCTGCAAAGGCGATGGCGCCTGGCTGACGTAGGTGAGAGTCACGCCAGTGGGAGTCAAGGAATAGATCTTAACGTTGGTTTGATTTTTAAAGACGAGTTTGTCCTCCTGTATTTCGGCCAGATATGAGCCATTCGCATCGGCGAAAGCTCCCATCATCACGGAAGGATCTGCCCTTTCATCCATTTCGAGATTCCAACTGGCCGGATCGCTGAGCCCAACCGCTAACTGGGAGGAAGGTCCGATGATCTGATGCACTCCGGATGCGGTGCGCACGAAAGCATAAACCAGGCTGCCTTCCGGGATCTCGGAGATAGTGAATACGCTCTCCGAAGCCAGGATGCATTCCCTCTCACTGTCCAGGTCCGGATCTGTCTGGCAGGAGGCAATTGGCCTGGGGACCATTTCCCAATCGGAGGCAGTAAGCAAGGCGCCAACCTGCCCGAGGTAGTTCATCCGCAGTCCCGTTAGCATTGGGGAGGAAGGCGCTACCGGGGCATTCAAGGCCAGGAAAGTTTGCCAGGCAGCCTGGGCCAGCTTTCCATCGGCAGGGGCATTGGGCAGATCGAGAGGAGGGATAGAAAGCGGCTGCCCGCTTTCGGGGTAATCCTGGCGCTCAAATGGTACCGCTGCCAGGGTTAGCAAGTCGTATGCATGCAAAGGTTTAATCCAGGGATGAGCGCGTATATATTCGAAGGTCGCCCGCGCCCGGCGAGGTTCGCCCCAGGTGGATTGGGTCAAATCGCCTCCGAGCACTAGAAAAACTGCTTTCTGCGGAGACTTGGAGGGATCAGCGCCAATTGCTGCATCGATCAGCGCCTTGCGCACTTCTATCGAAGGCCCATCCAGTGTAGCTTGCTCATTTGGCAGCCCCGCAGGAATGGGGATCACGCGCAACTGTCCCAATCTATGCACCTCCACTGGTTTCATCCGATCTGATGGACTATCAACGGGCGAAAAGACGCCGAGGAATTCATCCGAAAATCCGATTTGAGGAAACGCATAGACGAATTGGGTTGTTGGCAGTCCAAAATTGCGAGCCGACTGCAGGCTACTCTCTAAGCCGTGCTCCAAAAGCCAGGCTGGAGCAGTGTGATAAGCGGAGGTCGGGTCTCCAAATCCAAGTGGAATATGGGCTGGCAGGATAAGCTGCTCTTGGGCGGCGAGTTTCTGAACCAGCTCCAACCCACCGGCATAATCTAAGGCAGCAAGCGAGACGGGCGAGCTCAGATCGAGCAGCGTCACCGGAATGTTGTACTCCTGACTGGAGCGCAATAAAAACGCCAATCCGTGACTGCCGCCCAGCGGACCCGTATGAGCGCCAGCCCATCGCCTGACAGCCTGGGCAGGTGTGTAGGCGGGAAAGGAATTCCAAAAGGCAAATAAAACCCCAGCCTGGGCAGGCGGTCGACCATCCAGGGATACTGGTTTTACCCGGTCTACAATTGTCCTGGATTCCGGCGAGGCAGTAAATACCTGCATCTGCCAGTCAATCAAACCCGAAGGCAGGCTGTCCCGGTTAAAATTTATGTTGATGGTATCCTGGATAGGATCTTGCCACGCCCGCAAGGCCAGGTTTGGGCGTGGTTTGCCATGCATATCCTGCCCGAGTAGAGGAGCACGGGAAGGAAATACCAGCAAGGTGTCCCAGTGGATGTCTGCCTGAGCCGGACGATCCCTCTCATCCAGGGGCAAATCCTGCGAGCCACCAGATTCATGATCGATAGCCAGGTAAATATCCGCCTGGCTGCGTGTAGACAAAGAGAGAAAATCCAGGCGGATTTCCAGCTGCATTTGGTTTCCAGCCAGGAATTTGCGCTCATACACTGCCAGGATATCTTGCTCTGCCAGTGGGGCATCGGCGGGATCGAGGATACGCAGATCGGTGTAAGCCCAGTTGGCAGCAGGTGACCTGCCCTGATAAGATATAGCCTGTTGACAAGCTACACACAGCAGCGCGATTAATACCATATATATGGGGGCGCGCAGAGCGGTCGTGCCTACATATGGGGCTGAAAAGTCAGAACTTACTGACAAAGACCTGACAATCCTGTTGGGAACACGGCATCTTACATGAACGTAAGGTGATAATGATCCATATGATTGTACAATATGATCTGACACTTGGGCGAGTGTCAAATAGCAGCCTGCGGGCTGCTGTTTTTTAATGGCTGTTCTCTCTGCTGGGTGAGCTGGCGGGCAATTTTTCGCGCAGGAATTGGCGCACTTCGGCTGCGCTATACAGCTCCAGACACTTATGAGCTATTTGTTCTGCGCTGCGGACAGTTATTCTGCGCAGTGCAGCCTTTACGAGCGGGATAGCTCGTGAGTTCATAGAGAGCTCGTCAATACCCAGACCAACTAAAACAGCGGCAGCCAGCGGGTCGCCGCCCAACTCTCCACACAGCCCCACCCAGCGGCCTTGCTGATGAGCAGCGTTAATAACCATCTGGATCAGGCGCAACACGGCCGGATCCAGAGCGTCGGCGCGATTGGCAACGGCGGCGTTGGTGCGATCGGCTGCTAATGTGTATTGGGATAAATCGTTCGTGCCGATACTGAAGAAGTCCACTGCCTGGGCGAGCACATCAGCTATAAGCGCGGCGGAGGGGACTTCGACCATAATGCCGATTTGAATATCCAGCGCATGCGGAAGGCCGGCGTCTACCAGGGCTTTTCGAGATTGGTCGAATATTCGCCGTGCTGCCTGCACATCCTCAAGAGAATCCACCATCGGGAACATCACCCGCACGGGATAACCGGAGCCAGCCCGGAGCAGCGCGCGAAGTTGGGTGGCGAAGAGATCCGGGTTAGCAAGCGACAGGCGAACACCGCGCAACCCCAGGAATGGATTCAATTCGCTAGGCAAGGATAGGTAAGGGGCAGGTTTATCACCTCCGATATCCAGGGTGCGGAAGATCACAGGGCGCGGAGCTAACGCCTGCAATGCCAGGTGATACGCCTGAATCTGCTCTTCCTCAGAAGGCGGTGTTTCCCTGTCCAGGAAAAGAAATTCAGTGCGGAATAAGCCAACCCCTTCGGCTCCCATCGCCAGCGCCTCATCAGCTTCGGAAGGTGAACCAATATTGGCAGCTACTTCGATTGCTTTGCCATCGAGGGTTATAGCCGGTTCGTGAGCTTTTGTCAGAGCCTTTTTGTATTCTCTTTGCATTCGCTCAGACCTGGCCTGAAACGCAGCGATTTGTTCGCTAACAGGATCTGCGATCAATTCGCCCGTATCGCCATCCAGCAAAATATCCCGGCTGGAGGCGAGTATGTTCATCCAGGGAGCGACTCCCACTACCGCTGGGATGCCCAAGGCGCGTGAAAGAATGGCTACGTGGGAGGTCGGACCGCCTTGGGCAGTGCAAAAACCGAGGACGAATGATTTATCGAACATGACGGTATCCGCAGGGGTCAAATCGTCCGCCAGGATGATCGCTGGCTGGGCAAGCATGTGCGGTTCATCGCTGACTCCGGCGAGCAATCGCAGAACTCGTTGGCCTACATCGCGCACATCTGCGGCTCGCGACGCCAGATATTCATCCTCCAGCCTTGCAAGCATCTCGGCGAAATGCTCAATGCCCTCATGCCAGGCATATTCGGCGTTGCACCTCTCAGCGTCGATTCGCTCGAATACCTGATCGAGTAAAGCCGGGTCGCTGAGGAACATTCCCTGAGCCTCGAAAATCAGTGTCTCATCTGCGCTTACCTGCTCGCTTGCCCGGGCGCGAATTTCCTGAAGCTGGATGGCAGCCTTCTCCAATGCGGTTTTCAGGCGGAGGCGCTCTTGTTCCGGATTGGAGTTGTCGCGCCGCTTCGCCTTGACTTCTCGGCTGGTGTAATGCAACACGGGACCAAAGGCGATGCCGGGAGAGATGGGAATGGCTTGAATCTTGTACATGATTGTTCACCTTTTCAGACGAGGATCCCGGCGTTTATTATACAGGGTTCCTGGCTTTCGCCCGAATTCTTAAAATGCTATTTCCGCGGTTTCAACGCCACCAGGATACTGTAGGACAGTCTCCCAGACTGGCGTCATTGCTTGGATGTCCATATTCCCTGCATTGATATTCTTGAAGAATAAAAAATATCTCCTGACTGCCTCAGGAGATTGGGCCTGAATTGTACCCCCACCGCGACTCGAACGCGGGTCTCTGCCTCCGGAGGGCAGCGCTCTATCCTCTGAGCTATGGGGGCGATGAGATTTCGCCAGGATTTTACCACGAGATTTTGAGGCGAGGAGGGTTTTGTAGACGGAATAAAAGGATGCCTGTTCGTGATTGGCGACGCTTACACCCTGCACGAATTGGGTATCCGGAATGTGTGTATGCGGAATTGGATATAACGTATCCAAAAAATGTCAGGATTCTGTCAGGAAAAATGCCGAGTTTCATTGCAGTTCTAACTTGTATTTTTTTAAAATTGTTGTAAAATGAGTTAAGATTGAGTTAAGATCGAATGCGTTCTTTCAGTGATTTTGTTGCTGTCCGGGTCTGAGGGAATACATCGACCGAGATAGCACTGCTGTAATTACAAAAGGAGGCGATGATAAAAAAAGGGCGAAAGGCATCTTTTGGCTCAATCAACGCGTAAATAACTCCCAACTTCATAAAGGTAATCAGGAGGAATAAAAATTATGAAAAACAGCAGGCGTACCTTGGTCATCTCCATCGTTATGGCAATTCTGGTAGGCGCATTGCCCATAACCGTTCTAGCCGGTTCATTCGGCCTGGGTGGTGTGACTGTCACAATACCCAATTCATATGTATCCTGTAATCCCTCGGATCTCATCGTTTTCGATAACCCGGGGAACGTTGCCTTCACTTACGCCTTCTTCCGCTATGATGCCACAACGAATTGGATGCATCTACTCGGAAGTGGGAGCGCTTCTAGCAGCATATCGGTGCCTTTCCCCTATCCGTCCATCGCTGGAACGATGACGTTCGTGGTGAATATCGTCGTAGGGGGCAGGCAGGCGGCTGGCAAGTGGACGGTTACCTGTGAACCTCCGCCAGGCGGTGAAGGGTGCACGCCCGGATTCTGGCGGAACCACTATGAGGATTGGCCTCCCACCGGTTATGCTCCAACGAATATCTTTGATACTGTGTTCGGGACGAGCTACTTCAACCCAGCCTACACGCTCGGTGATGCCATCTGGCAGGGCGGCGGAGGGATAAACCGGCTGGCGCGCCATGGCACAGCGGCATTGCTGAGCGCAGCGCATCCGGCGGTAAACTATCCGTATACCGTAGCCCAGGTCATCGCCATGGTTCAGTCCGGCACCATTGACCCGCTGGCTCAGGCAAACGAGCTGGGATGCAGAATCCGATAAAGATTGGTAACAAGAAATAAACAAAAAATCACCCTGCCAGGGGGTATGGCAGGGTGATTTTTTATCGGAAGTGAGTGCAAGCTGGATCAATCAATCCACAAAATTCAGGCCTGTACGATGGATGCAGGCCGCTAACGGATCGATGTTTGCGCACAGGAGGACTTCCTCCGGGCGGCCCGTGGCGCCTTCTCGGGCAGATAAACGCATCAAAATACGCTGGCAGCCCTCGGGGTCATCCGTCTGGCGCTGCAGATCCAGGATGAGCGGGCGCAGATCATAGGGCTTGCCCCGCCGCTCGCGAGGCAGGCTGGCGACGGAAAGCACTTTTTCCAAGCGGGCATCCAGGTCAGAATACGGCTGGTTCAGTGTTACCAGGTATTCAGCGGCGACAAGCCGAGCCTGCAAGCCGGGCGCTTGTGTTTCGACCTGGCTGATCTGCTCTACCTGCAGTCCTGGAGGCAGGGCGCGAAGCAGGGCACGCTCAACCT
>DATEDC010000049.1:0-2577 GCA_035286585.1 Anaerolineales bacterium
TTGGCAGTTCAAACATTGACATTCGTGTACTTGAAGGTCCACCGGGTTCATCCTCCTCTCGATGGCGAGTGTTCCGCCATTATATAGCAGGATAAACCGTAAAGAATTAATCCGCGGAGTTATTTATTTACGGGTTCTTAGGTGAGATCATGGCCGGCCTCCGCTGACTGGCTGAGCAGATGCAAGAGCATCTGGACCAGAATGGCGATGATCCGGGCGCGCTGCTCGTGGCTCATCTGTTCCCAAAGGGTCGGGGCTGGGGTTTGCATGGCTACCTCCTGGCTCATCACGGGCGATATCGTTAGCCATGAGGATAGCCTGCTCGCTCACTCTCTCCAAAAGGCAATCCAGACGGTGACGCAAAGCCAACAGCCGCTCGGGCAGAAAGCACACCCCGGGCGGATAGCTGGGTTGCGTGACTTGATTTGTCCAGGCCGATGGGATGAGACGCTGTTCTCCGTTGGGAAGAGCGATTAGAATCTGAGTGGGATCCGGTTTTCCCCCAAAGAGAGGCACCACGCTGAAATGTTGGCCGCAAAGCGGATGGGTGGGATGGGTTATCTGAACCGTGAGCGATTTGCTCGTCGATGGTGCATTAGCTGTAGTCCTTCCCTGCGTTGCCCTATCCTCCCGCGAACGAGGCGATTCTAACACGACCCGAGCAGCCATTGAGCTCAGGCTGGCACCTTACCAACCGAATATGTTCAATCAAACAATTTCTGCATCAGCCAGAACAGGCGGTGGGATCCAATCTACCTGAGTCGTGTCTTGATCGTTCAGCACTCCGCGTATCAAAGCCACCAACGCCAGACGCGTCTCGAAGTTCAGTACCGGCTCGGCTAGTCTCTCTGCCAGCGCCAGAAGTTTACCGCGTTCGCCTTCACCAATCGGTTCTAAGGCTGGCTCATGTTCTTCCACCAATTCCAAGCGCTGCTCGATGCGTCCCATGGCGGCGCGCACTACTTCATCACCGCTACCTGCAACCGCTTATCTTTCAGCGCCCGTCGCGCTAACCGCCTGATAAGTGCTGAATTTCGTTCAAGAAAATTGCACTCAAAACCATAGCCAATACCGGTTGAAAATCGGTTCACCTTCCTGCTATCGTCAGGATATACATCCAAAAGGGGGAAAGCGATGGGAGTCGAACGGGATAGACAACAAATCCCCGACTGGGCGCCTCGCTAACGCATTGGCGCTTCGCAAGCGCCCAGGGGACTTCGAGTGGATCGGGGAGAACCTGGGTAACATCTGACCGTTCGCCAGAGATACTTACCAAGAGATGGAGCGCGGCGTTATCGTGATGGACACGACCGTCCGGCCATCGGCAGAGGTAGGCCATCCGTTTGGCTATCACTCCAGGGATGAAATCGCACAAATCAATGACCAGACCACCGGCCGCATGGTGGGAGAAGCGATTTTGATAGGAAAAGACAGCCGTGCAGGCTACTCTTTGAGCGCAAACATGCAATAGGTGAGGCCGCGATCGTCCCGGGCGAGATGGGCGACTTTTTCAACCCGCGACTGGAGCAGATTTTCGAGCAACAGGACATCCATACGGCAGAGCTCGGGATGAGCGGACAAAATCGCAGCGTAGGGGCAGTGCCCCAGGATGACGTGGGGGGCGTCGGAGCGCGCTTCCCAGCGCGCCTGGTAATTCAACTCGTTCATCCGCTGTATAGCCTGGTAAAGCCGCCGGGTAAGATTGCCGGGCGGATTTTGGCTTTCCCCGCTGAGCTCCTGGGCTACGCGCTGCAAACTTTCAGTGGGGGAAGCGGCTTTTTGTGGATTGGCAATTTCATTGAGCAGCGCGCTGCACAGGCGGTCCAGGTTATGCCGGCTGGATTGTCCGCTCAAGGCATAGAGCAGGGCAGGTCGACCGCGGCCAGTGGCTGGTCTTTCGCCGATGACGCTAACCACGCCTTCTGAAATCAGGATTCCCAGGTGGTGACGGACATTGGCAGGAGTGACCTGCAGCAGGCGGCTGAGTTCTGCAGCGGAGGCGACCTGCTTGCTTCTCAAATGATCCAGAATGAGCTGCCGGGTGCTTTTCACAGCCACATTATACCCCAGGAAATTATTTTCGCAAATATATATTTTCTTTTATCCGGGTTGACAGACCCCCGGATGAGGGTATAATACTTTAGAGAGGCCGCCGCTGCGTGCTCTGGGAGATGCTGTGACTGGCGCGGTGTGCGTGAGATTGAGTATGGAAAACCTGTTGACCTGGGAAGATTCCTACACCATCGCCTTGAGGCTGAAGCGGCAGCACCCGAAGGCGTGTCTCGAAGAAGTCTCGCTCGGTATGATCTACCGCTGGACGGTCGATTTGCCTGAATTTGGCGATGACCCAATGCTGGCGAATGATGCAATATTAATGTCGATCTACCTAGAATGGTTTGAGGAGGTAAATCCCCCATGAGTGACGAACTCAATTCGCCTGGTTATGATGTTCCACCAGAAATGCAAGGACAGGTGGCCATCACCACCCTGGATAAAATTTATAACTGGGGCAGGCGCTCGTCGTTGTGGCCGATGATGTTTGGCCTGGCCTGCTGTGGGATAGAGATGATCTGCACG
>DATEDC010000050.1:0-2405 GCA_035286585.1 Anaerolineales bacterium
AATCCGCCTCCAGCCGCGCGTCCCCCTGCCTGAGCTGCCCGTCGAGCAGCGTTTAGACAACTTTGCCGAGGTAGAAGGCGGCTACGACGACAGCCGCGCCCAGGCCGAGGCCGCTCGCTGCCTGGCGTGCGGCATCTGCTCTGAGTGTATGAGCTGCGTCTTCGCCTGCGGGCGGGAGGCTATCAATCACGATGAAGTCGCCCGATCCGAGACGATCGATGTCGGTGCGATCATCCTGGCGCCCGGCTACCAGATTTACAACGCCTACCTGGCGGAAGAGTTCGGTCTGGGGCGCTATCCCAATGTGGTCACGGCGCTGCAATATGAGCGCATGCTCTCCGCCAGCGGGCCAACCAACGGTCATATCCGGCGGCCTGCCGACGGCGCCAGCCCCAGGCGTATCGCTTTCTTGCAGTGCGTGGGCAGCCGCGACCAGAGCCACGATTACTGCTCCTCGGTCTGCTGCATGTACGCCGCCAAAGAAGCCATTATGACCATCGAGCATGCCCGCGCCGAAGCCCGCTCGGGGGACGGCAGCGGGGAGATGCTCTGCCAGGTGTTCTTCATGGATACGCGCGCTTTCAGCAAAGGTTACGAGGAATATTACCGCCGCGCCGAGGGCAAATACGGGGTCAAATATACCCGTTGCCGGCTCAGCGACCTAAAGGAAGACCCGCGCACCAAAAATCTCAAAGTTCGCTACTTCCCCTCGTATGAAGGCCAGGCGGCCCTGATCGAAGAGGAGTTCGACCTGGTCGTGCTCTCGGTTGGCATGGAGATCTCCGCCTCGGTCAAGCAGCTCGGGCAGGATCTGGGCGTGGAGCTGGACGAATATGGTTTCTGCCACACCACGCTGTTCGACCCGGTGCAAACCAGCCGCGAGGGCATTTTTGTTGCCGGACCGTTCCGCGAGCCCAAAGATATCCCCGAGACGGTCATCGAAGCCAGCGCCGCCGCGGCCAGCGCCGCCCGCCTGCTCTCGCCTTCTCGCTTCACCCTGGCGGAATCCCGGGAATATCCCCCCGAGCTCGAGGTCGCCGGGCAAGGGCCGCGCATCGGCGTGTTCGTCTGCCACTGCGGCAGCAACATCGGCGGCTACCTGGATGTGCCCGGCGTGGCGGCATACGCCCGCACTCTGCCCGGGGTCGTCTACGCCGAAGACAACCTGTACACCTGCTCCCAAGATACCATCACCCACATCATCGCCCAGGTCCGGGAGCTGAACCTGAACCGGGTGGTCGTGGCTTCCTGCACGCCGCTCACCCACGAGCCCCTCTTCCAGGACGCCATCCGCCACGCCGGGTTGAACCCGCACCTGTTCGAAATGGCGAACATCCGCAACCAGTGTTCCTGGGTGCACGCCAACGACTGGGAGGGCGCCACCGCCAAGGCAATCTCACTGGTGCGCATGGCTGTGGCGCGCGCCGCTCAACTACAGCCGCTCAAAATTTCGGCTGTCCCGGTGCGACCTGCCGCCCTGGTGGTAGGCGGTGGCCCGGCCGGCATGACCTCTGCCCTGACCCTGGCAGACCAGGGCTTCCCGGTACACCTGGTCGAGCGCGAGGGCGAACTCGGAGGCAGCCTGCGCCGCCTGCGCTACTTCATCCAGACCGACGGCTCGCATGCTGCCTCGCCGCAGGAATTCCTGGCTGACCTGGTAGCCAGGGTGGAGGGGCATCCACTGGTCACCGTTCACCTGCATACCGAGCTGGTTGGAACCGGCGGCTTCAAGGGCAACTTTACCTCCACCTTAGATCAGGCAGGGGAGCTCGCTCGGATCCAGCACGGCGCCACGATTGTCGCTACGGGCGGCGTGGAATACCGGGGTCCCGAGTACGGCTACGGGAGCGACCCGCGCATCCTCACCCAACTGGAATTCGAGGAATTCCTTGCCAGCCCTGATGCGCAAGCTGCTGAACCGCAGTCGGTGGTCATGATCCAGTGCGTCGGGCCAGCCGAGAGATTCTGCAGTCGCCTGTGCTGTTCCACGGCGCTGAAAAATGCGCTCAAACTCAAAGAGCTGCATCCCCGGGCAGAAGTGACCATCCTCTACCGCGATATTCGCACCTACGGCTTCAAAGAGCGGCTCTACACCCAGGCGCGCCAGCAGGGGGTGCGCTTCGTCCATTTCGATTTCGACCGCAAGCCGCGGGTCAATCTGGATGCGCCCAGCGGGTCGGCGCAGCCCGGGATCGAGGTGCGAGTTTGGGAGCCGGTGCTGGGCCGCGAGCTCGCCTTGCAGCCTGATCTGCTGGTGCTCAGCACGCCAGTTGTCGCCCCTCCCGGAGCCCGGGAGCTTGCCAGCCGCCTGAAGCTTTCCATCGATATGGATGGCTTCTTCCTGGAAGCTCACGTGAAACTGCGCCCGGTGGATTTCGCCGCCGAAGGCATCTTCATGGCGGGCA